>NZ_JBKQGX010000002.1:0-401900 GCF_050487245.1 Alcaligenes sp. Me129
CCCTTGCGGGGGTTTTGTTTTAGGCGGCGACAAAAGCGCAGGCTACCGGCCTGTCTCGGATTGCTCGAAGGCCTGACGCTGGATCACCCGGTTCAGGCGCACCGCCCCCCCCTCCTGGCCCGTTCTGGGCTGCGTGTATTCCGTGTTCTTACCGACGCCGATTGGCCTAAGCCTAGTAGGTCGGTCCTGGCATCTTGCCCCTGCACAAGAAAATTGACGTTCAATCCGTCGCTGCTTACCTGTAGGGTGGTCGGTCGTTCTACTCTTGCTGTGCTGACTGTTTGTTGTTGAGACGCGGCGACAGACCACCTCTTCTTCTTCTTCTTCTTCTTCTTCGTCTGCTGCTGCTGATTGCCCCGGGTAGTGACTCTGATCGGCATGAGGGGGGCCTGCTCTATGATTGGTGCGCATAGCGCGTTTAATGCTTTAGTTGCAGACAACGTGGCTGGATCATCGCTGCAGAGTGGCCGCTCTACTCTTCGCGCTTGTAGCATTAGCAACTGAGCTTTTCGCACCAATCAGCTTTGTCTACCAAGATTGGCGCCTGCAACTGCCGGCATCTGTCTCCTTAGCTTAGGGCTGTAGCGTACTTAGTCACTGCCTGTATTCGTCCTCCCTGATCCTCCTGAAATTCCTACTCAGTTTTCTCTTTGCGCCGTAGAATACGGGTAAATACTTTAGAGCTAAAGGAGTTGCCCGTGGGTGCAGAGACAGTAGTAGACGCGATTGTGGTTGGGGCAGGGCACAACGGCTTGGCAGCAGCGGTTGAACTGGCCAGTAAAGGCTGGAAAGTTCAGGTTGTGGAAGCCAAGAGTTCGGCGGGTGGTGCGGTCAGCACTCAGGAGTTGACCTTGCCCGGCTTCAAGCATGATGTGTGCGCCATGAACCTGTCCTCCTTCGCAGGCTCTGCGTTCTTCCAGCGCCATAAAGAAGCTTTGGCTCGCCATGGCTTGGCGTTCGTCCCCGCAGAGCATTGCTTTGCCAGCGTGTTCCGGGATCAAAGTTATTTGGGCGTCAGTACAGACCTGGAAACGACCTTGAAGCGTATTCGAGCTGTTTCTGAGAAGGACGCGCAGGCTTGGCAAGCCATGTTGGATGACTTCCAGAGCAAGGCTCCCCATTTGTTTGCTGTGCTCGGTAGCCCTATGCCTTCTTGGGGCTTGATGAAAAGCGCCTGGAAGAGCTGGCGGGAGCTGGGCAAGGATGGCGTTGCAGAGCTGATGCAATTGCTGCTGGCGACGCCTCGTGACTTTCTGGACCGCCATTTCGAGAGCGACTCAGTGAAAGCCATGATGGCAGCCTGGGGGCTGCATGTGGATTTCACACCAGACACAGCAGGCGGTGCCTTGTTTCCTTATCTGGAGTCCATGGCCAACCAAGCCTTCGGCATGGTGATCGGGCAGGGCGGTGCTGACACGATTATCCGTGCCATGACGAGCTTGCTGCAGGAGTTGGGCGGTGAGCTGCTGTTGAATGCCCCCGTGCAGACAATTGAACAAGAGAATGGTCGCGCCAGTGGTGTTGTTTTGGCCGATGGTCGCCGCTTGAAGGCACGCAAGGCGGTCATCGCGAATCTGAATCCTCAGCTCGTCTTTGGTCGTCTGGTGCAGTCTGCTACCGTTCCCAAAGATTATCAGAAGAAAGTCGATGCCTTCCGCCCCGGATTGGGCACCATGATGATCCATTTGGCTCTGGATGGCTTGCCTGATTGGACAGCTGGCACCGAGCTGCAGCGTTTCTCCTACGTCCATCTGGCACCCGATATGGCCATGATGAGCCGCGTCTATGCCGAAGCAGCTGCAGGTTTATTGCCTGCCGAGCCAGTTCTTGTGGTTGGACAAGGTACAGCACTGGATCCTTCGCGCGCCCCGGAGGGGAAACATACTTTGTGGATTCAAGTGCGTGTGCTGCCCGCCCAAGTCAAAGGCGACGCTTCTGGCAAGATTGCCGCTGGCGATTGGTCGCAGCTTAAGGATGCATATGCAGAGCGCGTCCTGGATCTGCTTGAAAGTTATGCGCCGGGCCTGCGTAGCAAGATCCTGGCCCGCCATATCATGTCGCCCCAGGATCTGGAGCAGTTCAATGCGAACTTGATTGGCGGTGATAACCTCTCGGGCAGCCACCATCTGGATCAGAACTTCTTCTTCCGTCCAGTGGCCGGTTACTCCAAATACAAAACGCCGATCAAGGATCTGTATTTGTGCGGCGCCTCGACCTGGCCCGGTGCAGGGACGGGGGCCGGATCAGGTTATATGCTGGCCAATCTGTTGGCGAAGTAAGTCAAAGAACTAAAGGCCATTCAGACGTTGCCGGGCATGTTCCAGGCGCAGCTGTTTGGCCTCCATCTCCTGTAGTTGTCGTCGTATCCCATCGATATGTTCTTTGGCGGCGCGTCGGGCCAAGTCAGCTTGGCCTTGCGTGACGGCATTGCATAAACGCGCATGTTGTCTGTCCAACCTGCGTTTGGAGTCATGGTCGGGATACAGGTGCTGCACGGACACGCGCACCGTAGATAACATCAAATCGTTGAACAGGCTGATCATATGTACCAGCACCGGGTTGTGCGAGGCCTCACAGATTGCCGCATGAAAAGCATGATCTGCCCGCGCAACCTGTTCAGGCGCTGCATCCTGCATTTGCAGATCCTCCAGTTCCTGAAAGCGTCGTCGTATCATGATGTGATCGGCTTCGGTCCCCCTGGAGGCGGCTAGTTGAGCCGCCTCGCTTTCCAGCAGTTCACGCACTTCCAGCAAGTCATATAGAGTGCGCCCTTGCGCTTGAAGCAGGTGCTCCAGCGGCTTGCTGACGGCTGAATCAATCAGGTTGGCGACAAAGGAACCTTTGCCATGTCGGGTTTCAATCAAGCCGCGCACGCGCAGGATTTGTAGCCCTTCGCGCAGGGCAGATCGGGACACCGCCAGTCTTTGCGTCAGTTGCCGCTCGGAGGGCAGGACTTGTCCCGGTTTCAGGACGCCATCCATAATAAAAGTTTCGATGCGTTGGGCGACCAGCTCGGCGGTGACTTCCAAACGCTTGGGTTCCTGCATTTTCATTCGTGGTCAGACCAGTTGTATGCCTGTGGAAATGATAACAAGCTGATTATCTATCTGTCTGATTTATAAGTATAAAGATAAACCCTAATACTCTCTTAGGGTAAAAACTGGTCGGACCAGTAGCCTGACGGCTGGACAAGCCAGCCCGCATCAAAGACCATCCGTTTCAGGAGACTTTAAAAGACAGGAGGCGTCATGAGCTTGCGCTACGACGAAAAACTGGACGGTGTGCTGCCCCGCGTGGACAGGATGCAGCTGCTTAGCCGTTTGCGTGATGATATTCCCGGCCTGGATGTGCTGCACACTGATGAGCAACTGCATCCTTACGAGTGTGATGGACTGAGTGTTTATCGCGCCAAACCCTTGCTGGTCGTTTTGCCCCGTAATGTGGAGCAGGTACAGGCCGTGATGCGCTTGGCTCACGAAGTCGGCGTGCCGGTGGTGGCTCGTGGTGCGGGTACCGGCTTGTCGGGCGGTGCCATGCCTTTGGAGCAGGGTATTTTGCTGGTGATGGCGCGCTTGAACCAGATTCTGGATCTGGACCCTGTAGCCGGGATTGCTCGCGTTCAGCCCGGCGTGCGTAATATCGCGATCTCTCAGGCGGCCCAACCCTTTGGCTTGTATTACGCACCGGACCCGTCTTCGCAGATTGCCTGTTCAATTGGGGGCAACGTAGCGGAAAACGCGGGCGGTGTGCACTGCCTGAAATATGGTCTGACCGTACACAATATCCTGCGTCTGGAAGTGATTACCGTCACAGGCGAACGATTGATTTTGGGCTCCGAAGCTCTGGATACGCCCGGCTTTGATTTGATGGCCCTGTTTACGGGTTCCGAAGGAATGCTGGGGGTAGTCACGGAAATTACTGTCAAGTTGCTGGCACGTCCCCCCTGTACGGTGGTGCTGCTGGCCAGCTTTGACGAAGTGGAAAAAGCAGCTGATGCCGTGGCCCAGATTATTGCCCAAGGCATTGTGCCGGCAGGGCTGGAGATGATGGATCAAATGTCCATCCGCGCAGCCGAGGACTTTATCCACGCTGGCTATCCTGTTGATGCACAAGCGATCTTGCTTTGCGAGATTGATGGCGCTTTGGAAGACGTGCAGGACGATGTGGCTCGTGTTGAGCAGGTTCTTTTCAAGGCCGGCGCGCAAGAAGTGCGGGTTGCGCGGGACGAGCAGGAGCGACAACGCTTCTGGGCCGGTCGTAAAAATGCCTTTCCCGCTGTAGGCCGGATTTCTCCCGACTATTACTGCATGGACGGCACCATTCCGCGTCGTCAGTTGGCTTATGTGCTGAAGAAAACCGCCGAGCTTTCCGAAGAGTACGGCCTGCGCGTCGCCAACGTGTTTCATGCGGGCGATGGCAATATGCACCCGCTGATTCTGTTCGATGCCAATCAACCTGGCGAGCTGGAGCGAGCCGAAGCCTTGGGCGGCAAGATTCTGGAATTGTGTGTGGAAGTCGGCGGCACAATTACCGGCGAGCACGGCGTAGGCAGAGAAAAAATCAATCAGATGTGTGTGCAGTTCAATGAAGACGAGCTGCAGTTTTTCCATGCGATCAAAGCTGCCTTTGATCCCAAAACCATGCTGAATCCCGGCAAGAACATTCCCACTTTGCATCGCTGTGCAGAAATGGGCGGCATGCACATCCATCACGGGCAATTGCCTTTCCCAGAGTTGGAGCGCTTCTGATGAGTACCGTAGAACATAAAAATCAGGATCGCAGCGCTGAATTGCTGGAGCAGGTCCAGCAAGCCCTGGCCACTAAAACCCCCTTGCGTTTGCAAGGCGGCAATACCAAAGCTTTTTTAGGCAAAGCCGTGCAGGGGCAAGAGCTGAGCCTGGCAGGCCATGAAGGGGTGGTCGATTACGATCCGGCGGAACTGGTCGTCACGGTGCGTGCCGGGACTTCCGTGCAAGCGCTGGAAACGATCTTGAACGAGCAAGGCCAATGCCTGCCTTTTGAGCCGCCTCTGTTTGATGGCCGCGCCACTGTTGGTGGAGCCACCGCCTGTGGTCTGTCGGGACCGCGTCGTCCCTGGGTAGGCTCATTACGAGATTATGTACTGGGCTGCCGTTTGATCAGTGGCATGGGCACACATATGCGTTTTGGAGGCCAGGTCATGAAGAACGTCGCCGGTTATGACGTATCGCGGCTGATGGTCGGCGCACAGGGTTCTTTGGGTGTGATTACCGAGGTGTCTTTCAAAGTCTTGCCTCGCCCACGTAGCCGTGCCAGCCTGGTTCTGGAGGTAGCCCAGCAGGAAATCGCCGGTTTATTGCGCAGTTGGCGTGACCAAAGCCGTCCCATTACGGGCGCAGCTTGGCAGGACGGACGTTTGCATTTGCGTCTGGAAGGTGGCGACAGCTCAGTGCAATTGGCTCAAGAGCAAATCGGTGGGGAGGCTTTGGACTTGTCCTATTGGGACGATTTGTGCGAGCAGCGCCTGGAGTTCTTCAAGCAAGCCGGCACCTTGTGGCGGATCGCCTTGCCAGTCGATGCCCCAGTGCAAACATGGCCCGGCCAGGTTCTGGTGGATTGGGGTGGGACACAGCTGTGGCTGAAGTCCGATGCTGCTGCCGAGCAGATTCACGCGCAGGCTCAAGCTTTGAAAGGGCATGCCCGTTGCTGGTCCGGATCAGGTGCAGGGCAGGATGTCTTGCCCGAGTCCTTGTTGATATGGCATCAGCGTTTGAAACAACAGCTGGATCCTGCTGCCATTTTTAATCCAGGTCGTCTCTTTCCTTCGGCGGAGTCCACATGCAAACACAACTGACACCATGGGCTCAGCAACTACCGCAAGCCGAGCAAGCTGAAGCTATTTTGCGCTCCTGTGTGCATTGTGGGTTTTGCAATGCCACCTGTCCGACTTATCTGGACCAGGGCAACGAGCTGGACGGCCCCCGTGGCCGGATATACCTGATCAAGATGTTCCTGGAAGGCAAAGCGACCTCGGAGCTGACCCAGCATCACCTGGATCGTTGCCTGAGCTGCCGCAATTGTGAAACCACCTGTCCTTCGGGGGTGAAGTATCACAACTTACTGGATATAGGTCGGGCCGCACTGGAGCCCAAAGTAAAGCGTCCCTTGAAGGACCGTGCCATGCGAGTCGCACTGACGCAGATTTTGCCAGAGCCTGCTCGAGTCAGTGCCTTGCTGGGGGTAGCGCGAACCATGCGTCCCTTGCTGCCATCTTCTTTACAGGAAAAAATCCCGCCCAAGCAAAATTCGGATTTGACACGACCCGCACAGCGGCACAGCAAGCGTGTCCTGATGCTGGAAGGCTGTGTTCAGCCAGCCATGGCGCCTTCCATTAATGCTGCGACGGCCCGGGTGTTGGATCGCTTGGGCATCAGCGTGACGCCCATCGCTCAGGCAGGCTGCTGTGGCGCTTCGTCTTTTCACTTGGGTGCGCAAGAACAGGGCCTGGAGCAGGCGCGTCGCAATATCGACGCCTGGTGGCCGCAGATCGAACAGGGAGCTGTGGCGATTGTGCAGACCTCCAGCGGTTGCGGCGCTTTTGTGAAAGAGTACGTGGACCTGTTCAGGAACGATCCGGCCTACGCCGAGCGCGCTCGCCGCGTCAGTGAACTGGCCAAGGATCTGGTCGAAGTGCTGGAAGAGCAGCCTTTGGAAGAATGCCTGAACACGCAAACCCGCCCACGCCTGGCTTTCCATTGTCCGTGTACTTTGCAGCATGCGCAAAAACTGGGGGGGCGAGTTGAGGCCGTGTTGACTCGCCTGGGTTTTGATCTGGGCGCGGTGCCGGATAGCCATTTGTGCTGCGGTTCGGCGGGCACCTATTCATTGACTCAGCCCGAGATCGCAGGACGCCTGCGGGATCGCAAGATGGATGCGCTGGAAAGCAGCAAGCCTGACCTGATTGTCACGGCCAATATGGCCTGCGGGAATCATTTGAATGGAGCGGGTCGGACTGCGGTCAAGCATTGGATTGAGTTGGTGGATGAGTTTTTGTCTACCTGAACGTATAGCTGTACTTCTACAGTGAAGTGAAAGCCCGCTTAAAAAAGCGGGCTTTTTTTATTTCGTCCAGGCCGCGAGCGACGGGCGGAAGGGCGGTTTTCGCCAGTTTGGTGAATAAGTGCAGGAAAGGGCTGCCATCTGCGCGAATGGGATAGCGGGACAGGAGGGGGGCTATTTAGCCTGATAGGGCTTGAATTTGTTGCTGCATGCCAAGGTTCTGGCGCTTAGCACAGGTTCTGCATACATCGGCATCCCACAGGATGATTTCAGGCTGTAGTTCCTATAAGAAAGAAAGGAGTTGCTCCATGCACTCAATCATTCGCGCATCCTTGCTCGCTGCGGGCATCTTATGCGTCTCTATTCCTCAGTCTCAAGCCTACGAGCTCTATCGTGAAGAGGGTACTGAGCTCAATGCTGATCTGACCGTTGTCTTTGGTGTCTTGAACAGCAAGCATAACTATATAGGTCGTCCAGGCCGTTTTGGATGGCAGGAAGGGTTTGCCAAATATGGTTTAAGTGGTGAAACGGACCGCATTGGTGCTGGCTCTGTGTACGGTAGCCTGGCCTTGATCAGCTCTGGCACTTGGGGCGACGGCGACCCTGGCGGTTATTCGATAGGAAAAGAGAGGCGCACCAGTTTTGAGGATGCCTATGTGGGGTGGCGCTCGGGGAGCTTGTTTCCCTTCTTGGGCCAGGATGGCATTGATATTTCCTTTGGTCGGCAGAGCATCAAGGTTGGCCGAGGGTTTCTGGTCTATGACGATGCAGCCAATCCAGGCCGAGGCATGGGCAGGGAGTTTGATCGAGGTGGTGCTTACTATCTGGGCCCTCGTCATTCTTTTGCCAAGACCGCTGTTTTACGTTTGGGCGGCAAGGAGGGGCTGCATGGTAGTGCCATGTGGATCAAGTCCGACAACCCGGCAATGGCCAAGACGGAAATGGCGGTTGGGACGGTCGAGTACACCGCTGCTGAAGGGACCGTAGGCTTCAGTTATATCCGGGGTCTGGATGTAGATAAGCAGTACGCCGATGCCATGGCATTGGAGCGCAAGAATATGAACATTTACGGCCTGTTCGGAGAGGGAAGCGCGGGTATAGAAAATGCCAAATTCGGCTTCGATTTGGCTCGTCAGGACAAGCAGTCTGGCCATGAAACGGCGTGGTCTGTTCAAGCTGGCTACACCTTTGCCGATATGGCCTGGAGTCCGGAAATCAGTTACCGCTACAGCCATTACTCAAAGCGCTGGGATCCCTTCTTTACGGGTGGGTACTTGGATGATGGCTGGACGCATGGAGAGGTAGCAGGAAACTATGTCCCAGGTGCATTTGCCAGCAATTTGGCGGTACATGCCATCTCCTTGCGAGCCCGACCTTATGACAATCTGACTGTAGGCGCGATTTTCTATAACTACAGAACCGTTGCCAATCGAGATGTGCTCAACAGTGATGCCAATGCCGTCGATCTGTATCTGGACTGGGCGGTGACGGACCACATCACCATTACCCCTTTGGTGGGCTTATATAAGCCACGCCAGTATGAGGCCAATGGCGGCAGCCAGAACAGAAATGCCTCAACCAATATCTATACGCAACTGGTCCTCAGCGCCAGTTTCTGATCCTGCTTTGAAATCCATGTGTTTGCTTGCGTTGAGCTGTCTTGGCACATCAGCTTGCTCGGTACCTGATTTTTTATGCATTTCGGCTTATTTGGCCGGAATTGCAAATTTTCGGGGAAGAACGGCAATACCTGCTTTCAGAGCGACAAATTAGCATTAATTGCACATGGCGCATAAATCACATAATACGAAAACGGAGACAACAATGAGCCACATTGATGCGCGATCAGTGTCCAAGCCGGGTTTGATTCCTGGTCAATTGGGCACTGCTGACATTATTTTCATGATTCTGGCCTGTGCTGCCCCTCTGGGGGTGTTGGGCGGGCTGGTTCCACTGGCTTTTGCGTTTGGCAATGGTGCGGGCACACCTGGCACCATGTTGCTGATTTGCCTGGTGATGCTGATCTTTGCGGTGGGCTATGTGCGCATGATTCCCCATGTGCGAAATGTGGGGGCCTTTTACGCCTATATTGCGACCAGCCTGAACAAACAGGTGGGGGTGGCAGCCGCCTATGTGGCCATCATTGCCTATATCTGCGCATCTACCTCAACCTTGGGGGCGATGGCCTTTTTTTCCACTGATTTTGTGCAAGAGGTTTTCGGCGTCACTACACGCTGGGAAATGTGGGCCGCGATCAGTGTTGCCTTGATTGCCTACCTAAGCTATCGAAAAATTACGATGGCGGCTAAAGTGCTGGCGGTGTTGTTGATTCTGGAGGTGGCCTTCATTCTGGTGCTGGATGTGCTGATTTTGTACCACGTCGGATTTACCGGCCTGGATTTCAGCAGCTTTACGCCTGCTGCCGTGCTGGCGCCTGGTTTTGGTATCTCCATTATCTATGCCATCAATGGTGTGGTTGGTTTTGAGGCAACCGCTATTTATCGAGAAGAGGCCAGAAATAGCCTGGTGACGATTCCACGGGCAACCTACGGTGCCATTTTGGTGTTGGGGACGTTTTATGTCTTTTCTTCCTGGTGCCTGGTGTTGAGCGTGACTCCCGAGAAACTGCAGGCAGTGGCCGCCGCAGACCCGGGACGTTTGCTCACCGGCATAGGTGAACAATATTTGGGCGAGTTAGGCCGTCATGCATTGAATCTGCTGGTTGTGACCAGCCTGTTTGCCGCTGCCCTGGGCTTTGCCAACAACATTGCCCGCTATTTGTTTGCGGTGGCGCGCGACGGTTTGATTCCGGCTGTGCTGGGCAAGGTTCATCCGCAACATGGTTCGCCGTATGTGGCGTGTATCTTCTTGACCTGTATTTTTATTGTGGTGATTGGCGCTTTTGCCTTGGCCGGCCTGGACCCTTTGCTCAATCTGGCGACAAGTCTTTCATCCATGGGGGCAGTGGGCTTGATGTGTTTGCTCACGACTACATCTTTTTCTATCTGCGTCTTTTTCATCCGACGTGGTGAATATTCTTTGGCCAAGACAGGCGCCCCTTTGCTAGCGGGTCTGCTCCTGGCCATTGCGACCTGCTTGTCACTGGCTAATTATTCGGCACTGACAGGTACGGACTCTGTTCTGGTCAATAACCTGCCATTTCTGTTCCTGGTGGTGGTCATTGCGGGCTATCTGCATGGCAGTTGGCTGAAACGCAATCGGCCATCGGTCTACCTCAAAGTGGGCTCCACCCGAGTTGAGGAGGAGGTACTGGTACCCGCAGCCGCCTGATTGGCCGGTGCAGGAATTCTTGATTCAAGCGGAGGCGAGATGAGATACGAGACAACAGCTCAACGTCAGGCCCGAAGCCAGGCAGGGTGTGTGAACCCTGCGTTGAGGCTGGAGGGGTTTCCGGCGATGAATACACGGTTTGCGGATCAGGCGCGTGAACACTTGAGCGCAATTCTCGCCCCGCATCGGTTAGAACTGGATACGCGGCAAGCCGTGTGTTTTACGCATAATCGCTTGCTGCTGCAGGGACTCTCCTTGCATTTCATCGAGTATGGCGTACCCGCTGGTGTTGTCAGCCTTGAGGCCCAGGAACTGAGCGATCACTACTTGTTCAAGATTCCGTTAAGTGGCATGGCCCAGTACCGTCAGGCGGGTGCTCATTTTGAGGTTCGGCCAGGTATGTTGTATGTCGTGCATCCCGGAGAGACATTTGTTTCCTCAATGTCGGCAGACTACACCCACCTGACCTTGCAGCTGAATGCGGCACTGATTGATTCCCTGGATGAGGAAGATGGGCTAAGTCCAGGGGGGCAGCGTGCCTTTTTTGAAATAGCTCGTATCAATGCCGACGGTCAGGCACGGGCCTTGTCAGGAATCTTGCAGGCGATTTGCGAGGACACGACCAGTGGCGCTTCTTTGCTGGGCTTGCCCGCATTTCGGCAGACCATTGAAAAAATAGTCGTTAATGCCGTTCGTGCCTTGCCACGCAAATTAGCGCAACCCGCTTGCTCGGCAACAACGAGTCCGGCTCCATTTTTCATCAAACGAGCAGAAGAATATATGCATGCTCATTTAACGGCCCCCATCTGTGTTGACGATCTGGTGCAGGCGGTGGGCGTCAGCCGTCGCACCTTGCATGCCGGATTTCGCAATTTCCGGCAGACCACACCTGGCGCACAGTTAAAGCGCATGCGGCTGGAGGCAGCCCGATCCGCCTTGCTGGATGCTCGGGAAACAGGGGAGAACGTCACGGACATCGCGACACGTTATGGCTTTTTCCATCTGGGAAAGTTTGCACGTGATTTCAGGGCGCGATTCGGTCAAAGTCCCTCCGAAGTTCTCAAACCTCGCTGACGGCGACACGGCTCTTTTTTTGCTGCACTTAAGGGATAGTGGCTGCGCATTGGTGCCTATTGCCGCCGGAGCTGGATTGCTACGCTGGAGTGGCTAGCAGACTCCTGGTCGAAGTCCATGAGCTGTGCACTGAAGATTGAATCAACTTTGTTTTGAATGTTGCCAAGCGGCCTGATCGTGCAGACCGCAGGGGCGGCATGTCTGTGGAGATTGAATTGCGTCTGGACAATGATTATGGATCGCTCGGGCAGAGCACACGCTCTTTTCTGGACTCGTCACATGGCTTTCATATCGGTGGAAAGCAGGTCAGGGCTGCGTCGACGTATGCGTTGCAAGACCCAAGCACCGGGCAGGTTTTCGCCCATGCCGGACAGGCTCGGATGCTGGATGTGGCAGATGCCGTATCGGCAGCCAAAAAGGCTTTAGGGGGAGCTTGGTCAAGGTATCGCCCCCATCAGCGTGAGGCCTGTTTGCTGCGCCTGGCTGATTTGCTGGAGCAACATGCTCGCCCCTTGTCGGAAATCGAGACAGTGTGTAGCGGGCGCTTGTTGCAGAACACCTTGCATGTGGACGTGCATTACTCGGCTCATGTGTTGCGTTATATGGCGGGTTGGGCGACCAAACTGTCGGGGCGAACGACCCCTTTGTCGGTTCCCTATGTGCCTGACGGCGAGCTGGATGGTTTCACGTTTCGAGAAGCTGTAGGAGTGGTGGCTGCCATTGTCCCCTGGAATGTTGCTCTGGGGATTGCGATCTGGAAAATTGCACCGGCACTGGCGGCGGGCTGCACTATCGTTTTGAAGCCGGCACCCCAAACTCCGCTGACTGCTTTGTACCTGGCACAGCTGGCACTAGAGGCAGGCCTGCCTGAAGGGGTACTTAATGTGGTGACAGGCAGTGAGCCTGAGGTGGGGGTTGCGTTAGTGCGGGACCCGGATGTGGACATGGTGAGTTTTACCGGTTCTACCGAGGTTGGCAGGCAGATTGCGCTGGATGCGGCAGGGGCTTTTAAACGTTTCAGCCTGGAGTTAGGCGGTAAATCGCCCGTCATTATTGCCCAGGATGCCGATCTGTCGCGTGCTATTCCTCAGGCCGCTTGGGCCATCTTTGCCAATCATGGTCAGAACTGTTGTGCGGGATCACGCCTGTATGCTCATGCCCGTGTCTTTGATGAGGTTGTTGACGGTATTAGTGCGATTGCCGAGTCCATCACGTTGGGAGCTCCACTGGACTCGCAAAGTGCGATGGGCCCTTTGGTCAATCGCGCTCACAGTCAGCGTGTGCTCGCTTACGTGCAAGAAGGGATTCGAGAAGGAGCCTCGTTGCGCACGGGCGGGCAAGGCCTGGATCATCCTGGGGCTTATATACGGCCGACGGTGCTTACCGGGGTGAACCCGCAGATGCGGGTCGTGCGTGAAGAAATATTTGGCCCTGTTCTGGTGGCTGCCTCGTTTGAGAATGATGCCCAGGCGGTGAGCTTGGCTAATGACTCCGAGTTTGGATTGGGTGCCAGCATCTGGAGTCGAGATCTGGACCGGGTGCGCTATATGACGCGCAAGCTTCAGGCCGGCTCTGTCTGGGTGAATACCCACAATACGCTTGATGTCAGCTTGCCATTTGGTGGCTGGAAGAGCTCGGGCATGGGGCATGACCTGAGCGAGGAGGCGGTTTTGGCACATACCCGTCTGAAGAGTTCCGTTCACCACTATCTTCAGATGGACACAACGGATTTGCCTTGATGGCACAGCCGTGCACGCACCACATCTATTTTTACTTGAATAAGCAGAGACACTTATGAAGCAAGCATCTGTTTTAAATCCGGACCTGGCCTTATCTGAAATACGTATGCCTGAAGGCCTGTTGTTATTGGATGGAAAGCTCAGTGGGGCCTCCCCGTCAGCACGACGGATTGATGTGCTCAATCCGGCAACGGGCGAGTTTATTACGACGATTCCAGCTTGTACGGCGGCGGATGTGGACCATGCTGTCATGGCGGCCCACCGTTGTTTTGAGAGTCAGGCCTGGCGGTCCATGCGTCCTTTGGACAGGGGGCGACTGTTGGAGCGTTTGGCTTTGCTGATCGAAGAACATGCAGAGGAACTGGCTCAGCTCGAGTCCCTGGATAGCGGCAAGCTGTTAAGTGTCACACGCATGATTGATATTCCTTTTGCGATCGAGGCGCTGCGTTATTTTGCAGGTTGGAGTTCTAAAATTTCCGGCGAATATATTGCCCTTTCACCTCTGGTTCAGGATGGGGCGTCCTACCGGGCTTATACCGAACGTAAGCCCATGGGCGTCGTGGGCGGAATTACCCCTTGGAACTTTCCTCTGGGACAAGCTATTCAGAAATTGGCACCGGCAATCGCTTGTGGATGTACTGTTGTCCTCAAACCATCTGAAGAAACCTCCTTGACGACCTTGCGCTTGGGGGAGTTGATTCTGGAGGCGGGCTTTCCAGCAGGTGCAGTCAATATTGTCACGGGCTATGGCCATGATGCAGGAGCGGCTCTGGTCGAACATCCCCTGGTGCGCAAGATCTCGTTTACTGGCTCTACCGCGACAGGGCAGCGAATTTGGGCAGCAGCGGCACCGACCATGAAACGTGTCACTCTGGAGCTGGGTGGCAAATCCCCCACCATTATTTTGGCCGATGCTGATTTGAGCCGAGCAGTGCCTGGGGCGGCTGCCGCTATTTTTTCCAATTCAGGTCAGATATGTACAGCGGGCTCGCGCTTGTTGATTGAGGCCGCGGTGTATGAGGAAGTGATTGCGGGTGTGGCCGATATCGCCAGGACGCTGAAATTGGGATCGGGTGCTGATCCTCAAGCTCAAATAGGTCCATTGATCTCTGCTCGCCAGCGGGAGCGGGTGGCTGGCCTGGTTCGCTCTAGTCTGGATGAGGGGGCGGTGGCATTGGCAGGCGGCGATATGATTGGCGAGGCAGGCTGGTTTTATCAGCCTACCGTGTTGACGGAGGTATCGCGTGAAATGCCCGTGATGCGTGAGGAAGTGTTTGGACCTGTGGTCTGCGCCTTGCGTATCGAGGAGTCCTCACAACTGGTCGATCTGGCCAATGACACGCCCTACGGTCTGGCCGCCAGTATCTGGACGCGTGATCTGGAGCGGGCTCACCTGCTTGCCGACCGGATTGATGCCGGGACGGTCTGGCTCAATACCCATAATGTGCTGGATTTGGCCGTGCCGTTTGGCGGCCGGAAACTGTCCGGGGTGGGGCGTGAGTTTGGCAGCGAGGCTATCCAGGCCTACACCGAACCGAAGGCAGTTTGTATGCGTCTGGATCGTGGAGCGATGGTTGGCTATTAATCTTTGAGTCTGTAGTGACGTGTCTGATTGTCGCGGCGACCCCGATAGTGGAGGGTCGCCGCGATTTGTTTTTATTGTTGAAAACGATCGAGGCGATAGGGAGCCGGATCGACGAGAGGAGTAGTATCGCAAATCAGATCTGCGGCCAATTGACCAGCGGCCGGACCAGTACCAAAACCGTGGCCTGAAAATCCACTGGCCAAGGTGAGCCCAGGAATCTGTTCCAGCTTGCAAATGACGGGCAGGGAATCCGGGGTGACATCAATCATGCCCCCCCAGGCTTGCTTGATAATGGCGTGCTGAAAAACGGGCCAGGCTGCAATCAAGTTGTTCATGGCTTCTGTATTCAGAGCAGGCAAGGTAGGTGGGTCCATCGTTCTGATACGTTCGAAGGGAGAAATTTGATGTTCTTTCCAGCGGCGTCCCAACATAAGATCCGACAGGAAGTCACGGCCTAGAGAAATACGTACATTTTTCCATTGAGCACGCAGCATGGGCAGGTACTGCCTGCCCAGTAACAGACTGTCCAGCATCAAGGGAGCATACAGAGCCCCGCGTTGCGTAATGGTAAAGCCGCCGTCCAGGCGCTTGCGAAATGAGAAGTCGGGGGCACCGACGGCAATATCCGCAGGGCCCTCCAAAGGAGCGGTGCGCACGACAGAGGCCACCAGGGGCAGTGTTGGCAGTGAGACTCCCAGATTCCCCAGAAAGCGTCGAGACCAGAGGCCGCCTGCCAACAGCACCTGTTCGCAGTGTATTGCGCCGCGTTCGGTCATGACGCCACTGACGCGGCCTGCTGACATGATCAAGTTACGGACGGCACAGTTTTCGACGATCAGAACCCCTTTTTTCAGGGCAGCCTGCGCAATGGCACTGCAGGCCAAGGTGGGTTCGGCGCGACCATCAGAAGGGGTATAAATACCGCCCGCCCACCGACCCTGACCACCAGGCACCATATCATTGATCTGGGAAGGATTGAGCAGGCGAGAGTCCAGCGATAGATGCCGAACCGAGGCTAGCCATTGCTCATGCTGCTGCATTTCAGCCTCGCTGCGGGCCAGGTACATAATGCCAGCCTGACGGTAGCCCACATCGGCTCCGAGGCGTTCAGGCATTTGGGACCAGAGCTGGTCGGCGGCCAGGGCCAACGGTACATCAGGTGCCGCACGGCTCATTTTGCGCACCCAGCCTAGATTGCGGGAGGATTGCTCGCCTGCGATACGGCCCTTTTCAAGCACAACAACGGGGATGCCGCGTTCGGCCAGGGTCAGGGCGGCGCTAAGGCCAATGATGCCCGCGCCGATAATAACAACGGTTGAAGAGTCTGGCAGCTCGATAGAGCTGGATACAGGAGTGATGACGGGAGCCACAGCTCGTCTCCTTGGACTGTAGAGTAGACCGGATGTCTCGTTCCATGCGGCGCGACACCGGTCACCGTCAACCGCATGGCGCTTTTCAAGGGGTAATGGTCAGCTCTTTGATCGTGCCTTTGGAGGCACCGCGATAGGCCGTCACTTCAATTTCTACCCTGTACTCGGGTGAGCCCAGAGGAGGGCTGGTCATGGTGAGGGTTGGATTGATTCCACGCATTTTTTCACCATATACCTGCATGATGGTGTCCACATCCTCAGGAAACTGGATGAAGACGCGAGCAGCAACAATATCTGCCAGACAGGCGTCGACTGAGGCCAGTGCGGTTTCGATATTGCTCAGTACTTGCAGTGTTTGTTCGCGCAAGTCGGTGGGAATCAGCTTGGTACGGGGATTGCGTCCGGCGGTGTTGGACATGAAGATCAGATTGTCGACGGCAACCAAACGCGAGTAGCTGCCCAACTCTTCAAATTTGGAGCCCGTTTTGACTTTGACGATAGAGGTCATGTTTATGTCCTGAAAGAGGCGGTGATGAAAGCGCCACACAAGGTGGTAGGGGCTGCTTGTGTGGCCACATGGGATTAACGCAGAACGGGTTCGTCCCAGAGATTGAGGCGGGTACCAATGCCTTGCTTGAGGGCATTGCGATACACCACTGTTCCCCAGGCCACGTCTTCAACCGGCATTCCGCCCACGGACATGATGATGATTTCTTCATCGTTTCGGCGGCCCGGTGCTTCTCCGGCCACGATCTGGCCCAGATCCTCCAGCTGGTCGCGGGACATGCGGCCTTCAGCGATCAGATCCATGAAGCGAATCCCTACTACAGGCACACTGGCATGGACGGGTTTGGGGTTCTCTTCGTACCAGGCGTCATAAAGACCGATATGGTCCAGAACCTTGCGAATTTCGGGGGACTCCATGCCCTGATCGATGTTGCCTAGCGCGGGCATGGCCAGAAAGGTGCCGGGGCGAACCCAGGCGCGCTTCACAGTGGGATAGGTGGAGGGGTCCCCAACCGCTCCCGAACCACAGAAGGTCACGATGTCACTGTCCCGAACCACAGCTTCATCGGTCTCTACAACCTGGACCGTGGTGATCTGTGGGAAGGTTTCCGCGAGCCAGGCCAGGAAAGCGTTCAGGTTTTTCTGGCCGCGTCCTTTGACCTTGACGGTGTCAATCTGCGGGCACACGGCCATAAAGGCAGACAGGGAGGTGCGAGCCATGACACCGGGGCCCAGGATGCCGACCACCTTGGAGTCCTTGCGTGCCAGATGACGCGCACCGACACCTGGAATGGCTCCTGTGCGATAAGCGGATAACAGGTTGGCAGACATAAATGCCAATGGTGCTCCGGTGTCCGCGTCATTGAGCACAAACATCAGGATGGAGCGTGGCAGCCCCTTTTCCCGGTTTTCTATATTGGAGCCGTACCATTTCATCCCCGCCGTACGGAAACGTCCGCCCAAATAGGCGGGCATGGCCATAAAGCGCCGGTCAGGGGTCGGTTTTGGCATGTCGGGGAAGGGGGAGTTCTCCGGAAAGACAACAATGGACCCGTGCGAGTTGTTGTTGGCTCCTGCCATTCGGTAGTCGTTATGGTGCAGCAGGCTGAACATCTCCTCCATCGTATCTACGCAACTGGCCATATCGGTCACGCCAGCACGAACCATGTCCTGTTCGGACAGATAGATAAAGTCGATCTTCGTCGAGGTGCTCATGTCTCATATCCTTGTAGTGCGTTATTTGCAATGACATGGTGCCCCAGCGACGAAGGTGGGGAAATTGCAAAGCGGGATAGAGAATTTGCAGAATAGGCCAGCTCGCATTGAGACTGATCTGGCGGGTAAAAAATAAGGGCAGGGGTAAATACCGATATTGCAAGTGGCTGATTTTATAAGTTATATATAGCGTAAAACTTCTTGTTAATTGAAGCTTGAAGATTTAAGCCAGCATAAAAAAAGAGATATTACGGATTGGCTTGATACCGGTGGATAGGTAGAAGCAGGAAACAAAAAGGGGGGGAAGATGAACCAGGGTCTTGACGGGTCGGTGGGTGTGGCTTGCGGCCTGGACTCGGTCTGTCCAAATGCCGTTAATCCGACTGAGGATAGGCAGGCCACAATACGAACCTTGTATCTGAGTGCTTTGGTTGACGCTTTGTCAGAGCATGGGCATCAGGTAGATACGCTATTGCGTGAATACGGTTTTTATCGAAATCAGACGGCAACCCCTTACGAGCGGGTCCCTTTGCATCGCTATGTGTCCTTGCTCGAGCATGCCGCCAGGAAGTTTGATCGGCCTTATCTGGGATTGGAGATGGGGGCGAAGTTTGGCCTGGAAGAAATGGGTCCATTTCATGCCTTGTTTGTGGCAGCGGGGAGTTTGCGCGCTACGCTGGATTCGTTTGGCATGTTTCAAGGCCATTGGCAAACCAGAACATCCCTGGATGTGACAGCTCAGGCTGAGACCACCACGCTTAGTTACCGGATTCAGAATCGGGCCATTTGGCCGCGCAGCCAGGATGCCGAGTTTACGATGGCAGGGATGGCCTTGATGCTCAAGCAACTGGCGACACCAGGCTGGAAGCCGATTGAAGTTCATTTTGAACATTCGATTGTGGGGCGAGAGCAGACCTTGGAGCGGTTTTTCCGAGCTCCTGTCTTTGGCAACCAGGTTGCCAATCAGCTGGTGATGCGCAACAGCGACTTGGATCGGCAGTTTTCCCGTGCCAGCGGGTTTCAGGATACCCGGCTCAAGTCTGTGCTGGAGTGTCATTTGCTGGACCTGATGGGACCAGAGATTACGGTGGCGAAAGCTGTGACAGAGCAAGTAGAGGAAGCGATTGCCCGGCGTTTGGGGCGTGCGCCGGTAGATTGCGATTCCATTGCTTTGGTTCTGGAGATGTCGGCTCGATCTTTGCGTCGACGCTTGATGGAAGAGGGGGCATCTTTTCGTAGCGTATTGCAGACCGTTCGCCAGGAGCGAGCACAAGCCATGTTGCAGTCTGCTGATCTGCCTTTGTCCGTCGTTGCCGAGCAGCTCGGTTATTCGGATACCGCGACTTTTTCGCGCGCCTTCAAAGAGTGGACGCGGGCTTCCCCGCGTCGTTTCTCCAGGCGGCAAAGCTGAGGCTGGTGTTTTTTATCCCTTTTCAGCTCCCCCTTTGATGCTTGCTTGGCTCAAACAGCAAACCCAGGTTGCGGTACGCTGTTTTGCACCGTGATGGCTTTCAGTTCCGAGTACATGCTCAAGGTTTCACGGCAGTATTCGCGTCCTAGGCCGCTTTCCTTCATGTCACCAAAGGGCGAGCCGCTCGTCAGGTTGAAGTATCGGTTGATCCAGACGTAGCTCTGGATACAAGCCGGGCCCCAATTCGTTGGATGGTCTATGAGTGCCTTCAAACCGTTAAGGCTCGTCCCTGAAAACAGCGCGCAGGCTGTATGACTGGGGCTGGTTTCTACCTGAGCTCACGAACCTTGCAACGAGTCTTTCCTAGCTCGTCCTCTCGGCAAGAGGTAGCCGCGGTACCGTCGGCATCAAAATAAATCCCCATATTTTCTTTCTTGTTATTGGGTGGGCCGAAGCGATTGGCCGGGTTTCTGTTCTGCTCAAGCTGGGGCAGGCGGTTGCGCTCCAGTTGCTGTTCTCGTGCCGCTTGGCGTGCCTTTTCCTCATTGTTCATCGCCTTCTGGAAGTTTCTGCTGAACTCCGAGTCCTTGGCCGGATCTTTGGGTGTGGCTGCCGAGGGATTCGCTTCGCGTGGCATGACGGAGGTCGAGCGCAGCTTTTTAAGATCTTCAGTCGTGACGGAAAAGTCCGGAGAAGCCGCATGGCTGGCAACGGCGAGGAAACTGAGCAAGCCAACTGCAATAGGGTTCAGATATTTGCGCATCAGAATTTACTCGACCTGGATGAGGTTTGATTATCTATCGTTTGATAAACCTTGCATGGCTTTTTCGTCTGCATTCTATACAGAGGATTGATACGAGCACAAACGGAAACAGGGCGAGCCAGGTGCCTGTGGCTTAGCCAGATAGCACCAAGCCTTGCAAGAGGCGATTGAACAGAATAATGTCACGAACGCACGCGGTCAGACGTTTAATGTGGTTTTCTGACATGGGCTTGGGAAAACGCATTTAGCGTTGCCGCGACGTAATATGTGCTGTGTATCCAGATAACACCTTAGGGAGGAGAGAAAATGAGCGGGCAAAAACAAGATCACAGTGCGTTTTTTTCAGTACGAACAGCCGCCATATCGCTAGTGTTTTGTATGGGAGGTGCAGCGGCTAACGCGGCGCCAGTGACGTTTTCTCATAAAGACTGGGATCTACGTTGCGATAACACGTTAACCTGCCGCGCCGCCGGTTATGCGGCTGATGGTGAGGAGCTGGGTTCAACGGTGTTATTGACGCGTAAAGCGGGCAGTGGAGAGCCGGTGGCAAATAGAGTCATGCTTGCACACTACGACGATCCCGAGTGGCCAAAAGACGCATTGCCAGAACTTGTTATTGCGGGCCGTAAAGCCGGTTCACTGAGTGTCGCGGTGGACGAGTCTTGGCAAATGAGTGAGGCGCAGTTAGCCCAGTTTTTGGCAGCCTTGAAAAAAAACGCCGTAATTTCCTTTCGTGGGAATGGCAGCACTTATGCATTCTCGGGGGCAGGCTCAAGTGCCGTCTTGCTGAAAATGGATGACGTTCAAGGACGTGTCAATACGCCAGGGGCTATTCTGCGTAAAGGGAAGGGCAGCGAGGCTACGGTCAAGGCACCTATTGCTACGCCAGTTATCAACCGTGCCCCGGTAGTGGATAAAAGCCTGCGCCCCATGACAGCGCAAGAGGACGCCTTGATAAGGCCTGTGCTGTTGAAGGTACTTGCCGCTGATGAGGAACAATCCTGTAGTGCTGACATGCTGTCCGAGCCATGGGAAATTGCACGATTGAATCAGCAGTTCTCCCTGGTTAGCGCGCCTTGCTGGTTAGCCGCTTACAACGGTGGGGCAGCCTATTTTGTGATCAATAACAATATGCAGTCTGCTCCGGTGTTAGTAAGTACCAGCGCCACTGATTACGATAATGGAATGATCTCGTCCAGCATGAAGGGGCGGGGCCTGGGCGATTGCTGGAGTTACGAGGCATCGGTCTGGGATGGAACCGACTTTGTTGAAAGTGAACGCGGCGACACCGGGCGCTGTGCTCTGATTCGCGCTGGGGGCGCCTGGAATATTCCGGAGCATGTCAGCCAAGTGGTCGGGCCGTGAGGTTATAAAAAAGCTACCGACGTGGCCTTGGAGTACTGATCCCCCCGGCTTTCGAGCCTGGGGGTTTATTTTTTTTTGTTCTCAGCTCGGCAATGGTGTGTGGGTGAGCGGAGAAACCTAACGGTTTCTGGGCTGGCTTGCTATGGCCGCTGCATGTTTGGCATTGCTTGCCATATGCCTATTTGCATGAGGCCAGTCGTGGGGCTTTTTGGGGCCGTCTATGTGGAATAGCTGAAAGCGGGCGATTAATTGCTTCGGATGTCAGGAAGCTAAACCATTGATTCGATTAAATTATTGATTATTTTATTTCAATGGTTTTAGATTAGCTGGTGCCGATGAAAGGAATCGAACCCTCGACCTTCTCATTACGAATGAGCTGCTCTACCGACTGAGCTACATCGGCTAACCTAAGACGATAAGTATATCCTGTTTTTTTCGGGTTTGTAAATTCTGCGCACGCATTTGGGCTGCGGCGTGCTATGTTGGTCGTTTTCAGCCTGTGAAGGGGACGATGATGCTGGGGATCAAGATCAGTTTGGTGGTAGCGGCTTTCTTGCCTTGGTTGGCGGCGATTTGTGCCAAAGCCGGTGGGGCGGGCTTTACGAATCATGAGCCTCGTCCGTGGCTGGCCAGCCTGTCGGGCTGGCGTGGTCGGGCCAATGCGGCGCAGGCCAATGCGTTTGAGGCCTTACCGTTCTTTTACGCGGCTGTCTTGTTGGCCTTGTGGTCGGGGGCGGACGCCTTGCGCGTGCAAAACCTGATGATTTCCTGGATTGTGCTGCGCGTGCTGTATTTGCTGATGTACATAATGGACAAGGCCACCTTGCGTTCGCTGGTGTGGTTCCTGGCCTTGGCCGTCAATATCTGGATTGTGTTCCTGCCCGTGCTGCGGACTTGATGAAATGAAGAAGGGCCTGTTCTGTGCTTTTGATCAAGCATGGAACAGGCCCTGGGATTGCTTGCTTGGACTATTGGCAGGCCAGCCGCAAAGCTGGCCTGTTTTTATTTGCCGTTGCTTTCTTGCTCTTCCGCTTCCACGCGGGCGCTGACGGCCGAAGGGAACAGGTCCCAGCAGGCAATGAACATGGCGGCGATCAGCGGGCCAATCACAAAGCCGTTCAGGCCGAAAATCGACAAGCCGCCCAGGGTGGAGATCAGGATCACGTAGTCCGGGATCTTGGTGTCTTTACCCACCAGCAGGGGGCGCAGCAGGTTGTCTACCAGGCCGATTACCAAAATACCAAAGGCGGTCAGGATGATGCCGGGAACGTAGTGGCCCGAGACAAAGAAGTAGATGGCAACCGGAGCCCAGATCAGCGAGGCGCCCACGGCAGGCAGCAAGGACAGCACGGCCATCAGCACACCCCAGAACAGTGCGCCTTGAATGTCCAGGAACCAGAACATGACCCCGCCCAGCGCACCTTGGGTGGCTGCCACAGCGATATTGCCTTTGACGGTAGCGCGTACCACAGTGGTGAATTTGCGGAACAGATGGGTTTTCTGGCCCTCGCTCAGAGGGATCAACTGGCGGTAATGACGACCCAGCTCCACGCCATCGCGCAGCAGGAAGAACAGCATGTACAGCATGATGCCCAGGCTGACCAGGAACTGGAAGGTGTTCTGGCCAACGTTCAGGGCTTGTTTCGTCAGGAACTGGCCGCCTTGCACGGCAAACTCAGAGAACTTCTCTTGCAGGGATGCAAAGTCATGCAGACCAAAACGAGCGGCAAAATCTGTCACGCTAGGGGGCAGGGCATTCAGTATTTTTTGCAGGTAGGCGCCCGGATTGAGCTGACCGCTATTCATCAAATCGTACAAAGAGGCGATTTGTTGAACCAGGGAAATGGAAATCAGGATGACCGGAATAATGACGATCAAAATGATGACCAGCAAACTGATCAGGGCAGATAGAGACCGCCGGCCTTTGGTTTTAGCCAGCAGTTTGCGTTGCAAAGGGGTAAACAAGATAGCCAGAACGGCACCCCAGAATACGGCCCCATAAAAGGGAAGAAGTATCCAGACAAAGGCAGCGGATACGGCGGCCAGCAAAAGCAAAAAGGTATGGAATTGTAGATTTGGCCGGGTGGACATGGAGTTTTTCCATTAGCGTGAATTTGAGCCGATTGTAAGGGGGAATCCTTACTATGAGCGTGAATCTTGGTATCTGTTTATTGGGTTTCTGTGGGCTTTAAAACACGCTTGTTTTGCATATTCTTGTCATATGAGTTTTGCGCGGCAGGAGAGCCCCAAAAGCTGCTTTAAGTATGAAGGGTAAGCTGGGGCGCCTGCTTGCGGGTAGCGGCGCCAGCCGGGTTGATGCATGGGCTTGGGGCTTATTGCTCCGGTTGGCGAGCCAGCTGCAAGTAATAGCTGCTGCGCCAGACATGCTGGCTGCTGCGTTCGAACCAGCGATGGGTGTCTGTGATGCGCAAGGTGCGTGAGACATCATCATGGCTTTGTGGCGCGGCTAGAAGCTGACTGCGAACGGCGCTTAACAAATCAGCCAGGGCCTGGGCTCTGGCTTGTACTTGCTCCAGCCAATCACCAGGGGCTTGTCCGTGCAGGCCTTGCTGCGCCAGGGTATTTAGCTCTGTGGCCAGGGTTTGGGCTTGCTGGTAACGATTGTCCTGCAGGTCCGTGCTGGGCGGATGTTGCAGCCGGCTGCGCAGGCGCTGCATGTGGTCAATGGTGTGCAAGAGCGCGCTGATACGGGCGGCAACGGCGGGATCATCGGCAGCGCTGGGGATGCGTAATACAAATTCGTAGGCTTGATCCAGGACTGTCTCGATTTGCTGCAGGTCGGCAGTGGCGGTGCTGGGGCGACTCATGTTCAGACTGTGCTGATACAGGTTCAGCAGGCGCTGGGCCAACTCTTCCAGGGTGCGTTGTGTGGTTTCCAGGGCCAGGGCCGGTACTTGCAGCAAGCTGTCGTCCAGATGGTGCTGGGGGCGGGCAGCCCGGTCGGGTACCAGGCCTTGTACCCAGCGAGCAAACTGCTGGGTAAAGGGCAGGCACAAGGCAGCCCCCAGGCCGATGAACAGGCTGTGAAAGGCCGCCAGTCCCAATGCACCGGGAGGAACGTTGATGTAGGAGCCTGTGGTGTACATGGCTTTCAGGAACAAGGGCAGGATCAGCAGCCCCAATAGACCGGCAATAACGTTGAACAGAATGTAGGCAATGGCCGTGCGTTTGGCGTAAATGGTGCCACCGATCGCAACCAGCACGCCGGTCAGGGTGGTGCCTATGGAGGCACCCACGACAATGGCGGCGGCCTGGTCAAAGCTGACGGCACCGGCATCCAATGCGGTCAAGGTCATGGCGATTGCGGCGGTCGAGGATTGCAGCACGGCGGTTAGAGCCAGGCCAGTCAGCATGATCAACAAGTGTGCGCCATAGCCTCCTGTCGGCATATGGGCCAGGCTGAAGCTGGCTGCCAGCCCTTGCATGCCGTCTTGCAGCATGCCCAATCCAAGAAACAGAGTGCCAAAGCCTGCCAGTGCCCGACCCAGCTCTTTATAGCGACCGGGGGCGAGCAGTTTGAGCAGGGCACCCAAGCCGATCAACGGCAGGGTGTAAAAGCCCAGATTCACTTTCAGCCCCAGACCAGAGATGATCCAGCCGGTGGCGGTATTGCCCAGACTGGCACCGATGACTACGCCTATGGCTTGTGTAAAGGAGATCAGGCCCGCACTGACAAAACCAATCAGTGTGACGGTGGTGGCGGTAGAGGATTGGGCCAGTGCGGTAATCAGGGCGCCGGAAACAAAGGCCTTGATGGGCCTGCCGGTAAACGCCAGCAGGATCTGCTTGAGAGAGCCACCCGCAAAAGCCACCAGTCCTTCGGACAGCAGCATCATGCCAATCAGGAAAAGGCCAAGCCCCCCTAAAAAGGGGAAAAGAGTATCAAGCATAAAAGAGTGCAAGCAGCGAAATAATCGGCAGGTTCCGGCGCGACAGACCGGGATAGAAATCAGGATGCTGCATTATCGCCAGTTACGCAGCCTATGGAGTGAAATGCTTCAGTGGTGCAAACTGGACGTTTCTGGAAGCGTATGTTGCAAACACAGCGGTCATTCTCTTTTTTGTGTATAAGAGCGCTTGGGCTTCTATTGCAAAAGAGAGGGCAATGTGGATTTTCGTAAAAGTGTGAAGCTGGCTGCAGGGACCATGCTGCTGGGTGGTGTGGTTGCTGGCCAGGCACAGGCGGTGCAGATGTGGCATTCCGATACGGTCTTTGCGAATCAGGGAATGTGCGCTGCGAACTTTACTTTTGATTCCCAAATGGAGCCGGTGCAGCAACTGAGGGTTCATATTCAGGTGCTAAGCAAGAAGAACAATAAGCTGGTGGCCGAGGATGTGATCGAGGTGGACGATTTTGGAAGTTCCAGTGCCGATCGCTATGCCACTGGTTATTGGTATAACGAAATCGCTTGCGATCAGAATTTGCGGGTGGTGGTGACGGGGGCGACTGCAGTGATGAATGGCGAGCGTGTTGATTTGTTGGCCAAGGATCTGCTGGAAGTGGAGAACTTCGTGCCGTATGAGATCAGCATTACACCCGCAGGAGCCAAGTAAGCGATTCTGGATAGTGACCTTGCAGACAAGGCCTCTTGAGCAATCAAGAGGCTTTTTTCATGAGGCCAGACGTAGAAAAGCCCAGCTACTTGCGTAGCTGGGCTTTTGTATTTTTGGCTCCCCGACCAGGGCTCGAACCTGGGACCTGCGGATTAACAGTCCGTCGCTCTACCGACTGAGCTATCGGGGACCAGCAAAGAAAATAATTATAGGGTAGGGCTATCGAGATTGTAAAGAGGTATTTTTTGAGAAATTTATTTTCATATACGCAAAACCGGATACGGCCTTGGCAATAGGCGTAAATCCTGATTTTTTCATTGGGAACATACCGTCTGGTCAATAAGGCTCATGAGCCCGCTTTGTAGCAAATGGTTGCAAGCCTTTTGTTTATTGGCTTTGCGACCGTTTATCCCATTTTTTGCTGAATTCTCTGTAGGTGAAGAACTAGGGAAAATGCGTATGAAACCCAGTAAACACGCTGGATTCGGTTTATTGACACCAATATTGTTTATGTCTGCAATATAAATGCTTGCAGTATATGTGCCTCAACTATCAAGCCCCTTTCATCCCTGTTTCAGGGCTGATCTGTTGAGCAGTTTTGCTTCAAGAAATAGGAGGGGGTGCAGGGGATTGGCGTCGGGAAATCAGCTTTTCAGGCGGTGGGACCCAGCACTTGATCAAGAGCCGGACAACGATAAGAAATCCGGCATTCAGACGTTTACAGAGAACAGAGAACATGAAAAAAACTATCTTGGCAGCCATGTTGATGCCTGTGTTGGCGGTTCCCGCATACGCCGCATCGAACGTGACCTTGTACGGCGTGGTGGATACAGGCCTGGGCTACGAGCAGTGGAAAGGGAGCGACCTGAAAGGCGGCGCAGAAAAACAAAGCCGTTTTGGTCTGTACGACCAGGGCTGGATGGGTAACCGCTGGGGCCTGATGGGCAGTGAAGATCTGGGTGGCGGTCTGAAAGCCAACTTCATGCTGGAAAGCGGCTTTGATCTGAGCGATGGCAAGATGCGCCAGAATCGCTTGTTTGGTCGTCAAGCCACCTTGGGCCTGAGCGGCGAATCCTGGGGTCGTGTGGATCTGGGTCGTCAAACCACTGTGACTTCCCTGTACGTTGCCGGTGTAGCCAGTCCCTTTGGTGGCAACGGCTACCAGTACGGCGTGGGTGCTGCATTTGATGCGGCTAACACGGTTCGTTATGACAATATGGTCGCCTACCAGAGCCCCGAGTTCTCCGGCTTCCAGTTCGGTGCTGGCTATTCTTTCAACACCAACGGCGCACAAAAGTGGGATCGTAGCGGTTTGACTGGCAATGCCATCAACAGCGACGACGCTAACGTGAAAGCCTTTAGCGTGGCCATGCGTTACACCAATGGTCCTTTGAAAGCGGCCTTGAGCTTTGACCAGGCCCGTTATGGTTCGGCTCGTGAGCAAGGCGGCAACCTGGTTGCGGCTGAAAGCGGCAATGTCAGCGCCTGGAACCTGGCTGCCAGCTACAAATTCAGCTTTGCTACCTTGCACGCTGCTTTTGGACAGAGCCGTAATGGTTACATCGGTGGCTCGCTGCAAACCGAACAGTTTGGTCCTGGCCTGCATAAAGACCTGAAGGTCAATTCCTACGCGCTGGGCGTGACAGTTCCTGCAGGCAAGGCCGGCTCGGTTCTGGCTTCCTGGACCATGGCTGATCCACGCTCGACTCCACGCAGTACTGATGATGCCAAGACCCAGCACGTATTTAGCGCTGGCTACCTGCACAACCTGTCCAAGCGCACCAATCTGTACGCGATTGGCTCCTACGCTCGCAATATCGGCTACTACAGCGATCTGAAGAGCACGGTTGCCACGGTCGGTATCACGCACCGTTTCTGATCTTTCTGACTGATTCTGCCAGCTCCGGGTCGACGTAGTGCGTTAGCAGCGGCGGCATCGTCCCGGGCAGGGGCTAGGTCAGGGGAAAAGAGCCACAGCGGGGCTGCATCAACATGCAGTCCCGCTGTCTTTTGGCTGAAGGATTTTGTTTGTCCAAATGTTAATGGCGTCGCTGCGTCGTTATCGGACAGACGCGTTTTGCAGGGACAAAAAAAATCAGCCCAAAGCAAATGCTATGGGCTGATTTCAATGGTTTTCTTGGCTCCCCGACCAGGGCTCGAACCTGGGACCTGCGGATTAACAGTCCGTCGCTCTACCGACTGAGCTATCGGGGACCAGAGAAAAAGAATATAGCATGTATTTTGCGAAATGTGCAAGTTTTCATGGAGGGGCAGCACAAAAGTTTTGGCATGTTGGTGCTGTTCTCACGGGCGGGCAGGCTAAGTCCTTGTCTTTATTGGGGAGTTGGCTCGACATCGTGTCATTCGCGATATTCGGTTTTGGAGACTCGTGCACTCTAGTGGGCCATTGGCTGCAATATTGGCAGGGTCAACGTGGCCGCTGCCAGAAGCAAAGAGTAGAATCGACGGCTTGTTGACTCTTTTTTTCGCTGGGGCCAGCAGCTCTTGTGCTGACGGTGTCGCCCTGCAAAGTGATGAATTCCCATGCAAGCTAGTCAAAGCTCCAGTGCACAGCGCAGTTCCTTTTTAATTGGACTGGCCCTGTCGGGGGGCGGCTCTATTCTTTTTTCCGCCAAAGCGGTGGTTGCCAAGCTGACCTACCAATACGATGCCAACGCCTTGACCGTTATTGGCTTTCGAATGCTCTTGTCGCTGCCTTTCTTTCTGGCTATTGCCCTTTGGCAAGTGAAGAAAGTACGGCAGGGTAAGCTGGCCGCACTGACTGGTCGTCAGAAGCTGGAGCTGGTGGTGCTGGGCTTTCTGGGCTATTACCTGGCCAGTTTGCTGGACTTTATCGGCCTTGAATATATTTCGGCAGGGCTGGAGCGGCTGATTCTGTTTTTGTCGCCTACCTTTGTGCTGATGTTCTCCGCCATCTTTCTGAAACGACGCATTCTGCCCAAACAATGGCTGGCTCTGGCGCTGGCCTATTTAGGGGTAGGGCTGGTCTTTGTGCAGGACTTGAGCCTGACCGGCGATGATGTGCTGCTGGGTGCGCTTTGCGTGTTGGGTTCAGCCATTTCCTATGCCATCTACCTGATTGGTTCGGGCGAGCTGCTCAAGGCCATTGGTTCTACACGGCTGGTGGCTTATGCCATGTCCTTCTCGGCGGTCTACACCCTGATTCACTTTTTTGCCGTGCTGGGCTGGCAGGGGCTGGTGCAGCCTGCGCCGGTCTATGGCCTGTCCATGATTCACGCCGTCTGCAATACGGTTTTGCCGACCTTTATGACTATGTGGGCGGTGGAGCGAATAGGCGCGCCCATGAGTGCTCAAATGGGGCTGATTGGCCCAGTTTCGGTTCTGTTTCTGGCGAACTGGTTTCTGGGGGAACCGATTACGCTCATGCAATTACTGGGTACGGCCTTTGTACTTAGCGGTGCGATGGTCTTGAGCCGCCGCTAAGTCCCGGCACAGGCTGGCTTACTTGCCGTTGTTGGCCAGCCGTTTTTCGATTTCGTCGCGGTGCACGTCGTAGGTGGTGAAGCCGGCCAGGTTCTCCGGCATGTTTAGCTTGTCTCGATGGATCAGCGTCTGGCGAATATCATCCAGACCGCTACGCCAGTGCTCGCGCATGGTCATGCGACCAAACTGATAGTCCTTGTAGTGCTGCTCGTAGGGCTGGTTGCGGTAAATCAGGTGCACCACGTTGTAGCGCTTGTTGCTGGCCAGCTCTTCGGCCAGGCGGCACGGCAACAGGTCTTTGCGTTGATCTTCGGGGATCAGGGTGAGCAGCTCTGACAGGATATGACGCATGTACTGCGAATGACGCATGTCCTCGGTCACCATACGGGTACGGCTGGAGTAGCGGATCTCGTTCAAGCGGTCGCTGACTTCACCCATATTGTTGGGTACCGGGCCACGCGCACTCCACAAGTCCACTTGAAAAACCAGAGTGTCCCGGCGGGGTGACTGATCCAGCACATAAGAGAGCGGCGTATTGGAAACCAGACCGCCGTCCCAGTAATACTGACCATCAATTTCCACGGGGGCAAAAGCCGGAGGCAGGGCACCCGAGGCCATGAAGTGTTCGGCTCGCAAGGTGGTGCGATGGTTGTCAAAGTAAACAAAGTTGCCCGTGCCTACATTGACCGCACCTACCGAGATGCGCTGACGCTTGTCGTTGATGCGATCAAAGTCACATAAACGTTCCAGCGTGTCTTTCAGGGCGCTGGTGTCGTAATAGCTGGCACCTTCGGGCACGCCCGGTGTGGCTTGCATTGGAGGGGGGAAACGGGGGCGGAAAAAGCCACGCTGTCCCAAGACCAGGGCGTTGCTGGCATTGAAGGCGCTGATGGCCTCACGCATGACATCGTTGATACCAAAGAGGGCACGCTCCAGGCAGGCTGGGCTGGACCAGCCATAGTAGGGCTCGCAAATGGTATTCCAGAACTCCCGCAGGCGTTCTACCTGCCGCTCGGGGGGATTGCCCGCAATAATCGCGGTGTTCAAGGCCCCAATTGAAATCCCGGATAAACAGTCTGGCTCGATTCCTGCTTCCAGCAAACCTTCATATACACCGGCTTGATAGGCTCCCAAAGCGCCGCCGCCTTGCAATACCAGGGCTACCGTTTCGTAGGGTGGCAAATAAGAGGGGCGGGCAAAAGCGGGGACATCTTGCGCTTGTGGCGTAGGAACAGTGTTCATGGCATCACTCGGTTCAAGAGGTGGGCAGGAGAGCGGGACTTATGGTCCCTTCTGTTTGTGCTGCACTGCAGCAAGAATAGCATTGCTGCGGGTGTCAACCATCATCAGAATGCAAACTTGCGTCAAGTTTCCGATGCGCTTGAACCGGACTCCGGGCTGTGTACATGTTCCGCAAAAGCGCTTAACACCTGGCTACGGTAGCGTTCTTTATGCAGGACCAGGGACAGGCGGCGCTTCAAATCCAGAAAAGGGGTGTCCAGGATGCGTAGTCGCTGATTGGCAACAGCATCCAGGGTAGCTGCCTGTGGCAGGCAAGCCAAGCCCAGTCCGGCGATGACCGCCTGTTTGATGGCTTCTACCTGACCCAGCTCCATCAGCACATGGCCGCCGGGCAGCACATTCAAGGCTTGTTCGGTCAGCGCTCGGGAGGCCGAGCCACGTTCGCGCATGATCCAGCTCATGCCCGCAAAGTCCTGTTTTTCCAAGGTGGCCTTGGTAGCCAGCGGGTGATCGGGGGCGGCGCAGACGACCAGCGCATCTTCGCGCCAGATCCAGGTTTCCAACTGAGGGTGATTGACCGGGCCTTCCACGCAGGCAATGTCGCAGCCATGTTCCAGCAATTGATTGATGATGTTGGCCGTGTTGTCCACGGACACATGCAGGGACACGCGCGGGTGCTGGCGCACAAACTGCCCCACCAGATCCCCAATCAGATAGTTGCCGACGGTATTGCTGGCCCCGATGCGGATTTCACCACGCAACTCGCTTTCTTCCTGCTGGCTTTGCATCTCCCGCAGGCGCTCCAGAATTTCGCGAGCGTGCGGCAGCAATTGCTTGCCGCGGCTGGTCAGTTGCATGCGCCCCGGCGTGCGTTCAAACAGGGGACAGTCCAGCTGCTTTTCCAGTTCGGCCAAGGCCATGCTGGCGGCGGGTTGGGACAAGTGAATCTGGGCTGCGCAAGCACGCACGGTGCCCAAGGTGGCAATGCCTACGAACACTTCCAGTTGTCTGATGCTGATCGCATTCATGATAAATAAAATTGATACTTACGATAAGTAATAATGAATTTTTTAATACTCGGGGTCAACCTAAAATTACTTTTACTTATTACATATCTGGAATGACGAGATGAGCAGTGTGACCGATTTACCAGCAGGAAGCACGACCCTGAAGGCACAGGGCAAATCGGGTTTCTCTCTGAAGCCGTCGCGTTGGTGGGGTTTTTTACTGGCGGTGGCCGTGGGTGTGGCCGCTATGGGCCTGGGCAAAGTGTGGCCTTTGATTGGCGGTCCGGTTTTTGCGATTGTCTTGGGCATGGTACTGCGTAACAGCATGGGCGTGGCTACGGTGTTTCAGCCCGGTTTGCGCTTTTCGTCCAAGGTGTTGTTGCAGTGGTCGATTATTGGTCTGGGTTTTGGTTTGAGCCTGCCGCAAGTGATGCGTACCGGTATGGATTCGCTGGCGGTGACCCTGGTGACCTTGACGGTGGCGTTTGTGACGGCGCTGGTGCTTGGCCGAGCCTTGGGGATTCCTTCCAAGCTGCGCACCTTGATTGGGGTGGGGACGGCGATTTGTGGTGGCTCGGCCATTGCAGCGGTCACGCCCATTCTGAAACCTGAGGAGCATGAAACCGCATTGGCGATTTCCACCATCTTTATCTTCAATATTGTGGCTGTGCTGATTTTCCCCTTAGCCGGTCACATGATGAATATGTCGGACGCAGGTTTTGGGGTGTGGGCGGGAACCGCCATCAACGATACGTCTTCGGTAGTGGCAGCAGGCTATAGCTACAGCCGTCAGGCGGGTGACCACGCCACTATCGTCAAGCTGACTCGGGCAACCTTGATCATCCCGATTTGCCTGATTCTGGCGGGTCTGGAAGTGTGGCGTTCGCGTCAGGCTGGTCGGGACTTTGACTTGATGCGTGTGTTCCCCTGGTTCATCGTCTGGTTCATGGTGGCCTCGGCTCTGCGCTCGCTGGGTTGGGTGCCGGTGGAGTGGCTGGAACCCCTGCGTTTTCTGGCTGAGTTCCTGATGGTGCTGGCCCTGGCAGCTATCGGTTTGTCTTCGGACTTGCGTGTGATGGCCCGAGCTGGCGTGCGGCCTGCCTTGCTGGGCTTGGGAGTCTGGATCGCGGTGGCGGTCAGCAGTTTGCTGGTACAGCGTTGGATAGGTGTCTGGTAAGACAGGTATGTAAAAAGCCCCTGTCAGTGGAAGGTAACTTTCACTGACAGGGGCTTTTTTGTCGCCGGGCCGTCCCAAGACAAAAACTCCCCCTCGGGGGGGCAGCAAGCCGAAGGCGTAGCGTGGGGGCTTTTTTTGTCGCCGGGCCGTCCCAAGACAAAAAGCTCCCCCTCGGGGGGCAGCAAGCCAAAGGCGTAGCGTGGGGGCTTTTTTTGTATGTGGGCTACTGGTTCAGACGAACCAGGACGCCGGGCTGCGATTCAGCGCCACGCCTACGATATAGGCAAAGATGGCAATCGCAATCAGGGCTGCCACGCCGCGGCTAAAGGCGGTTTTACCGCGCTTGATGGCATAGCTGCCTACCACGATGTAGACCACCAGCAGCACAATCTTGGTCAGCAGCCAGGGCTGGTTGGCGGCTGCGCCCAACATGCCAGCCAGCGCCAGACCACAGACCAGCAAGACGGTATCGATGACATGCGGGGCAATGCGCACAAAGCGATTCTGCAAACAGGATGATCCGCTGACTGACCAAAAGGCCCGAATAATGAAAAACAAAATGCTCAGCCCGGCGGCTGTCATGTGCAAGTGTTTGATGGCCACGTAAGTCATGCCTGTTATTTCCTTCTGAAGTTCAGGGTGCAGAAAAGGGCAGTATACGCAGGCTGAGCCTTAAAAGTTTTTCTACGTCCGAGCCTGTGTCTGCCCGGACGCAAAAAACAGTCGTATTCAAAGCAGATTGACGGGCAGTTTCAGATAGATCTGACCATTGCTTTCTGGTTCGGGAAAGTGTCCGGCGCGGATATTGACTTGAATGGAAGGCAGGATCAGACGCGGCATGCTCAGGGTTTTATCGCGTGCGTGGCGGCGCTCGCAAAACTGTTTCTGGCTGATGCCGTCGTGTACGTGGATGTTGCTGTCCTTCTGCTCCTGAACCGTGCAGTGGAACTGGGGCTCCCGTCCTTCAGGCGGATAATCGTGGCACATGAACAAGACCGTATCTGCGGGCAGGGCCAGCAGGCGCTGGATGGATTCATAAAGCTGGCTGGCGCTGCCACCCGGAAAGTCGCAACGGGCGGTACCGACATCGGGCAGGAACAAGGTGTCGCCCACAAATACGCCCAGACCTTGAACGTGATAGGCCATATCTGCCGGTGTATGACCGGGCACGTGCAGAGCCTGCACCTGAATGGCGCCGATCTGGAACGGTTCCTGATCCTTGAACAGCGTATCGAAGGGTGTGCCGTTGGCCTGTATTTCGGCCTCTATATTAAAGATGCGGCTGAACGTGGACTGCACTTGCTTGATGTGTTCGCCAATGGCTATTTTCCCGCCCACCTGTTCTTGCAGCCAGACCGCAGCGGACAGGTGGTCGGCATGGGCATGGGTTTCCAGAATCCATTGCACCTCCAGCTGATGCTGGCGCACAAAGTCCACGACCTTCTGGGCAGACACGGTGCTGCTGCGGCCGGAGGCGGCGTCGTAGTCCAGCACCGAGTCAATGATGGCGCATTCGCGTTGACCTTCGGCATAAACCACGTAGGTGAACGTGGACGTGTCCGTATGAAAGAAGCTGGCGACCTGGGCTTGGAGCATGTCAGACCTCTTGTTGCTTATAAAATATGAAAAGATATTATATAATAATATATATTGTATTTTTGTAGAACGTTATGAATCAAACCGAACTGGAAGCCCTGCGACAGGTAGCGGGCCGAGCCAGCAGTTTGCTGGGCAGCCTGGCCAACCCCGACCGCCTGATGATTCTGTGCACTTTGGTGCAGGGCGAATGCAATGTGGGGGAGCTGGCGCAGCGCAGTGGAATTTCACAACCTACTTTATCCCAGCAATTGACGGTTTTGCGGCGCGAAGAGCTGATTGCCAGCCGCAAAGAGGGCAAATACGTCTATTACCGCCTGGAAAACCCGGCGGTGCTGGCTGTCATGCAAACTTTATATGGAATTTTTTGTGCCCCAGGAGGCATTGATGATCGCAATTGACTGGAGTTCCTTTACCCCGTGGAGCGCCTTGTTTGGCGGCGCCTTGATTGGTTTGGCGGCCGCTGTGCTGGTGCTGTTCAATGGTCGGGTGTTTGGCATATCCGGCCTGCTGTCGGGCACCTGGAGCGGGGAGGCGGGTGACAAGGGCTGGCGCTGGATGGCCTTGTTGGGTCTGGCGGCGGCGCCCTGGCTGTATCGCCTGGCCGGGGAAACCGTACCTGTCGTGCAGCCGCAGCCCTGGGTGTGGGTGGTGGTAGCCGGTTTGCTGGTGGGGTTCGGAACCCGTTTGGGTTCGGGGTGCACCAGTGGTCATGGTGTGTGTGGTTTGTCGCGTTTGTCGCCCCGTTCTTTGGTGGCAACGCTGACGTTTATGGCCAGCGGCTTTCTGACCGTGTTTGTCTTGCGTCATCTGATCTAAGGGGCCCGCCATGCATTATTTCATCGCTTTAGTTTCCGGCCTGATTTTTGGCTTGGGTTTATTGATTTCCGGCTTGGCCAACCCCAGCAAGGTGCTGGCTTTTCTGGATCTGGCCGGAGCCTGGGACCCGTCTTTGGCCTTGGTAATGGCCGCGGCAATTGCGGTGGCGATTGTGCCGTTCAGTCTGGCCCGCCGTCGTCCTTGTGCTTTTGTGACTGGCCAGCCCATGAATCTGCCCAAGCAGCGTCAAATAGACCGTCCCTTGGTGTTGGGTGCTTTGATTTTCGGCGCTGGTTGGGGTGTGGCAGGTTTCTGCCCTGGACCGGCCATTGTGCTGGCTGCGTCGGGCGCACCGTTGGCTATTTTGTTTCTGGTCGCGATGCTGATCGGAATGTGGGCGGCAGGGCGGGTGCGTGGCTAAGGACCACGTCACACCGCCTTAGCCCAAATGGGTTGTGGGCGCCGGGACTTGATCCGGCTCCATATTCACCAATCCCTGCAAAATGCCGCAATGCTCCAGGCCACCGGCCTGTCCGCAGCGGTGACGCAGTTCAATCAGTTGTTTTTGCAGGTGTTCCAGCTCGGCAATGCGTACGGCCACATGCTCGATGTGTTCATCCAGCAAATCGTTGACCGGGGCGCAGTCTTGCGCTGGGCCGTCCATGAATGCCAGCAGGCCGCGAATTTCTTCGTGCGTCATATCCAGGCTGCGGCAGTTGCGGATAAAACGTAGCCGTTCCAGGTGGATACTGCGGTACAGGCGGTAGTTGCCCTCGCTGCGCTCCGGCTCGGGCAGCAGCCCAACTTTCTCGTAATAGCGGATGGTTTCCGTGTTGCAGTGGCTTTTTTCCGCCAACTCACCAATTTTCATTGCTTGGCCTCCAAAGGGCTTGACCTTGTAGTTACTTTAGGCTTTCTACTGGTCCCATGCAAGAAGCGAGGAACTGCTATGACATCAGCTAACAACACATCAAAGCTCGGCGTGGGGCAGTGCACAACATCAGCCTGCCAGACCGAGCACGTACATGACCATAGTCATGATCACGACCATGCGGCGGGCGATCACAGCCACGAGCATAGCCATGATCACGATCACAGCCATGCAGAACAAGCGTCGCACTCCCACGAGGGGGCGTGCTGCTCGGCACCCGCATTTGGCCCATCGGTGACCTTGGCGGCCAGTACCTCCACTCGTCTGGTCGTGCATATTGCTGATATGGACTGCCCGGCGGAAGAGAACATGATTCGCTCCGGCCTGAAAAAGCTGGATCAGGTACAGAACCTGGGTTTTGACCTGATGCAGCGTGTTTTGACCGTGGACCACGTGGATGGTGCCCGTGACAAGGTGCTGGGCGCGTTGCGCGGCCTGGGCTTTGAACCCCGCATGGCTGATGAGGAGCCTGTGAAGCAGGTATCGCCCAAGCAAGGCCTGATTCGCATTGCTGGTGCCGTGGTGCTGGCTTTGGCCGCCGAGATCAGCCACTGGCTGGCGGCCCCCGAGTGGTTGGTGATTGTTCTGGCTCTGGCCGCGATTCTGTCCGGCGGCGTGCAGGTCTACAAGAAGGGCTGGATTGCGCTGCGTAATGGTCAGCTCAATATCAATGCCTTGATGAGTATTGCCGTTACCGGTGCGGTGCTACTGGCCCAATGGCCTGAAGCCGCCATGGTGATGTCCTTGTTCAGCCTGGCTGAGTGGATTGAGGCTCGTTCCCTGGACCGCGCACGGAATGCGGTGGACAGCCTGCTCAAGCTGGTTCCGGATGAAGTGCTGGTCAGTGCCGATGGCAAGGATTGGCAGCGTGTACCGGCCAATCAGGTGCAGGCAGGCTGGCAAGTACGGGTGGCCCCCGGCGAGCGTTTTGGCCTGGATGGCAAAGTTGTGCAAGGGCTAAGCACGGTTAACCAGGCTCCTATCACGGGTGAAAGTGCCCCCGTGGACAAAGCGCCCGGTGACGAGGTTTTTGCAGGCACCATCAATGGCATGGGCGAACTGGTGTATCAGGTCCAGGCCGCGCATGATGAAACCTTGCTGGCCCGTATCACACGTTCGGTTCAGGAGGCCCAAGCCAACAAGGCTCCGATTCAGCGCTTTGTCGACCAGTTCTCTCGCATCTACACCCCGCTGGTTGTGGTGGCAGCGGCCTTGATGGCTGTGGCCTTGCCCTTGATCTGGGGTGTGAGCTGGTCGGAGTCCGTGTACCGTGCTCTGGTTCTGCTGGTGATTGCTTGCCCTTGCGCCCTGGTGATTTCCACGCCTGTGGCCGTAGTCAGTGCCCTGGCCAGTGCCGCACGTGCCGGTATTTTGATTAAAGGTGGCGTGTATCTGGAGCGGGCTCGTCAGTTGCGGTACTTGGCCGTGGACAAGACCGGCACCCTGACCTTGGGCGAGCCTTCCTTGAGCGAATATGGCAGCCTGCGTCCAAGCCTGTCAGATAGCGAAGTGCTGAACATGGCCGTTGCTCTGGCCGAGCGTTCGGATCATCCTGCCTCGCAAGCGATTGCCCGTGGCCGTGTGGCATCGGGTCTGGTGCGCCTGGATCAATTCGAAGCTTTGGCGGGTAATGGTGTGCAAGCACAAGGCACGACTGGCCAATTGCGTCTGGGCAAGCGTAGCTGGGTGCTGGGGCAGAACAAGGCTGAGTCCAGCCAGGCCGAGCAGCAAGCGGTAGAGAGCGGTGCCACCATGGTGTATCTGGGTGACGAGCACGGTCTGCTGGCCTGGTTCGCCATGATGGATACGCTGCGTCCCACCACCAGCCAGGCGATTCGCGATCTGCAAGCGCAGGGTGTTCAGGTGGAAGTGCTTTCGGGCGACCACGAGCAAGCCGTGCGTCATGTCGCCCAGCAAGCCGGAATCAAGGATTTCCGAGGTGGTTTGCTGCCACAGGACAAGCTGGACCGTATCGAGGAAAAACTGGGTAACGGTTTGGTGGCGATGGTGGGTGATGGCATCAATGATGCACCCGCCCTGGCTCGTGCCGATGTGGGTATCGCGATGGGAGCTTTGGGTTCGGACATTGCGATCGAGACCGCTGACGTGGCCTTGATGGACGATGATCTGGGCAAGATTGCCTTGCTGATGCGTCAGTCCCGAGCCTTGCATGCCGTGTTGTGGCAGAACATCAGCCTGGCTTTGGGTATCAAGGCCGTGTTCCTGGTGATGGCCCTGACCGGACAAGCCACCATGTGGATGGCCGTGTTTGCCGACGTGGGTGCAAGCTTGCTGGTGGTGCTGAACAGTTTGCGTTTGCTGCGCGCCCGCAACCCTTGAACTCCGTGTTCGTTGTCACTGAGCCCCACCTCTTTGAGGTGGGGCTTTTTTTATCGCTGGGCCGTCCCAAGGCTCGGCGCCCCCGGTAAAAAGCGCCCCCTCGGGGATGAGCCTGGACACACAGTAGTCCATTGCGGCCTGCTGTGTGCCAGGCGAATCCGAGCGGCATGCAGGCCGCGAGGTGGAGCGCAAGCCGCAGGCGCAGCGTGGGGGGCTTTTTATGCCGCATCAAATAAGCCCATCACTAACGTGAAGTTTTTTTGACACGCAGTAGTATCATTAAGGCTTCATTTGGGTTGAGGCCCTGCTTGTTTCTCATCTGTGTCGAGCAGGCTGGGCATGACAAGGACGCGCGATGATTGCACTGCTGGAAGCGGGTCGAGCCGGACTCCTGGGGCGAAAACACTGGCTAAATAACCTGTTGGCTGGTTTGGTGGTGGGGGTGGTGGCCTTGCCGTTGGCTATGGCCTTCGCCATTGCCTCCGGGGTCAAGCCCGAGCAGGGTTTGTATACCGCCATTATTGCTGGTTTGGCGGTGTCTTTATTTGGCGGCAGCCGGGTGCAGATTGCCGGGCCGACGGGGGCCTTCATTGTCATCCTGTCCGGGGTGGTGGCCCAACATGGGGTGGCGGGCCTGCAAATTGCCACGCTGATGGCCGGGGTGATCTTGCTGCTGCTGGGCCTGCTGCGCCTGGGAGCGGTGATCCGCTTTATTCCCGATCCGGTCATCGTGGGTTTTACCGCCGGTATCGGGGTGATCATCTGGGTGGGCCAATGGCGGGACTTTTTTGGCCTTCCCGTCGTCGAGGGCCAGCACTTTCACGAGAAACTCTGGTTCTTGCTGCAGAACCTGCCGTCCCTGGATTGGGCAACCACGCTGCTGGGGCTTTTGTCTCTAGCGATTCTGATTGTCGTGCCCAAGATCCCAAGTCTGGCGCGTTTGCCCGGACCGCTGGTGGCCCTGGTGGTCATCACGCTTATCCAGGCGATTTTCCGTTTTGAGTCGGTGGCCACTATCGGCTCCAGCTTCGGTGCCTTGCCCAGTGGTTTGCCGTCGTTTCAATGGCCGGAAATTACGCTGACTCGCGTGGTGGAGCTGATCGGGCCTGCGTTTGCAATTGCCATGCTGGGTGCGATCGAGTCCTTGCTGTCCGCTGTCGTGGCCGACTCCATGACAGGGACCCGTCACGACTCCAATCAGGAATTGGTGGGCCAAGGGATTGCCAACGTGCTCTCGCCCTTGTTTGGCGGGATTGCGGCTACCGGGGCCATTGCCCGTACCGCTACCAATATCCGTAATGGCGGTGACAGCCCCATTGCCGGCGTGGTGCATGTCATTTTCCTGGTGCTGGTTCTGCTGTTGCTGGCCCCGCTGGCGGCTTATATCCCGCTGACGGTGTTGGCGGCCATTCTGTTCATGGTGGCCTGGAATATGAGTCAGGCCAAGCTGGTCCTTCGCCTGCAGCGCCGTATGCCTACCGCTGACTTGTTCATTTTGTGGGTGACTTTCGCCCTGACGGTATTTGCGGATCTGGTCGTGGCCGTCAATATTGGGGTGATTCTGGCCATGCTGTATGTGCTCAAACGCACCTCGGATGGGGTGCAAGTGCGGGCCTTGGAAGGCCGCCGTTTACAGCGGGCACTGGATTTGTCCTTCAGCCAGGAGTTGCGGCAGGATATTTCGGTGCTGACTCTGGAAGGACCGTACTTCTTTGCCAGTGTGGAAGCGGTGAATCGTTCCTTGCTGACGGTGCCGGAGCAGGTTCGGGCCGTGGTCTTGCGCCTGAATTACGTGCCTTTTGTGGATGCGACGGCCATGCAGGCTTTGGAGACTGCCTTGGCGGAGCTGGAACAGCGCAATGTCATGGTGGCGCTGTGCGAGGCGAACGAGAAAGTGGGTCGCAAGCTGATTCGCATGGGTCTGTTCAAGCAGATTCACGCGCATCGCGTTTTTGATAGCTTGCAGAATGCGTGGGAAAGCGTCAGCGAGACCCTGGACCATCAGGCCGTCAAGCAAAAAGAAACGGCCACGCCTGAAACGGGAATGGCATCGTAGGCCTTGATGCCTTGCTTGTCTGCCCTGAAAGAACTTGATAGTGAACAATCCCCTCGTCAAAAGCGAGGGGATTGTTGTTTGGTGCCGGGCTTGGCAAGGGTGAGCCCGGCTTTTGAGCTTAGTTTTTTATTTCATTAAGCACCGTACGAAAGCCCACATGCTGGGTAGACATGGTGGTTTCCTGGGGTTGCCGTGAAGCCGGGCGATAGCGTACGCAGAAGTTCGCCGCACACAGAAACGAGCCGCCCTTGATGACGCCTGTTGTCGGATTTCCGTTGGCATCCGTTGCTGCCACGAGAAGGGGTTTGGGCGCTAGGGGGCGATGCTGGGGCTGCCATGCACTGCGTGTCCATTCCCAGACATTGCCGACCGAATCCCACAGGCCATAGTTATTGGCCGGGAAGCAGCCTACGGGGGCGGTGCCTTCGTAGCCATCGCGCAGCAGGTTCTGGGCGGGGAAATTACCTTGCCAGGTGTTGGCCATCAAGCGGCCGCGCACTTCAGGCGTATTGCCCCAAGGGTAGGTAGCGCCTTCCAGTCCGCCGCGCGCTGCAAACTCCCATTGCTCTTCGGTGGGCAGATCGCGTCCCAACCAGCGGGCGTAAGCCAGCGCATCCTCGTAGGCGATATGGACGACGGGATGATTGTCACGGCCGTTCAGATTGGTATCGGGACCACCGGGATGCCGCCAGTTGGCACCCGGCACCCATACCCACCAGTTGTAATTGCTGGGAGGGGCATGTTGATCGTGCCCATCGTGGTGATCGTGATCATGCGTTGCTGCCGGTGGCGTGAAGACGGCAGATCCGGGCTGACGATACTGCTCGGGAACCTGAACATGCGGCGGAAATTCCGGCACCCGTTCCGCCTGGGTGACATAGCCTGTGGCCGCCACAAATTGTGCGAATTGGGCATTGGTGACTTCGTGCTGGTCTATCTGAAAAGCCTGGACCTCCACGGGATGTACCGGCTTTTCTTCCGGATAGCCTTCGTCGGACCCCATCAGAAAGCGCCCCCCCGGAATGGTGACCAAACCAGCCTGATTGGCGGCTCCTTGCCTGGCCGGGCCGAAGCCTGTTGGTATGCCGTTATAGGCTTGGCAATCGTGGGCCGGAACCGGAGGAGGGAGGGTATCTGAGCCGTCTGCCGCTGCAGGCAGCGGGGCTGCTGTCAGCAGCCCGCATACCGTCAGCAGTGCCTTGGCTCGGGAGAGCTTAAAGGACTTCATCCAGATCCTTGTAGTAGTTCAGGCTGTTGCTGTAGCCAGGGCGCGAAGCCAGACCTTCAAAATCCTCCACCCCGTTGCGCTTGGCATATTGCTCGTACTCGGCAATCAGCTCTTTCAGCTTTTCAGGATGTTTTTCGGACAGGTCATTCAGCTCGGAGCGGTCTTCGACCACATTGAACAGTTCCCAGCGGTCTTTGCCCCACGGTGCATTGGCGTACACGATTTTCCAGTCACCCACGCGCATGGCGCGGCGGCCATTCAGCTCCCAGCCTTGGCGGAAGGTTTCATGGACCTGATCGCTGTGACCGGTCAGCACATCCACCATGGAGTTGCCTTGCATGGGGATGACCTGGCGGCCGCGGTACTCGCCCTTGGGCTGTTCGATCTGGGCCAAGGCCAGAATGGTGGGGGCGATGTCGGTTACATGGGCCGGAGCGCGCACAAATTCGCCCTGACGCTTGCCACTGGGTACGCGCATGATGCTGGGCACCGAGATACCGCCTTCATACATGAAGGCTTTGTACAGATTGAAGGGCGTGGAGCCAACTTGCGCCCAGCCTGGGCCGTATTCCACAAAGGAGCCGGGACGGCCCGTGTTTTCATAGCTGTTATCGCGATGCTTGTGAGCCCAGGCGCGGGTTTCACCTTCATCCAGCACGGTATTGCCGTCGGCACCGTTATCGGACATGAAGATGACGACGGTGTTGTCGTACTGGCCGGTTTGCTTCAGGTGCTCGATGACACGGCCAATCTGTGCATCCATGGCTTCCACCATCGCGGCGTAGACGGCCATACGTTTGCTTTCAACACGTTGCTGTTCAGGACTCAGCTCTTTCCAGCGTGGCCAGGCCGGATTGCCCACATAGCCTTGCATATCCTGGGGCACCAGACCCAGCTTTTTCATGCGTTCCAGACGTTCCTCACGCAGCACGTCATAGCCTGCGTCATAGCGGCCTTCATATTTGCGTATGTATTCCTCGGGTGCGTGCAAGGGCCAATGGGGAGCCGTAAAGGCCAGGTAGGCGAAGAAAGGCTGGTCCTTGCGCTTGTCCGCATCGATATAAGACATCAGGCGCGAGGCAAAAAACTCGCTGGAGTAGAAGTCCTTGGGCAATTGAACTTCCTTGCCGTTCTCGCGGTACAGGGCAACCGGCGCTTTATTGGCATCAAAGGTGATGATGCCGCTTTGGTCAAAGTGGCTGGCGCCGCCGTGCATCAAGGCGTAGGACTGGTCAAAGCCGCGATTGGGTGGGGCGACTTCCTCTTTCACGCCCAGATGCCACTTGCCCGCCATATAGGTGCGGTAGCCATTGTCTTGCAGGACCAGGGGGAAGGGCAGGGCCTGGTCGCTTAGAAAGCCTTCGTAGCCGGGCAGGGCGCGCTGCTGGGGCGTCATCAGTTCGGCCATGCCACCAAAGCCCACCTGATGGTTGTCCGCGCCGGACATCAGCATGGCGCGGGTCGGGGAACAGAAAGGGGAAGCGTAAAAGTCAGTCAGGGCTACGCCGTCTTTGACCAGGGCATCCAGGTTAGGGGTGGAAATTTCCCCGCCAAATGCGCCAATGTCTGAATACCCCAGATCATCGGCCACGATCAGCAAAATATTGGGGCGTTGTGTCTCTGTGGCTGCGTGGCTGCTTAGCGTGCAGGCGGCCAAAGCCAGGCCCAGCAAGTTGCGCAGTAAATAGCTAGTTTTAGTGCGTCGCATTTTCTTGTGTCTCAATCTAGTTATGTTTGTAGTGACCCTCGTCGTCTGCAGGCCTCCGATGCAAGTCGGAGATGTGTCTCTACATAAAGCCGTGGACGCGAGTGCCATAGGGCGTATTGATGGGTTTTTATACGTAAAACCATCGGGTAACGGATGTGTAGACAGAGCCAGCAACAATGGCCTCACACTTTTGATCTGAGCCGCCGCTGCCAGTCTTTTAGAGGCTGGCGTGTCTCCCCCAATTCGATTGAACACGAAGCCGCTTGGGGATTTCCAAGACTAAAAAGGTTTGCGTGCATACCTGGAAGGTATGGTGGCTAATATAAGCATTGGAAATCAAGGAACTAGGCTTGCAAGCGGCATGGGCTGTGGTTTTCCCTGATAAGTCCACAAAACGCCCTGAGTGGAGCCTGTTTATTTGACGTAGCCAGGCTTCTGGCATGCGTGAAGGGGGCAGCCATAAAAAAAGCCCCAGCAAGTGGGGCTTTGGTGAGCAGTCTGGAAATTAACGGGCCAGCTTGAACTCGTCGTCGCCCATGAAGGCGTAACGCAAGGCGTCGATCAAGGCCAGGAAATAGGCCAGCGGCGACCAGATGGCAAACAGCACCAGGAATAACAAGCCCATGCCGATCTGGCCCAGGTAAAAGCGGTGCACGCCCAGCCAGCCCAGGAATATCGCCAGCACAATCGCGATCTTGCGGTGGCTGTTGGGCTTGGACATTTCGTCTTTCTTGTTCTTGGAAATCCAGATCACCAGCGGGATGGTAATGATCAAGGCGATCAGTGCCTTGCCCCAATGCACGGTCAGGTAGCGCTGAACTTGCTGCACCAATTCGATGAAGTCATGGAACAGGAATCCCAGGTATGAGGAAATGTAGTGGAAAATGGCCTCGCCAAAGGTCAGGCCCAACATCACGATCAGGAAGATGGCAATGCCCAGAATGATTTTTTGCAGCATGGTGTTTCCGTCAAAAAAACAGCAAGTTCAATAAGTGCGTGCCTGACGCACGGCTTGTTCCCAACTGAGCATCAGGTTTTGGGCTTCATCGCGCGACATGATGGGCTCGAAAACCCGGTCGCATTGCCATAGCGCCGCAATCTCAGGCAGACCTGAATACAGACCGCTGCCCAAGCCCGCCAGATAGGCGGCGCCCAGCGCGGTCGTCTCAATAGTAACGGGACGCACGACAGGCAGGCCCAACAAGTCTGCTTGAAATTGCATCAGAAGATTATTGGCGCAGGCCCCACCGTCCACACGCAGCTCGTGCAAGGCCGGGCCGCCGTTGGCCTGTACATCCCGATTCATGGCTTGCAGCACGGCGGCGCTTTGGTAGGCAATGCTGTCCAGAGCAGCGCGGGCGATGTGGGCCATGGTGGAGGCGCGTGTCAGGCCGGTAATGGTGCCGCGGGCTTGGGCATCCCAATAGGGGGCGCCCAGGCCGGTGAAGGCAGGGACCAGTCGTACGCCTTGTGCATCCGGCACGCTACGAGCCAGCTCTTCGACTTGCGCGCTATGTTCCAGTGCGCCCAGACCATCGCGCAGCCATTGGACCACCGCCCCCCCAATAAAGACGCTGCCTTCCAGCGCATAGGCGGGAGCATCGCCGTGATGGGCGGCGCTGGTTGCGATCAGGCCGTTATGGGATTGGGGGACTTGCGAGCCACAGTGCATCAACAGGAAGCAGCCTGTGCCATAGGTATTCTTGGCCATGCCGGGTGTTGTGCAAGCCTGGCCGAACAGGGCGCTTTGTTGGTCGCCCGCCACACCACAAATGGGAATGGGGCTACCCAGAATTTCGGGGCTGCAATGGCCAAACTCGGAGGCGGAGCTCTGTACCTGGGGCAAGACGCTGGCCGGGATGTTGAACAGGGCCAGCAATTCATCGTCCCATTGCTGGCTATGAATGTTGTAGAGCAGAGTGCGTGAGGCATTGCTGACATCGGTGGCATGGACTTGGCCGCCACTTAAATGCCAGATCAGCCAGCTATCAATGGTGCCGAAAGCCAGTTCACCACGCGCTGCACGTTCACGGGCGCCGGGTACGGAGTCCAGCAGCCAACGCAGCTTGGAGGCTGAAAAATAGGCATCAATAGGCAGGCCGGTCTTGCCGGTAATGGTGGCTTCGTGCCCTTGTTCGCGCAACTGGGCGCAGAAGTCCTCGGCGCGTCTGTCTTGCCAGACGATGGCCTTGTGCAGGGCCTGCCCGGTTTGCCGATCCCATAGCACTGTGGTTTCACGCTGATTGGTAATGCCAATGGCGTGTATGTCCTGAGGGCGCAGCCCTGCCTGCTCAATCGCTTGCCGGGCGGTTCGGAACTGGGTGTCCAGGATTTCCTGGGGATCATGCTCCACCCAGTCTGTACGCGGGTAGTATTGCTGAGTTTCCTGCTGCGCCTTGGCCAGAATGCGGCCGTCTGCCGCTACCACAAGGCTGCGCGAGCTGGAGGTTCCCTGATCAAGAGCAAGTATGAATGTCATGCGAATGAGGCAGTAAAAGCGGAGCAGACCACAGTGTACTGGCTCTGTGTGCTCTGTGTCCGGTCGCAGAAGGGGACTTGATACGCGAGCAAACAAGTTTCACTGGACGGTAAAAGTTCAGGGGCTAAAATCAGGGTAAATCCCGAGCCAGTCAGTGTTTTTTCGGGTGTCTGCTAATTTCAGGTCCAAAGCTCATCTTATGACTACATTAAGTTCCCCCTTATTGACCGACAGAGCCCAGATGCTGGGCGCCTTGGCGCGCACCACGCAGGTGGATATGGTCGTGGTGGGTGGCGGCGCTACCGGCTTGGGCGTGGCTCTGGACGCGGCCTTGCGGGGCTTGAGTGTGGTTGTGCTGGAAGCCTGGGACTTTGCCAAAGGCACGTCCTCGCGGGCGACCAAGCTGGTACACGGCGGGGTGCGATACCTGGCCCAGGGCAATGTCAGTCTGGTGCGTGAAGCCTTGCGCGAGCGTATGCATTTGCTCAGCAATGCGCCCCATCTGGCGCAGCGCCTGCCTTTTGTCATGCCCAGCTACAAGTGCTGGGAGACTCCGTTTTACGGGGTGGGCCTGATGGCCTATGACGGTTTGGCGGGGCGCGAGGGGTTGGGTCATACCCAATTTTTGAGTGCTTCCAAGATCCGGCAGCTTCTACCCGGTGCGCGGCAAAGTGGCCTGAAAGGTGGTGTGAAATATTGGGACGGCCAGTTTGATGATGCCCGTCTGGCCTTGGCCCTGGCCCGTACGGCGGCTCTGAATGGGGCCTTGCTCATTAATTACTGTCCGGTTGTGGATGTGATGCACAGCGAGGGCAAGGTCTGCGGGGTGCGCTGCCAGGACAAGGAAAGCGGTCAGACCTACGAGATCCAGAGCACATGCGTGGTCAATGCCACGGGCGTGTGGGTGGATCAGGTGCGACAACTGGATGCGCAGGAAGCCGGGCGTGAACTGCGCCCTATGGTTTCGCCCAGCCAGGGTGTGCACTTGGTGGTTGATCAGGAATTCCTGCCCGGTGAACACGCCTTGCTTGTGCCACGGACCAAGGATGGCCGGGTCTTGTTTGCCGTGCCTTGGTTGGGCAAGCTGATTTTGGGCACGACGGATACTCCCCGAGACGATATTCCGCTGGAGCCGCGCCCCTTGGCCCAGGAAGTGGATTTCATTCTGAAAGAGTCCGCGAATTATTTGCAAAAAGCGCCCACGGTGCAGGATGTGCGCAGTATCTGGGTGGGGCTGCGACCGTTGGTGCGCCCTGCAGCCGAGTCGGCCGCGGGGCAGACGCAATCCATCAGCCGGGAACATAGCATTACGGTTAGTGCGAATGGTTTGCTGACAGTCACTGGCGGCAAATGGACGACGTATCGTGCCATGGCCGAGGATGTGCTGGAACGCTGCCAGCAGTCCGGCTTGCTGAGGCCTTTGCCAGCCTGTCGGACTCAGGAGCAACGTTTGGTCGGTGCTTCTTATGTAGGTGACCGGCGTTCTCTGGGGCGTACAGCCGGTCTGGATGCGTATGGCAGCGAGGCCGATTGGGTGCAGACCTTGCCGGGAGCGGATCAGGAATTGGCGCCGGGCTTGAGTGTGGCTATGGTGCGCTTTGCTTGCCGCTTTGAATATGCCCGTACCGTTGAAGACATGCTGGCCCGTCGTTCGCGCCTTTTGTTCCTTGATGCGCGTCTGGCGCAATCACTTGCCCCAGCGGTGGCGGCAATTATGGAAGAAGAAACCGGGCGCTCGCCCGAGCTGGAGGCCTTTCTGGAACTGGCCGAGCAATACGCCACCGTGCCTACGCGTTAAACGTATGGCAATAAGAAAGGGCCCGTTCATTACGGGCCCTTTTGCTTTCTGCGCCCAATGAAATTGGGCCTGGTGAAAGATCAGGCCTGCTTTCTTTCAATGCCCGCGCTGGCTTGCCGATGAGTCAATCAAAGAAAGTGCGAGCTGTTTCAAAGCGTTTGGCGAAATAGGGATTGTCCAGTGAATCAATCCGCACGCGTCCACCACTGGAGGGAGCGTTGATGAATTGTTGCTTGCCTATATAGATGCCTACATGCGAGTTCGGGGTACCCAGCGTATTGAAAAACACCAGATCACCCGGGCGCAGCTGTGAACGGCTGACACGCCGGGCCGCGCTGGCCTGGTCGCCGGTGCGGCGTGGAATGGGGGAACTGGATTCCTGGCTGAATACATAGTGCACCAGGCCGCTGCAATCAAAGCCGGTAGACGGTTCGCGTCCGCCGTAGCGGTAAGGCGTATCCAGCAAGGTCAGGGCAGACAGGACTACGGCTGAGCGGCGTTGTTCATCCACACCAATGGGTTTGCCGGCGGGTAGGCGGGACGAGGGCGTGTGCGCACAAGCCGCCAGGATCAGTGTCAGGCACAAGGCAAACAGACGTTGCGTAAAAGCAGCAGGAACCATGGGCTGTTACAAAACGGATGTGGGGGCGGCGGGGAAAGCTGTCACCAGAAGATTATCCGATATTTCGACGCTTTTTAGGCAGCGCGTGAGATGGATCGTCGAAATATGCATTAATTAATGGCTAATGTATGCAACAAAACATAATTTTGATACAGACGCTTTGATCTTTGTCATGTTACATCTCGTTTATAACTACAACATTAAGTGAGCATCTGATAATATTCTGCTGTGTCTTGATACGTTTATTGCATATATTTGATGTTTTCCATGTTTTTAGGGCATTAAAAGAGGGTGTGTGTCGGAAACATCGAGAATGTAAAAATTATATTCATGCAATAGATTGCAAGGCATGATACATATTTATGTAACTTTATATATTTTAAATGTGTTTTGTTACAAGAAACTGGCTGATTAACAGATTTACAAGGATGGCTGACATGCCCGTATCGGAAAATTCGCTGCTGAATGATATTCAGGAAGTCAATTTGTCGTACTTGTTACTCGCGCAGCGCCTGCTGCGGGAGAATTTTTCGGCAGGTATGTTCCGTTTGGGCTTCGATACCGATGTGGCAGAGACCTTGTTGCGTCTGTCGCCGGCCCAATTGGTCAAGCTGGCCAGCTCCAGCTCGTTGATTTGCGGCTTTCGCTTCAATGACTACGACCTGCTCACCACCTTGACGCAGGATGTGCTGGGAGGGGTATTGCAGCAGGCCCACTCCACCATTCTTCTGTCACAGCGCGCGACGGCAGAACAAGCCGGTTAAACCGGCTGCGAACTTATTACATCAAGAACTATGGCTATAAAAAGCGTCGCCAAAGAAGCCCAGGAAATTGGGCTTGCTTCCGACATGATTGAGCTGGGGGCGCGTTTGCAGGTCCTGCAAGCAGAAACATCATTAAGCTACGACCGGCTGGCCCGTTTGTACCGTGAAGTCAAAGGCTGCTCGCCACCCAAAGGGATGCTGCCTTTTTCTGTCGACTGGTTCATGACCTGGCTGCCCAATATTCATTCCAGCCTGTTCTACAGCATTTACCAGTTCATGGCCGTGCATACGCCGTGCGATAAAAGCCGTGCACTGGTCGAGGCTTATCGCCTTTACCTGGAGCAATCGTCGGCCGGGCGTCTGGACGTGGGGCCGGATGAAGAGCCCGTGCTGAGTTTTACTCGTGCCTGGATGCTGCTGCGCTTTTTTGATAGCGGTTTGTTGCAGCTGTCCCAGTGCGAGCGCTGCAAGGGGGGCTTTGTGGCCCATGCGCACGATCCTGAATCAGGCTTTATTTGTGCCATTTGCCGTCCGCCACCACGGGCTGGCAAGACCCGTGCCAGCAAGGCACGCAGTACACCTAAATCTCCGGGCGGCAAAAGTCGAAAATCAGAGCCGGTCAAGGAGCCGCAAGCCAGGGTCACGGGGCACGTCAACGCACAGGTAGACGTGCCCATCTAGCAATAGCTTTTGTCGTCAGTGTGCAGCAAAGCCGGATAGATGCTGGTTTTTGATGTGGATCTGATAAGAATCTGAATGTGTCAAGGCAACTGGAAGCGTCGATCTAGGCTGGAAAAAGGCCATTAACGCGTCGTTTTAGCCCGGTTGCTTGCCGCCATCATTAGCAGCGTGTATTTGAAGAAGGCGTATCCGTGCTTATTATCCTTGGATATATCATTGTTTTCGTCTCCGTTTTCGGGAGCTTTGTGGGGCTGGGCGGGCACTTGGGTGCGCTATACCAGCCTTTTGAATTACTGCTGATTGGTGGCGCGGCCCTGGGGGCCTATTTTGCGTCCAACAGCGGCAAGTCCATCAAGCTGCTGGCCAAAGCGTTGCCGATTGCATTTCGCAGCAGCCCCTACAACAAGCAGTTGTACATGCAGTTGATGGGCATGTTGTCTGTGCTGCTGAACAAGGCTCGACGCGATGGCATGATGTCCATCGAAGCGGATATCGAAAACCCCGAACAAAGTCCCATCTTTGCTGATTACCCCAATGTGGTGAAAGATCCGGCTTTGATGAACTTTGTGTCCGACTACCTGCGTTTGATGATCAGCGGCAATATGAGCTCGTTTGAAATCGAAACGTTGATGGACCAGGACATTGAAACCCACCAGCACGAACGTAACGTGCCTGCACGTGCCTTGCGTGAGGTGGCTGACGCCTTGCCCGCTTTCGGGATTGTGGCGGCGGTGCTGGGTGTGGTGAAAGCGCTGGCCTCCGTAGACCAGCCGCCTGCCGTGCTGGCAGACCTGATTTCCAAGGCCATGGTTGGTACCTTCCTGGGTATCTTGCTGGCCTACGGCTTTGTCGCTCCCTTGGCCGCTACCATCGAACGCCGTACCTCGGATTCGGTCAAGGTGCTGGAGTGCATCAAGGTCACTTTGCTGGCTAATCTGAATGGTTACCCGCCCCAGCTTGCCGTGGAATTTGGCCGTAAAGTGCTGTTTTCCTCCGATCGCCCTTCGTTCCAGGAGCTGGAAGAGCATGTACGTCAGGCCCGCTCGGGTGCTGGTCGCAAAGCCTAAGCGGATGCGTTCATGAGCAATCATAAAGATCGCGTGGTCATCCGTCGCAAGAAGACGGCCCATGCCGAGCATCATGGTGGTAGCTGGAAAATTGCCTACGCTGACTTCATGACGGCGATGATGGCTTTTTTCCTGGTGATGTGGATTCTTTCCCTGGTTCCCAAGCAGGACTTGAAGGAAATTGCCGATTACTTCCGCATGCCCTTGATGGACGCCGTTTCGGGCGGCTATCAGGCCGACTATTCGCGCAGCGTCATTCCCGGTGGCCAGCCCAGCCTGGTTCCCAATCCCCATCCCGGCACGAACAGCAGCCAGGCGGCGGATGATCGCCAGGATGTGGAGCGTCTGGAAGATTTGAAATCGGCTCTGGAAGAACTGATCCGCATCGATCCCGTGCTGAAAGAGTTCCGTCCGCAACTACTGCTGGACATGACTCAGGACGGTTTGCGCATCCAGATTATCGACCGTCAAAGCCGCCCCATGTTTTCCACGGGTAGTGCACAGGTACAGATTTACATGCGGGCCATTTTGCGCTCGCTAAGCGCTCCCTTGAACGAGATGCCTAACCGGATTCTGATTTCCGGTCATACCGACTCGCTGCAGTATGCCAGTGGCGAGCGTTTGTACAGTAACTGGGAGCTGTCGGCCGACCGTGCCAATGCGGCTCGACAGGAGCTGGTGGCTGGTGGTCTGGCCGAGGCCAAGGTCAAGCAGGTCGTGGGTTTGGCCGATAGTGTCAGCCTGGTTAAAGATAACCCCGCCGCAGCCGTAAATCGACGTATCAGCCTGCTCGTGCTCAATAGCCGGGCCGAACGACGCATGGACGAGCAAGCCGCAAGCGGTTCGGAAGAGTTTGATTTGCGCGAAGCCATGCAGGAGACCGAGGGGCCAATCAGTATTCATATTCCCGGTCTGCCTGAAATGCCTTCTGCCTTGCCAGTGGTGCCCTAGGGCTTGTTAACAGGCCCAACGGCCCAGGTGTTTGGGCTGTGCTTTTTGTTTTGTTGTTCTAAGCCATAACCAGGAAGGAAGTGTTCATGAGCTCCGGCGTAGATCTGAGTCAGTTTTACGAAACCTTTTTCGATGAAGCCGATGAGTTGCTGGCGGACATGGAGCGCTTGCTGCTGGAGCTGGATCTGGACGAGCCTGATCGCGATCAGCTCAATGCCATCTTCCGGGCCGCGCACTCGATCAAGGGCGGTGCAGGCACGTTTGGTTGCTTCGGTCAGCTGGCTGAAACTACCCACTTACTCGAAAATCTGCTCGATCTGGTCCGTAATGGCGAGATGCAATTGCGCAAGGACATGATTGACCTCTTTCTGGAAACCAAGGACGTGCTAACCGGACAAGTCAATGCCTACCGCGAGGAACAGGAGCCTGACGAGGAAGCCTATACCCGTATCTGCGCGCAATTGAGGCAACTGGCCCTGGAGCAAAAGGGCATTCTGGCAACGGACGCCAAAGGAACCGAAGCGATTCTGCAAGCCGAAGCGGAACCCGAGCCGGAACCGGCCGCCAATACGGATGGCTTGCCACTGTGGGTGTCCATGGGACCGGTATCGGATAAAGATGCTGAGGCGCTGCAACAAGAAATGGAGTTGATGGGCACCATCGTCCATCAAACCCGTGAAGGCGATCGCCTGGATATCTGGGTGGAAACCACAGGTTCAGCGGACGACATACTGGCCGTTTGCTGCTTTATTCTGAATGCCGATCAGGTGTCGGTAAAACCGGCTGCTGCTCCTGGGCAAGCGGCGGCTCCAGCATCCGCGGCTGCTTCTGCTCCTGCCGCCGCCGTGGTTGTCGAACCCGCCGCTGTCGCTCCGGCCGCTCCAGCACCAGCCCCTGTTGCGGCTGAACCTGAAAAAACCGAAACGCCTGCTCCTGCTGCTGCCCCTAAAGCTGCCGACAAACCCGCCAAGGCCGCGGCTCCCAAAGAGTCCGGCACGATCCGTGTGGGCGTGGAAAAAGTCGACCAGATCATCAATCTGGTGGGTGAGTTGGTGATTACACAAGCCATGCTGGTGCAAACTGCCTCGACGCTGGACCCGGTCGTGCATGATCGCCTGTTAAATGGCATCGAACAGTTGGAGCGCAATGCGCGCGACCTGCAAGAGTCCGTGATGTCCATTCGCATGATGCCGATGGATTACGTGTTCAGCCGCTTTCCGCGTGTGGTGCGTGAAAGCGCGGCCCGCATGAACAAGAAGATTCGTCTGGTCACCAAAGGGCAGGCCACCGAGCTGGACAAGAGCCTGATCGAACGCATTATTGATCCGCTCACGCACCTGGTGCGCAACAGTATCGATCACGGCATTGAAATGCCCGAGGATCGTCTGGCTGCGGGCAAGGAAGAAGAGGGTGTGCTGACCTTGTCGGCCCAGCACCAGGGTGGCCACATCATCATTGAAGTGGTGGATGATGGTGCCGGCCTGAACCGCGAACGTATTCTGAAGAAAGCCATGTCTTCGGGTCTGCCGGTCACCGAGACCATGCCGGACGACGAAGTGTGGCAACTGATTTTTGCCCCCGGCTTTTCCACCGCCGACAAAGTCACGGAAATTTCCGGACGTGGCGTGGGCATGGACGTGGTGCGACGCAATATCCAAAGCATGGGCGGCCATGTGCAGCTGTACTCGCGTGCAGGCAAGGGAACGACCACCCGTATTGTTTTGCCGCTGACGCTGGCGATTCTGGACGGCATGTCGGTCCAGGTGGGCAATGAGGTGTTCATCCTGCCGCTGGCTCACGTAACCGAATCCATGCAGCCCACTGAAGAACAGTTGCGCAGCGTCACCGATACCGATCACGTCATGTTTGTACGTGGCGAGTATCTGCCCCTGATTTCCCTGCGTGACATCTTTTCGGTTGAAGGGGCCGAGACCGATGTGACTCGTGCGATTGCCGTTATCTTGCAGGCCGAAGACATGCGCTTTGCCTTGCTGGTCGATCACCTGATTGGTCAGCATCAAGTCGTGGTCAAGAACCTGGAAGCCAATTATCGAAAAATTCCGGGTATTTCTGCTGCCACCATTTTGGGCGATGGCAGCGTAGCCCTGATTGTTGATGTTTTTGCCTTGCAACGTCTGGCGCGGGACCCCGCCTCGACGTGGGCCTGATTATTCGGAGATCTTTATGTCCAACGACTTTACTTCCCACTCCGAAGCTGCCGAGGCTGGCGGCAAGGAGTATCTGGTATTTACTCTGGGCGACCAGGAATACGGCATCGATATTCTGAAAGTTCAGGAGATCCGGGGCTACGACTCCCAGACCGTCACTCGTATCGCCAACGTGCCCAATTTCATCAAGGGCGTTACCAATCTGCGTGGCGTGATTGTTCCTATCGCAGACTTGCGGGTGCGTTTCAACATGGAACGGGTGGAGTACGACCACCAGACCGTCGTGGTGATTCTGAACTTGCACGACCGCGTAGTGGGTGTGGTGGTGGATGGTGTCTCGGATGTACTGGTGCTGCAATCGTCCCAGATCAGCGCTGCCCCCAGCTTCGGCACCGCCTTCTCGACCGAGTACCTGACCGGTATCGGTACGCTGGGCGAACGTATGCTGATTTTGGTGGATATTGAAAAACTGATGACCAGTGAAGAGATGGCTCTGGTTGACAGCGCAGTGGCCTGATCGCCCGAGTCTGCAAAGACTTGCCAGGCGGGGACTTGTTTAACGGGTCCTTCAAGGAATGTTCGGGCCGGGGGAGGCGTCACAAGCGCCTCTGATGTTCGGATCTACTCTAGACAAGGTGCTTGCAATGCTGGATGGATTACGTTTAGCCAATCTGAAGGTGCGGACCAGTCTGATTCTGGTACTGGTGTTTTTTTTAGCAATGCTGGTGGCAGGCGCCGCTCTGGGGATTTTGTCCTTGCGCGCCAATAACGGTGCGCTGCAAAGCATCGTGGTCAATCAGCGTGTAGGCTCGGCCATGTATCAGGCCATCGAGCGCTACAAAGAGACTCAAACCCTGATTGGACGAGCGGCCATCAGCTATGTGGTCAGCAATGATCTGCAAAACCAGGACTTGATGGCCGAGTGGAGCGATGTGGCTCCCAAAACCTCGGCGATCAGCTCGGCAACCCGGGATGCCCTGGATGCCACGCGCAAGCAGTTTGAACTGGCCCAGGAAGCCTTCTTTGAATACCAGGGTGTTGCCACCCAGCTGGAAGGCACCAACGATTACTACCAGCGTGTCGATGCGGCGTTCATGTCCCTGATGCAAGGTGGCGTGCTGCCCTTGATCGCCTATCTGGAGCAAGGTGATATTGCGGGTTTCCGCAGCTATGTGGCGACTACCACCAAGTTCCTGGAAGAGGATCTGTACAGCGCCTTGAACACCTTGCAGGAAGCTCAGCAGCGTTCTATCGACTCGCAATACCAGAAAGAAAACGACCAGTACAACATGGTGATCCGCCTGGTGGGTCTGGCCATGGTGCTTTGTCTGTTTATCTCCTTGGCCGTGTATGTGTTCTTGAATCGCATGGTGTTGCGCCCCTTGCGTCAGGCCGGTGCGCACTTTGATCGCATCGCCAGCGGGGATCTGACCCAGCGCGTGGAAGTGAAGTCCACCAATGAAATTGGTGTGCTGTATGACGCCGTGCGTCGCATGCAGGGCAGCTTGCAGTCCATGGTGCAGACCGTGCGCCAGGGCGTGGAAGAGATCACTTTTGGCTCGCATGAAATCTATGTGGGCAATACGGACTTGAGCAGTCGCACGGAAGAGCAGGCCGCCTCCTTGCAGCAGACTGCGGCCAGCATGGAGCAGTTGGCCAGTACGGTTCGTCAGAACTCGGACAATGCCCAGCAAGCGGATCAGGTTGCCAAGAATGCTTCCGAAGTGGCTCTGCGCGGTGGCCAGGCGGTCTCTACCGTGGTGCAAACCATGGAAGACTTGTCGGCCAGTTCGGGACAGATTGCCCAGATCGTGAACGTGATCGACGGCATTGCCTTCCAGACCAATATTCTGGCCTTGAACGCCGCGGTGGAAGCCGCCCGTGCAGGCGAGCAGGGCAAGGGCTTTGCGGTGGTGGCCGGTGAAGTACGCAGTCTGGCCCAGCGCAGTGCGCAAGCGGCGCGTGAGATCAAGGGCTTGATCGAGCAGTCGCTGGCCAAAGTGAAAGAAGGGACTCGACAGGTGGATGAGGCGGGCAAGGTGGTCATGGAAGTGGTCAGCTCGGTACAGAGCGTAACGACCATCATGGCGGAAATCTCCTCGGCTTCAAACGAGCAGTCCGAAGGAATTGAGCAGGTGAACCGGGCGGTTGCGCAAATGGATGTGGTTGTGCAGCAGAACGCGGCCCTGGTCGAGCAGGCTACCGCTGCGGCGGGCTCCTTGCAGGATCAGGCAACCCGTTTGTCCGATGCGGTGTCGGCGTTCAAAGTCAGTGCGCAAGACATTATTGATGATCCGTTTGAAGCGCCCGAGCCGGAACGATTACGTTCTACCGAGCGTCTGTCGGCGGGGCCTTTTAGCGGGACCTTGGCCAGCCTGTAGTTATATGAGCACATCTGTGGAACCTTTTGTTTATACATTGCCCTCGATCCCGCAAGCCTCGAGGGCCGACTGTGAGCGAGCCGCGCGCTTGCTCAAGTCGTATGCGGGCATCATCTTAGGTACCCACAAAGAAGATATGGTGGCCCGCACGCTGGGTATGCGCAGTCAGAACGCGGGCATGCGCGAGGTACGCCAGTACCTGGATATTCTGGAACAGGATACGCATAGCCAGGAGTGGCAGGACTTCGTCAACGCTTTCACCATCAATCACACCGCGTTTTTTCGGGAGCAGCATCACTTCGATATTCTGGGCAAGTTTGTCAGTACACGCGGCAAACCCCTGGATATCTGGTGCAGCGCCGCCTCTACGGGCGAGGAAGCGTATTCCATTGCCATGACGGTGCGCGAACACTGCCCTTCACCGGATGTGAACGTATCCATTCTGGCTAGCGATATTGACTCGGCAGCTTTGGACAAGGCCCGTCAGGGCGTGTATACCCTGGAGCGCATTCAGCCCGTGCCCGATTTGTGGCTGCCGCGTTACTTTCAGCGTGGCGTGGGCGCTCGCAAGGGGCTGGCACGCGTCAAGCCCGTGTTGCGCAATATGGTGGAGTTCGAGGAGTTCAATCTGGTGGGGCCGGCCTGGCCGTCTTCCAGCCGTTTTGATGTGATCTTCTGTAGAAACACCATGATTTATTTTGACCGGGACGATCAGACACGCATCCTGGAGCGATTCGCCGCCGTCACCAAGCCTGGCGGACTGCTGTTTGTGGGGCATTCCGAGAACTTCTCCTATCTGACCAAGGCCTTTCGTTTGCTGGGTCAGACGGTGTATGTCCGGAACTAGGGCCCATTAGTTTCACCCCGCCCCAAGCTCTGTTGGCGTTTGAAATCGGGATTATGAGTAGCATGAAGAAAATTCGAGTTTTGTGTGTAGACGATTCCGCCCTGGTGCGCAGCCTGATGGTGGAAATTATCAACAGTCATGCGGATATGGAAGTGGTGGCCGTGGCCCCCGATCCGCTGGTGGCGCGCGAGCTGATCAAAGAACACAATCCGGATGTGCTGACGCTGGACGTCGAGATGCCGCGCATGGACGGGCTGGACTTTCTGGAGCGACTGATGCGCTTGCGTCCCATGCCCGTGGTGATGGTGTCCTCGCTGACCGAGCGCAATTCGGACGTGACCTTGCGTGCCCTGGAGCTGGGCGCGGTGGACTTTGTGACCAAACCCAAGCTGGGCCTGCGGGATGGCTTGCTGGATTACTCGGATTTGATCGCCGACAAGATCCGCGCCGCGTCCATTGCCCGTCCGCGTCGTGCGACCCCGGCCCCGGCAGGGTCCGCTCCGGCTCGTCGCCTGACGCACAACTTTTCGACCACTGAAAAACTGATCATGATCGGTGCATCCACTGGCGGCACCGAGGCCATTCGCCAGGTGCTGGAGCCTTTGCCGGCCAATTGTCCGGCCATCATGATTACCCAACATATGCCAGCCGGTTTCACACGCTCGTTCGTGAACCGTCTGGATGGTCTGTGTTCCATGCAGGTGCACGAGGCCGAAGATGGTCAGCGCGTGTTGCCCGGCCATGTGTATCTGGCTCCCGGTGGCGTGGCGCACATGAAGCTGGCCCGCTCGGGTGCCAACTATGTGGTCAAGCTGGTGGACAGTGAACCTGTCAACCGCCACCGGCCCTCGGTTGATGTGCTGTTTCACTCTGCCGCCGAGCTGGCCGGACGCAATGCCGTGGGTGTCATTCTGACCGGCATGGGCAAGGACGGCGCGCAAGGTTTGCTGGCCATGAAACAGGCCGGTGCCATGACTTTTGCCCAGGACGAAGCCACCAGCGTGGTCTTTGGCATGCCGCGTGAAGCCCTGCAAATTGGCGCGGCGGACATCGCCTTGCCCCTGGGGCAGATCAGCGAACGAATTCTGGCCAGTGTGGGGGCCTTTGGGCACCGTGTATAAACGGTCCTGAACGCACTGGCATGCTACTCATTTGGAGAATGTAAATGGTACAAAAAAATATAAAAATTCTCGTCGTCGATGACTTTCCCACCATGCGCCGGATCATCAAGAACCTGCTCAAGGATCTGGGATACGAGAATGTAGACGAAGCAGAAGATGGTCAGATGGGCCTGGAAAAACTGCGCAACGGCAATTTCGAGTTTGTGGTCTCTGACTGGAATATGCCGAATCTGGATGGGCTGGAAATGCTCAAGCAGATTCGTGCCGATGCCAACCTGTCCTCTTTGCCTGTGCTGATGGTGACCGCCGAAGCCAAGAAAGAGAACATTATTGCCGCCGCCCAGGCGGGCGCCAATGGCTACGTCGTCAAACCCTTTACCGCCGCAACTCTGGAAGAGAAGCTGAACAAGATCTTCGAGAAAATGGCCGGTTAATACGGAGTACGTCATGGATCCACAGCAAACACCGAATCATCCCGACCCCCAAAGCGTACCGGTTGATCTGGTCTACCGCATCGCCAATCTGACCCGCCTGCTGCGGGAAAGCATGCGCGAACTGGGTCTGGATCAGGCCATTAAAGATGCCGCGCACGCGATTCCGGATGCCCGTGATCGTCTGCACTATGTGGCTCGCATGACTGAGCAGGCCGCCAACCGGGTACTGAACGCGGCCGAGCAGGTGCGTCCTTTGCAGGAGTCCTTGCAAGAGGATGCCCAGGCCCTGGATGCCGAATGGGAACAGTGGTTTGAACAGCCTCTGGACCAGGACCAGGCCCGCGAACTGGTCAAGCGTACCCGCGGCTTCTTGCGCGATGTGCCCGTCAAGGCCCAGCAGACGCAGGACAATCTGCTGGAAATCATCATGGCCCAGGACTTTCAGGATCTGACCGGGCAGGTGATCACGCGCATGCTGGGTGTGGTTGGCACCATCGAGACCGAACTGGTCCAGGTGCTGGTCGATAATGTCCCCACAGAAAAACGCGAAGAAACTCAAAGCCTTATCAACGGCCCGGTGGTCTCGCCGGTAGCCTCGGAAGTGGTCACCAGCCAGGACCAGGTAGACGACTTGCTGGCGAATCTGGGCTTTTAATCCTCACCCAAATTCGATCATCGCGTTCGCTTCAGAAAGGCGCTGCACCTTGCAGCGCCTTTTTGCTTGTGGGGAACAGCCTGCTTTTATCGGGCTTTCTCCGCGCTATCAGAGCCGCGGTGCTCTTTTAGAATGACCCCGCGGCCTGCAGTGCGAACGCGACATTCGTGCTGGGCGCGTGATTCATTCTTTCAATTCCTGCGTCTTGGCAGTCCATGGCAGAAGACAGCGATCTCGAAAAAACGGAACCGGCCTCACCCCGGCGCCTGGAAAAGGCGCGGGAAGAAGGGCAGGTGGCGCGTTCCAGAGAGCTGACGACATTCCTGATGCTGCTGGCCGGGATTGGCGGAATCTGGGCCGGGGCCAGCTATTTGTACGAGACTTTTGGCGGCATTGTGCGTCGCAGCGTCTGGTTTGATCCGCGCGTAGCGCACGATCCCAGCGCCATGGTTGTGCAGGCGGCCGGTCTGGCAGGCGAAGCATTAAAAGGTCTGGCACCGCTGTTCCTGCTGCTGGTTGTGGTCGCGATCTTTGCCTCGATCGCGCTGGGCGGCATGAGCTTTAGCGGCAAGGCCTTGCAGCCCAAGTTCGAGCGCATGAATCCGGCCAAGGGCATCAAGCGCATGTTTTCCATGCAGACCGTGATCGAGCTGATCAAGACCCTGGCCAAAGCCGGTCTGGTGGGTTCGGTGGCGGTGTATGTGATCTGGACCGAGCGCGAGCAGATGACGGCCTTGATGTATGTGCATCCCACGGCGGCCATTGCCACGGGGATGACACTGATCATCAAGTGTTGTGCCCTGATCGCCGCCAGCTTGCTGGTGATTGTCTTGATTGATGCGCCCTGGCAGTTGTGGAGCTTTTACAAAAAGCTGCGCATGTCGCGCCAGGATGTGAAAGAAGAACATAAGGAAAGCGAGGGTGACCCGCATGTGAAAGGGCGCATCCGGCAGCAGCAACGGTCCATGGCCCGTTCGCGCATGATGTCCCAGGTGCCGGGGGCCGATGTGGTGGTTACCAACCCTACGCATTATGCGGTGGCCTTGAAGTATCAGGACGGCAAGGGCGGTGCCCCCCGTGTGGTTGCCAAAGGCACGGGGCTGATTGCTGCCAAGATTCGCGGGCTGGCCGCCGAGCATAAGGTGGCCATGCTGGAGGCGCCAGCGCTGGCACGGGCCTTGTACTTCAACGTGGAGCTGGAGCGCGAGATTCCTGTGGACTTGTACTCGGCCGTGGCCGAAGTGCTGGCCTGGGTTTATCAGCTTCGTAACTGGAACAAGGGGCAGGGCGAGCGCCCGATCATGCCCACCCGATTGAAAGTGCCAACTGGCATGGATGAAGGTCCACTGCGTTCGCGCAAACATTAAAAGCAATGAACAATTTTTTTGCCTTACTGAAACAAAACGGTGGTCAACACGCCCGGCTTTTAGCTGGTCCGGTGCTGATCCTCATGGTCATGGCCATGATGATTCTGCCCTTGCCACCGTTTCTGCTGGACCTGCTGTTTACCTTTAACATCGCCCTGGCCGTCATGATTTTGCTGGTGGCCATGTTCACCAAAAAGCCGCTGGACTTTGCCGCTTTCCCGGCAGTGCTGCTGTTTGCGACCTTGTTGCGCCTGGCTTTGAACGTGGCCTCGACGCGAGTGGTACTGATGAACGGCCACAAAGGCCCGGACGCTGCCGGTCAGGTGATTGAGGCTTTTGGTCACTTTCTGGTGGGCGGTAACTTTGCCGTTGGTCTGATCGTGTTCGTGATTCTGGTCATCATCAACTTTGTGGTGATTACCAAGGGTGCAGGTCGTATTGCGGAAGTGGGGGCACGCTTTACCCTGGACGCCTTGCCGGGCAAGCAGATGGCGATTGACGCCGACTTGAACGCCGGCCTGATTGGCGAAGACGATGCCCGTCGTCGCCGTACCGAGGTTTCGCAGGAAGCCGAGTTCTACGGCTCCATGGACGGTGCCAGCAAGTTCGTGCGCGGGGACGCGGTGGCGGGCTTGTTGATCATGGTCATCAACGTGATTGGTGGTCTGATTATTGGTGTCCTGCAGCATGACTTGTCTTTCTCGGAAGCCGGTCGCGTTTACACCTTGTTGACCATTGGTGACGGCCTGGTCGCCCAGATTCCAGCCCTGATCATTTCTACTGCCGCTGGTGTGGTAGTGTCGCGTGTGGCGACGGATGAAGACGTGGGCCAGCAAATGGTCAGCCAGCTTTTCCGTAATCCCATGGTGCTGTATATCACCGCCGGGATTCTGGGTTTGATGGGTTTGATTCCCGGCATGCCCAATCTGGTGTTCCTACTGCTGGCCGCGATATTGGGTGCTGGAGCCTGGATGATGCAAAAGCATCAGCTCGAACAGCAGCAGCAAGCCAGCGAACCCAATGATGAAGTGCTGGCCGCAGCCGATTCTGCCGCCAGTGAAGCCAGCTGGAATGATGTGTCCATGGTGGACCCGCTGGGTCTGGAAGTGGGTTATCGCCTGATCTCTTTGGTGGACCATGCGCAAAACGGTGAGCTGCTGCATCGTATCCGCAGCTTGCGTAAAAAGTTCGCACAGGAAGTGGGTTTTTTGCCGCCTGTGGTTCATATCCGGGACAATCTGGAGCTCAAGCCTAACGACTATCGCATCCTGTTGGCCGGGGTGGAAATTGGTCGGGGTACCGCCACGCCAGGGCAGTGGCTGGCCATTGATCCCGGTGGTGTCACCATGAAGCTGCCCGGCACACCTACTACGGACCCAGCCTTTGGCCTGCCCGCCGTCTGGGTGGATGTCAGCATGCGCGAGCAGGCCCAGATTGCGGGCTACACCGTGGTGGATGCCAGCACGGTAATTGCCACGCATATCAACCACTTGCTGCATCGCCACGGGGCCGATTTGCTGGGCCGTCAGGAAGTGCAGCAATTGCTGGATCACGTGGGCCGCGAAGCGCCCAAGCTGGTCGAAGATTTCGTACCGCAAACCTTGTCCCTCAGCCTCTTGCTCAAGGTCTTGCGTGGTCTGTTGGCTGAAGATGTGCCGATTCGCGATATGCGCAGCATTGTGGAAACGCTGGCTGAACATGCGCCGCGCATTCTGGCTCCCGGTGCGGTTCAGCCCGGCCAGGAGGCAGGCGAATTGCTTGCAGTTCTGCGCGTGGCCTTGGGGCGCGCTATTGTGCAGCAGTGGTTCCCTGGCGAGGGCGAGTTGCGTGTGATTGGTCTGGATGCCCGTCTGGAGCGGGTCATGACGCAGGCGCTGACCAGCAGTGGTGCACTGGAACCAGGTCTGGCCGAGTCGGTACTGACTGATGCCATGCGTGCGGCCCAGTTCCAGGAGGAACATGGGGATCCGCCCGTGCTGGTTGTGCCGCCTGTTTTGCGGGCCACCTTGTCGCGTTTCTTGCGTCACCACATCCCACAACTGGGTGTCTTGTCCAACGCTGAAATCCCTGAAGAACGCATCCTTCGGGTCACCACCATTATTGGTCAGTCTGAATGAATATAAGTCGCTTTTTTGGTAGTACCAGCCGTGAAGCCATGCGCCAGGTGCGTATCGCTTTGGGCCCCGATGCCTTGATTGTGTCCAACCGTCGCGTGAATGGCGGGGTGGAGATTCTCGCTACCGATTCCAGCTCCGTTCCCGGTGGTGCCACTGAACGTGCACCCATGCCCAGCAGCACACCGCATCAGGCCGCTGGCATACGTCAGCAGGAGATGGCCCCGCCACCGGCCGCCGACAATGTGATGGGTGCGATTGGGGCATTGCGTGGTGCCCTGGAAGGCCGCATGGACGATCTGGTCTGGAGTCATCAGATGCGGCGCTCGCCTGTCGCGGTGAATCTATTTCAGAGTCTTTTATCGCAAGGCTTCAGTACTGCCTTGTTGCGTGCCATGCTCAAGCGCCTGCCTGAAGAGCTGGGCGCGCGGGCGGCCTTGCAATGGGTGCGGACCGAGCTGGAAACCCATTTGCCGGTACTGCGTTCCGAGGACTCCTTGTGGCAGCCCGGCTTGGCCTTGGCTCTGGTGGGCCCCACGGGTGTGGGCAAGACCACCACGCTGGCCAAACTGGCTGCGCGTGCTGTGCGCCGTTTTGGTCCCGATAAGGTCGTTTTGCTGACGACTGACACCTATCGGATCGGTGCGCACGAGCAACTGAAAATTTATGGCGACCTGATGCGGGTAGCCGTGCATATTGTTCAGGACGTGGCGCAACTGCGTAGCGTGATGCTGGGTGTGCGGCCCGATCAGGTGATCCTGATCGACAATATGGGCATCAGCCAGCGCGACCGTTATGTGCGAGAACAAGCTGCATTGCTGGCCAGTGCCGGACGCCGGGTGCAACGCTTGCTGGTCCTGAACGCCGCCAGCCAGGGCGATACCTTGGATGAGGTCGCCCGCAGCTATACGCAAGATGGTGGCACTCCGCTAAGTGGCTGCATCATCTCCAAAGTGGACGAGGCGATCAAGCTGGGTGGGCCGCTGGATACGGCCATTCGCTTCAAGCTGCCTATTCATTATGTGTCCAACGGCCAGAAAGTGCCCGAGGATTTGCGTTTCATGAGTGCCGCCGAACTGGTCGACTCTGCCTTGCAGGTGCGCGAGAACCAGCGCCCCTTGTACGCGCCCAGTTCCGGTGATCTGGCTGCCTTGCTGGAAAGCGGTGGACAGTCCGCCCAGGAGCAACAGGCTGAAGAAGAACGCCGTGCGCGTGTCTTGCCGCGTTTGTTGTCGGCTGCCTCTGCGGGTGGCCCTATCGCCCTGGAGCAGGCCCGTCGTGCAGCCGCCGATCTGGATGAACGTCTGGCCTGCGCGGAAGCCTACGATTTCTGGCGCGATCTGCATGCTCACAATGCCCCTGTTCAGGATGGGGCGGCGGCACAGCGTGCCGAAGGCCTGATGCGTGCCGCGTGTCAGGAAGTCAGTGAGGGCAATGTGTCCCGCTTGCTGGTGATCCATGCCGATCATCAGCTTGCCGGTAGCCAGGAGCAATGCTCGTTCAGTTTCCTGTTCAGTCCTAAAGGTCAGGCCTTGAGCGTGCCGTATTATCAACGCCAAACGCCCTCCCAATGGTCGGATGTACGGGGCGTGCGCAGCATGGAACGGCCGGGCCCGACACAGGCACTGAACCAGGCCATGCAGGTCTTGAATGCCCAGGCCCAACCGGTAAACTTGCTGCATATTTTTGAAGGTGGTTCGCCCACCATGTGGCGTCAATGGGCTGATATGGAAGCCGACTGGCTGGCCCTGATTCCGGGTGCGACTTCCTTGTGGCACAAGGACGGCAAGACCACGCCGAATGCCCTTGGCAAACAGCTGGCATTCCACGCGATTCCCGATCTGGCAGCACGCTTGCATCTGGAAACGTTGGGCCGCGCCAAGAAGGGTGAAATCGCCCTGTGGTACGCCGTCGAGCCGGTGCAGTTGCGACAACGCAATGCCGAGCCTGTGCATCTGGACCTGATCATCCTGCGCACCGTGCGTCGTCACGACGGCAAAGTGTTGAAAACCCGTTTTGCCTTGATGCACCAACGCGCAGGCTCCGAGGCCATCGCCCCGGCCAGTCTGGCCTGCTACATGATGCTGCGTAGCGAAGTGCAGGAAATGGCGCGCTTGCTAAGCACTGTGCGTGGCATTTTGCCTACCAGCAATTCCGAGTTTGAAGAAGAACTCAACTTGCTGGCCGCCGCCCAATTGACGCTGGCCGCCTGGGATTTGCTGCAGGCACCGGACAATTTGGGTGTGCGACAACTCAGCGCACGCTTGCTGGGCAAACCGGGGCTGAAGTCCAGCCACGCGGTTGATGCGCTGGTAAAGATGCTGGTGTTGAAGGAAGCGATGAGCTAAATTCAGCAAGATTGAAAAAGCCTGCCGTGTGGCAGGCTTTTTTATGTCTGTCAGAGCGCAGCTTTGGCTTGGCTCTAAGCCTTCAAGCTCAAGGAAGACTGCGTATTCCGTGTTTTGCCGGACGCGTCGTAAAAGGTATTGCGACCCGTGAAGGCTTCCAGGGCGTCCAGGTTTTGCTGGGTGTCGACCAAAAAGGTATCCACCAAAATGCGGTTGTTGTCGCTGGCGTTGCGCACCTTCTCGCTCAGCTCGATCAACTGTTCTAGTTCTTCTTCCAGTTCGTCTTCTTCAGCCGCGTAGCGCAGGCCCTGGAGGTTGTTTTCCAGTTCACGTGCTTGCAGGAGCTGGGCGCGAGCCTGGTCCTGTTGCTCGATACGTTCAACCAGCTGATATTTGCGCAGGGTGATCTGGGCCAGTTCTTGTGGCTCGAAGCTGCGCAGCAGCAGGGTGTTTTCTTCTGCCAGTAGCTGCTCGAAGTCCAGCAGGGTTTGGCGTTGATCGGCAAGACAGGTTTGCAAAGACATGGCCGTTTCAGGTGAGTTACTTGAGAAGATCGCGCACAGAGGCAATCAGGGAGTCGGCGATCCGACTGGTGTCAATTTTGAGCTCGCCGGCTGCAATGGCCTTGCGCAAGGCCTCGACTTTTTTCATGTCGACATCGGCACTGCTGTCTTGCAGGGAATTGAGCTGGCGGGCTGCAGCGCTGAAGTCCACTTCGTTGGTGCTGCTGCTGTTGTTGTACGCGTGGCGCGCACGAGGGGATGCCGTGCTGCGCTCTGCGGCAGACGTTTCAGCAAGGGGTGTCTTGAGGGGGGAGGGGCTGATCTTCACGTGTTTCTCCGTGCGGCCTGTTCTTTGCGTTGATCTTGTAACGGCGCTCTGGACGCAAACTTTAGCATGCTCATCCGATTTAGTTTAGAGAACGACCTGAACCGTGGATGCATCCAGTACCGTGGCTGAAATCACTTGCCCCGAACTGGCCTTGATCTGAATCTGGGTGCCTGGTGAGCCGCTTTGCAGCGCCTGGCCCTCGCCGGTCGCTACAAAACCCATACCGCGCGCAATGGTGCGCACCATCTGGCCGCGTGTTACCGACTGCGGGTCGCGTAGAGCCGAAGCCCGTATCGCATTGCCCAAAGGAATACGCTGGCTGGCGACATACCCGATGATCTGGTTGGGATCAATGACCACGCCATTGGCCAGAGCCAGCAAATCCCCCTCGCGCTCAAGCAGATCGTCCTGATTGATGGTCTCGCCCGGATTGATGCGGCGGTTGGTGACGTAATAGTGTCCCTGAATAGACAAGGTGGCGCTGATGGAGGTGCTCCAGCTTTGTGGGCTCAGGCAGCGCACGCCAACACTCATGCGCGATCGCAGGCGTTGACCGCTGGGCAGAAATATCTGGTTCTGGGTGCAGGCAGGCATGGCGTTCAGGCGCGCGCTGTCCAGGGTGATCGTGGCGATACCGGGATACATCTGCGCCAGCTTGAGCAGATAGTCCTGCGCCTGGTCCTGCATGGCTTGCACGCTCAGCGCCTGAACGCTCTCTTGAGCGCGCACGTTCGCTGTTGCACCCAGGGCGAACAGGCATACGCAGATCAGGAGTCTATATAAGGTCATGACTGAATTTTACGGACTCAGTCGCCAGGTCAAGAGCTGAACTGGCCGATAAATTGCGTTTTGTTCCCTGATTTGTGAAGCAGTGCCTCTGGCTACCATTCTGTTATGGCGGTGAAAAGGCGTGCGCGCGTTCACCTGGATCTCAAACTTGAACACAGAATATTGGCTTGACTCCATGATTGATCGCATCGGTGAGCACCTGAAGTTTTACCAGACGGCCCTGGCTGTGCGCCAGGAGCGCCAGGAGGTGCTGGCCTCCAATATTGCCAATGCCGACACGCCTAACTACAAGGCCAGGGATATGGACTTTACGGCCACCTTGAAGGCCGCTTTAGGGGGGCAGGGTCAGATGGCATTGCCCAATACCAGTTTGTCCTTGACCTCGACCCGTCATATTCCCGCCCAGGCAACCCGTCCACCCAGCACGGACGAGTTGCTCTATCGCGTTCCTGTACAACCTTCTCTGGACGGCAACACGGTCGAGATGGATGTGGAGCGCATGCAATTTGCCGATAACACCTTGCACTATCAAAGCACGATCAACCTGGCTTCCCAGCGCTTGAAAGGCTTGATGGCGGCCTTGCAACAGTAATAGCGAGTCTTCATGTCCAGTTTCAGTATTTTCCAGATTGCCGGTTCTGCTCTGACGGCACAATCGCAGCGCTTGAACGTGTCGGCCAGCAACCTGGCTAACGCCGATAGCGTGGTTGGACCCGATGGCCAGCCCTACAAGGCCCGCCAAGTGGTGTTTCAAATGACTCCTCAGGGCAACAGCCCCGTGGGTGGCGTGCAAGTGGTGGGCGTGCAGGAAAGTGATGCGCCCGGCCGTTTGCAATATGACCCCGGCAATCCCTACGCTGACGAACAAGGCTATGTGACTCTGCCCAATGTGGATGTGGTGGCCGAGACCGTCAATATGCTGGCCGCGTCGCGCTCCTATCAGGCCAATGTGGAAGTGGTGAACACCTCCAAGAACCTGATGTTGCGCACCTTGACCATTGGCCAGTAAGCCGGTTTACGGAAGATAGAACATGAGCACAGTCAATAACGATCGCACCGCCCTGGACCCCACTGCAGGGACCATGGCTGGTGTGGATGCCCGCAACAAAAGCGCCATGGCGGAAACGGAAGACCGCTTTCTGACCATGCTGATTACGCAGCTGCGTAATCAGGACCCGCTCAACCCCATGGATAACGCCCAGGTCACGACCCAGATGGCGCAAATGTCCACGGTGGCGGGGATTCAGCAATTGAATAACACCTTGCTGGCTGTGGCCGGGCAAATGGACGTCAGCCAGTCTATGCAGGCCGCCAATCTGATCGGCAAGCAAGTGCTGGTGCCGGGCTCGAAAGTGTCGCTGGGGACCAGCCAGGATGGCGAAAAAGTGGCTATGCCCTACGGCATCGATCTGGTCAGTGGAGCGACCTCGACCGTGGTTCAGATCAAGGACAGCAGCGGCAAAGTGGTTCGTGAATACGATCTGGGTGCCAAAGACGCGGGCGTGTACTCGCTGGAGTGGGATGGCCTGGATAACGATGGTTTACCGCTGGCCGACGGTTCGTACACCGTCAGCGTATTGGCCAGTAATGATGGCACCGCCGTCACAGCCAGCCCATTGACGCACGGCAAGGTCGATAGCGTGGCTTATACCTCCAGCGGTTTGATGCTGGATCTTGGCCTGGCGGGTTCGTTCTCCCTGCTGGATATACGCAAAATCATGTAAGCGCCGCTTGCCCCAAAAGCGGGCTGGGCCAACACGACATTAAAAGGAAAGTTCATGAGCTTCGGACAAGGATTGAGTGGCTTGAACGCCGCCTCCCAAAACCTGGATTCTATCGGCAATAACATCGCCAACTCGGGCACGGTGGGCTACAAGTCCTCGACAGTGCAGTTTGCGGACGTGTATGCCAACTCGCGTATCGGTCTGGGTGTGCAGGTATCGCGCGTCAGTCAGCGTTTCACTGTGGGTAACATCAGCAACTCGGGTAATCAGTTCGACATGGCGATTGACGGTGCAAACGGTTTGTTCCGTCTGGAGCAAAGCAACGGCGCTGTACTGTTCTCGCGCAATGGTCAGTTCTATCCGGACAAGGCAGGCTATCTGGTTAACGCCCAAGGTCATTACCTGACCGGTTACGGCCCAGGTGGTAGCCAGTTGGAGCGCTTGCAAGTGCCTTCGGCCAACGTGCCTCCCAAAGCTACGACAGCCCTGGATTTCAAGCCCAATCTGCCCGGCGGTGCGGAAGCGATTCCAACGACCAAAACACAGCAAAAAGTGGATGCCAACGGTGATCCGGTATTCAAGCCCAAACTGGAGCCCCAGCTGGATGCCAATGGCAATCCCGTTCTGGATGGCAGCGGTAATCCCGTTATGGAACCAGTGATGGAGCCGGTAATGGAACCCAAGTTGGATGCCAACGGTGATCCTGTTATGGAGCCCAAGTTAGATGCTAACGGCGATCCAGTCATGGAACCCGCGATGGAACCAGATATGGAAACCGTTGCGGTCAATGTGTTTGATCCCAAAGACCCCACGACTTACAGCAACGCATTCAGCTACTCTGTCTACGATTCGCTGGGTAACAGCCACGAGGTTTCCCAATACTTCGTCAAGCGCCCCGCCAATGCGGCCGGTGAGAGTGTGTGGGACGTGTACTACATGGAAGGCAGCACACCCTTGTCGCCTGCTAGCGCGACCTTGACCTTTAACGGTGCAGGTGTGATGACCAGCCCCAATCCGGCTACCGTCAATCTGACCCTGGCCAATCCCGGTGGCAATGCGTCGCCTGCTGATGATCTGGTGTTTGATGTGCGTTATACCGGCACCACCCAGTTCGGTGGCGAGTTTGCCAAGGGCAAGCCTTACCAGGATGGTTACGCCACGGGTGAGTACGCTGGCATGAGCATCGACAAGGACGGCACCATGGTGGCTTCCTACACCAACGGTGTAACGCAGCGTCTGGGTTCCCTGGTTCTGGCTGACTTCAGCAACCTGCAAGGTCTGAGCCCCGTAGGCGGTAACGCCTGGGCTGAAACCGGCGCATCGGGCCAGCCTATCCTGGGTCGTCCTGGCGAGAACGGTCTGGCTACCATCAAGGGGCAGGCCGTGGAAGATTCCAACGTGGATATGGGTCAGGAGCTGGTCAATATGATTATTGCCCAGCGTACCTACCAGGCGAATGCCCAGACCATCAAGACGCAGGATCAGGTTCTGCAAACCCTGGTCAACCTGCGTTAAGAGCTGTCATGGATCGCCTGATTTACACCGCCATGAATGGCGCCCAGCGCACGCTGGAGCAACAAGACGTCATTACCAACAATCTGGCCAACGTGAACACGTCCGGTTTTCGTCAGCAGCTGGCGTATTACCGTTCCGTGCCCGTCACGAGCGATGTGGGTTCGCAAACCCGCGTAGGCACGGCCACGGTGACGCCGGGCAGCCGTTTTCAGTCTGGTGCCATGGCCGAGACCGGCAATGCGCTGGATGTGGCCATTGCGGGCGAGGGCTGGTTCGCCGTCCGTGCGCTGGATGGACAGGAAGCCTATACACGGGCAGGCGATCTGGTGGTCAACGCCCAGAACCAGCTGGTGACACAAGGTGGCTTGCCCGTGCTTAGCGCCGATGGGCAGGCCATTGAAATCCCGGATCGCGGATCGATCACGTTCTCCAGCGACGGTCAGTTGACCGCGCTGGGTGCAGGTGACAATCCGCGCGATATCCAGGTGATGGGTCAATTGAAGATGGTCAATCCACCCTCCGCAGATTTGTTGCGGGGTCAGGATGGTTTGTTTCGCATGAGCAATGGCGCGCCGGCTCCGGCTGATCCTTCAGTGCGCATGGTTTCGGGCTTTATCGAGAAAAGCAATGTGAACCCGGCTGAAGCGATGGTGGCCATGATTGCCAATGCGCGCCGCTTTGAAACCCAGATGAAGGTCATCCAGGACGCCAGCGCACGCGAAGATCGGGCCAACTCCCTACTTTCTTTTAATGGCTAAGCCGCGCTGATTGCGCAGGCGCTAGCTGCAAGGATTACACACACATGATTCGCTCTCTGTGGATTGCCAAGACCGGTCTGGAAGCCCAGCAGACCAATATGGACGTTATCTCCAATAACTTGGCCAACGTGAATACCACCGGCTTCAAACGGACCCGTGCGGTGTTTGAGGATTTGATGTATCAAACCATTCGTCAGCCTGGTGCCCAAGTCGGTGCTGCCAACCAGTTGCCTACCGGCTTGCAGGTTGGTACCGGTGTGCGCACCGTAGCCACCGAGCGTATTCATACCCAAGGTGACATGAAGCACACGGGCCACAATATGGATATCGCGATTCAGGGTAGCGGTTTCCTACAAGTGGAAATGCCAGACGGCACGTTTGCCTACACGCGCGACGGTAGCTTGCAGCGCGACCAGAATGGTCAGTTGGTTACCGCTGGTGGTTACCCCATTCAGCCTCCCATCAATATCCCCGATAACGCATTGGAACTGACCATTGGCCGTGATGGCACGGTGTCGGTCACTCAGCCTGGCGCAGCCGGTACGAGTGTGGAAGTGGGCCAATTGCAATTGAGCACCTTCGTGAACCCGGCTGGTCTGCAGAGCATGGGCGAGAACTTGTACATCGAAACCGATGCCTCGGGCGCCGCCAACTTCCTGCAACCCGGCATGGACGGTGCAGGTCTGGTCATGCACAAGTACAACGAAACCTCCAACGTTAATGTGGCCGAGGAGCTGGTCAATATGATCAGCACCCAGCGCGCCTACGAAATCAACAGCAAAGCCGTTTCTACGGCTGACCAGATGCTGGCTCGCCTGACACAGCTGTAAATCTAAAGAGATCGTGACAATGTTCCAAGCTCTGATGAGCCGTCTTGCCTTGTGTGCGCTTGTGGTCCTGTCCGGTTGTGCGCTGGTGCCCCCTGAAGATGTGGTAACCGGTCCCCTGACGGCGGCCCCGCCACCGGCGGTGCCTGCCGCCGTAGTGGCCAATGGCTCCATCTACCAGCCCTCGGCTTACGGCAACTATCCGCTGTTTGAAGACAGACGGCCACGTAATGTGGGTGACATTGTCACGATCATGATCCAGGAGCGTACCAACGCGGCCAAGAATGTTTCGACCAATACGGATCGGACCGGAAGCGGTGGCCTGGACTTTACCGGCGTTCCAGCCTTCCTGCCTAACGAGGTGGGCAGCAAGCAGAACTTTGAAGTTAGCGGCTCGAACAAGGCCCAGGGCAAGGGTTCCAGCCGTGCCGACAATACTTTTAGCGGCACCTTGACGACCACCGTGGTCGGCGTTTTGCCTAACGGCAATTTGCAGGTGGCCGGTGAGAAGCAGATCGCCATTAACCGTGGCAGCGAGCACATCCGCTTTTCTGGTGTGGTGGACCCACGCTCCATTACTGGCAGCAATACGGTGTCCTCCACCCAAGTGGCCGATGCCCGTATCGAGTTTCGTAGCAAAGGGGTTATGGACGAAGTCCAGACCATGGGTTGGCTACAGCGTTTTTTCCTGAATATTTCTCCGTTCTGAGCCTTTTGCTTGCTATGGCGTTTTCCATGAGTCGTACTCGTTTTTCTTCTTGTCGCCATGTGCTGCAAGCAGCCATGCTGGCGGCGGGCCTGTTGCTGGCTCCGGTCAGTCAGGCCGAGCGTATCAAGGATCTGGCATCCATTCAGGGCGTGCGAGACAACCCGCTGATCGGCTACGGTCTGGTCGTGGGTCTGGATGGCAGCGGTGACCAGGTGCGTCAGGCTCCTTTCACCCAGCAAAGCTTGACCAATATGCTGTCCCAGTTGGGGGTGACCATTCCCCAGGGCAGCAATATGCAGCTCAAGAACGTGGCGGCTGTCATGGTGACGGCTCGTCTGCCAGCCTTTGCCCGTCCTGGTCAGGCCGTGGATGTGGTCGTGTCCTCCATGGGTAATGCCAAGAGTTTGCGTGGCGGGACCTTGTTGATGACGCCCTTGAAAGGTGCGAACGGTCAGGTCTATGCCATTGCCCAAGGCAACTTGCTGGTGGGTGGGGCAGGGGCCGAAGCAGGTGGTTCCAGCGTACAGGTCAACCAGCTCAATGGCGGCACCATTCCAGGCGGCGCAACGGTCGAGCAAAGCGTACCCACGACTTACGCTCGGGATGGCGTGATCAATCTGGAAATGAATTCCTCGGATTTCGGTACAGCCCAGAACGTGGTGGCGGCCCTGAACAAGCAGTTTGGTCCTTCGACCGCAACAGCGCTGGATGGTCGCTTGATTCAGGTGCGCGGTCCCTTGGATCCCCAGGCTCAAACCGCCTTTATTTCGCATGTTGAAAACCTGCAAGTGAATCTGCCACCGGCACGTGCTCGCGTGGTGATCAATGCTCGTACCGGCTCGGTGGTCATGAACCGCACGGTCACGATTGATGAAGCCGCCATTGCCTACGGCAATCTGTCCGTGGTCATCAGCCGTCAACCGCAGGTCAGCCAGCCGGATACTCCTTTTGGTGGTGGTCAGACCGTAGTGGCTGACAGCACCCAGATTGAAATGCGCAGTGATAGCGGCTCCCTGCAACGCGTAAAGACCAGTGCCAACCTGGCCGATGTGGTGCGCGCTTTGAACGCTTTGGGTGCCACCCCTCAAGACTTGTTGTCCATCTTGCAGAACCTGAAAAGCGCGGGCGCTTTGCGGGCCGATTTGGAGATCATCTAATGACGGTGCAGTACTTCCCACGTCCGGGCACGGGAACGCAGGTTTCGATGTTTGACCCCCAGCAGCTGGCCCAGCTGCGTCGGCAAGCCGGGCAGGACGGTCAGAATCAGGCCACCCAGCTGCAAGTGGCGCGTCAGTTCGAGTCCCTGTTCATTCAAAATATTTTGAAGCAGGCACGGGCTGCCAATCCCGAAGGCGGCTTGTTTGATACGCAGTCGGTGCGCATGGCGCAAAGTCTGGGTGATGAGCAATTGGCCATGCAGTTGGCTGACCCCGGCATTGGTTTGGCCAAAGCCTTGCAGGCCCAGATGAGCGGGCAGAACAGCGAGCCATTTGGTGTCGCGTCCTATGATCCGGAAGCGGCCTCTTCGCGTCGGGCGGATTTGCGTTCGCGCATGCCTAATGACCGTTCCATTGATGCAGCATCGATTGCCGAGCTGATCGACAAGCTCAGCAATAACAGTACGGTGCAGCGTGTGTACTCGTCGATTCAGGGCGCGCCCAATCATATTCGCCAGTTTGTGGACCGCATGAACACGGCCGCCAAAGTGGCAGCCGAGGACAGTGGCGTCCCGGCCCAGCTGATCTTGAGCCAAGCGGCGTTGGAATCGGGTTGGGGCAAGCGTGAAATCATGCACGCAGATGGCTCCACTAGCCACAACCTGTTTGGTATCAAGGCCACACCGTCCTGGAAGGGCAAAACGGTGGAAGTCATGACGACGGAATATCAGAACGGCGTGGCGCGCAAAATGACGCAGACCTTCCGTGCTTACGACTCCTATGCCGAGTCGTTTGCGGACTATGCGCGCCTGATCGGTAATAACAAACGCTATGAAAGCGTAAAACAAGCGGCTTCTCCTCAGGAAGCGGCGCAGCGTATTCAGGATGCGGGCTACGCTACCGACCCCTCCTACGCCAAAAAACTGATCTCCATCATGGCCTACTTTGATGGCGGCAAGTCTTAATTATTAATGCAGGTCTAAATATTGCACCAAGGTGGTCGTTAAAAAGCAGCATGTTCATTTTTCGCCTTGGACACTACGGGCCGGGCAGGACAGAAAGGATTTGATATGAATCTCGCCAACCTTGGTATTACCGGCTTGTTTGCCGCTCAAAAGCGCATGCAGGTGACGGGCCACAATATTAATAATATCGATACCGCTGGCTATAACCGCCAATCGGTTCTGGTTGAGACGGCTGGTTCGGTAGGAAGCGGCAATGGCTATTACGGCCGTGGCGTGCAGGTGGTTACCGTTCAGCGCTCCTACGACAACTTTCTGTATCAGCAGTTGGTGCGCTCGCAAACTACCGGTGCGGCTCTGGTCAGCTACGGTACGGAAATTGCCCAGCTGGACAATCTGTTCTCGGACCGCACGGTCGGTGTCAGTCCCGCCTTGCAAAACTTTTTCAATGGTCTGGAAGCGGTGGCATCGCAGCCTGCTGATCCTTCGGCCCGCCAGGAACTGCTGGGCCGTGCTGAAAGTCTGGCTACCCAGATTCGTGACGCGACGTCCTACATGAACCGCGTCAACGAGAACATCAATACCCAGGTGGGTACCACCGTTACCCAGATCAACAGCTATCTGGAACGGATTGATAACGTCAACAAACAGATCGTTGCTGCCAAAGGCACCACGCCCGGCCACGAACCCAATGACTTGCTGGACCAGCGTGAACAACTGGTGGCCGAGCTGGGTCAGCTGATTGATGTGCGTACCGTCGAGCAGGATGGTCGGATGAGCATCACCACGGCCGGCGGCCAGATGCTGCTGGGTGGCGAAAGTATTTACCCCTTGCACGCCGTGCGTTCGGCTGAGAACCCCGAGCGTATGGTGGTGGGCTTTACCTCCGCACTGAATGTGGACGGCAAGATGGTGGTGTCCGAGTTCCGCGAGGGCACTATTAAGGGCGGCACCTTGGGTGGCCTGTTGCAGTTCCGTCAGGAAAGCCTGGAACCGGCCATCAATGCGCTGGGTCGTTTGGCTGTGGGTCTGGCCCACACGGTGAACGACATTCACCGTCAAGGAGTGGACCTGAAGGGTGAGGCTGGCAAAGACATGTTCAGCGTCAGCGGCCCGAAAGTGATTGCCAACGGCAATAACCCGGCCAGTAGCGGTATTCCTGGCGTGTCTTTCTACAAAGACCCCGTTGATCCGGCTGATCCCAGTAAGGGCTACACCCAGCCAGTCGACAAGCTGACGGGCGATAACTACCGCATCGAGCGCGTGGATGGCCGCTTCCAGCTGCGTAACCTGAGCAGCAATGACGTCACCCCCCTGAACGGTCCGGACAAGAACGGTGGCATTACCCGGGTGGATGGTCTGGAAATTGATGTCTCCGGCTTGAAAACCCAATCTCAGGATGGCGACTCCTGGTTGCTGCAGCCTACCGTCAATGCAGGCAGCAGCTTGCAGGTGGAGATCAAGCGCCCACAGGATATTGCCGCAGCCGACAAAGACACCGGTTCGGCTAACGGTGCCATCGCCCAGAAACTGGCGGACTTGCGCAATACCAAAGTGCTGGCCGACGGCTCTTTGAGCCTGAACGATTCTTTCGGTCAGATCGTGAACCGTATTGCGGTGCAAACGCAGCAAAACGGCACGGCGGCCAAAGCTCAGTTAAAGCTGATCGAGCAAAACTATGCCGCTCAGCAAACCTTGTCCGGTGTGAACAAGGACGAGGAATACATCATGCTCCAGCGTTATCAGGAGCAGTATCAGGCCGCTGCCCGCCTGATTGATGTCAGCTCCCAGATGTTTGACACCCTTTTAGGCCTGCGTAGTTAAGTACGGCTCTTTAGTCTTGAAATTGGAACCTTGCTATGCGTATTAGTTCTTCTCTTTTCTTTCAGACGGGCCTGACTTCGATCAACAAGCAGCAGTCCGATCTGATGCGGGTTTTTCAGCAAATGGGCTCGCAAAAGCGCATGATTACCCCATCGGATGATCCGCTGGCGTCGGCTCAGACCATTAACCTGGCCCAGTCCCAGGCCATGGACAAGCGTTACGGTGAAAACCGTGAAGTGGCTATGCGCGCCCTGGGCGAAGAAGAAAACCTGCTCAACGCCGTTAACCTGCAGTTGCAAGGCGTGCAGACCCGTCTGGTGGAAGCCTCTACCGGCACCTTGTCCGATGCGGACCGCAGCACACTGGCCACGGTGATGGAAAGTGCTCTGGATACCCTGTTTGGCTTTGCCAATACCAAGGATGGCTCGGGCCAGTACCTGTTCTCTGGCGCCAAAGGCACGACACAGGCATTTGAGCGCACAGGTAATACGTTCAGCTACACCGGCGATACCAATAGCCGTGATATTCAGGTTGAGCAAACCCGTCAAATGGATTCGGCCGATCATGGCCGCACCATTTTCGAGCGCGCCAATCCGGGCTCTACCGCCTATTTCACACAGGCCAATGCCAATACAGGTTCGGCTGTGGTCAGTGGGCCCAATGGCAACTCCTCTTTGGCCGGTGCTGAAGCCAATTACACCATCCGCTTTACCTCGGAAACCGAGTACGACATCGAAGTGAATGGCGCGGTTGTCAGCCAAGGCGTACTGGACGAGAACGAGCGTCAGCGCATTAATTTGCCCGGTGGCGTCAGCGTCCAGATCGAAGGCAAGCCTGCCGTGGGTGACAGCTTCGAGGTCAGCTCGGTAGACAGCACCAGCTCGGCGGACATGAACATGTTCAACACCTTGCAATCGGTGGTTGAGGTCCTGCGCAAGCCGGTCAGTGGCGATCCCGCTGGGCAGGCAGAGTTCCGCAACGCGATGAACTCGGCCATGCAACGTATCGGAGAAAACTTCGATAACGTCCAGACCGTGATTTCCTCGGTGGGTACGCGCATGAACGAGATTGATGCCTTGAGCGCCAACGGCGCGGCTCGTGCCCTGAACTACACCAATGAGCTCTCGCGTCTGGAAGATCTGAATATTTTTCAGGCTTCCACGGATCTGGAGTTGCGCAAGGCCGCGCTGGAAATGTCGGCCATGGCGTTTCAGACGATTCAGAGCATGAGCTTGTTCAATCTGAATCGCTAAGTCTGCGTTCCTTTTTTGGGTGGTTTTTCCTTAACCGGCAGTCAAGCACCACGTGCGGGAATCTTCTATGCTTTTTAAGAATTTGAGTCTAAAGGTCGGCATGACCTTTTGTATTGCTGCTCTGATGGCATTGACAGTGGCCATGGCAGGTTGGGCACTGTATTACTTTCATGGCCTGCTGGCCCTGGGTTCGGGCGACAAAGTCTTGCGCACCCTGCAAGAGCAGCAGAGCACGTTCAATATCGTCCTGACCGTTGTGCTGGTGCTGGCCGTGCTGCTGGGCCTGGCCGCGATCAGCTACTTCTTCCGCCGTGTGGTGCGTCCCTTGGGCGACTTTGCTGCGTACTTTGATGCAATTGCCAAAGGCGATCTGACTCAACGTATTCGCGTGCTGACCGCCAATGAAATCGGTGATCTGTTCGAGTCGCTGGGTCGCATGCAGGAATCCCTGGTCAAGACCACCACGACGGTACGTCTGGGTCTGGAAGAGATCCACGCCGGTGCGCAGGAAATTGCCCAGGGCAATACCAATATCAGCAGCCGTACCGAAGAGCAGGCCGCTTCCTTGCAGCAGACCGCTGCCAGCATGGAACAGTTGGCCGGCACCGTTCGCCAGAACGCGGACAACGCTCAGCAAGCCAATCAGTTGGCTGCGACCGCATCGGATGTGGCTCATCGTGGTGGCAGTGCCGTCAATGAAGTGGTTGCAACCATGCAAGGCATTTCGGCCAGCTCCAACAAGATTTCCGACATTGTGGGCGTGATCGACAGCATTGCTTTTCAGACCAATATTCTGGCGCTGAATGCGGCTGTGGAAGCCGCACGTGCCGGTGAGCAGGGCAAGGGTTTTGCAGTGGTGGCCGCTGAAGTGCGAGCCTTGGCTCAGCGTAGCGCCCAGGCTGCGCGTGAAATTACTGCCTTGATCGAAGATTCGGTGCGTAAAGTGACGGAAGGTTCCTCACAAGTGGAACGTGCCGGCGCCACCATGCAGGAAATTGTGGATTCCGTGCGCCGTGTAACCGACATCATGGGCGAGATTACGGCGGCCACGATTGAGCAGTCCTCCGGGATTGATCAGGTGAACCGAGCTGTCTCCCAAATGGATGAAACCACGCAGTACAACGCCCGTCTGGTGGAGCAAGCTGCCCTGGCTTCTTCCGGCCTGAGCGAGCAGGTGACCAAGGTCAATCAGGCCATCGCCTTCTTCCGTTCGCCCGGTACTGAAGTCATTGATGTCAGCGCTCGCCGGGTGGCCAACCGCCGCAGCGTCAATGCCTCCACTTCCGAGTCCGAGCAGCGTCGCAGCCCATCGTTAAAGAGCAGTGCGGCAGCCAGTAAACCGGCTGGCGCGGCGACCAAGGGCCTGTCTGCGCCGGCGACCGCCAGGGCAGCCGCGCCGGCCAAAGCGTCGGCAGCGGCTCAGGATGATAGCCAGCTCCTGTTGCGCCCCGACCTGAGTGGCAAGCAAAACGCGGCGTCCTCGGATGATGATTGGGAGGAGTTTTAATGTCTTTTCCCCGACTAAGTACCTGGGTCGGGCTGGGGCGTAAGACACTGATAGGCTTGTGTTTGTTAACCCTGGCGGCGTGCGCCACCCAGGGTTCCTCCTTCAAGGCTTCGGGTTTGAACGATCTGGTCCTGGGCCAAAGTACTCGTGCCGATGCCGAGCTGTCTTTGCAAGGTCGCCCTCATCAGGTCTACCGACAGCTTGATGGCAGTGAAATGGCCGTGTGGTTCCAGGGCACAACCCTGGCAACGGATGCGGTCTATTTTCGACAGGAACTGTGGCTTCAATTCGATGCCCAGGGGCGTTTCCAGCAAGTGGTCAAACGCAGTCATATTCCTTCCATGTATCGCGAGCAGGCGCGTAGCGCCACCCCTGGCTCGGTCACGATTGAGCACCCTGGCACGGACATGATCACCATCTTGCCGGTCAGCCACTAGAGTTTTCTTTGGATTTAGCAAATGCTGGGTATTGAAAGCAGTCTTCCGTCCGCGTCCCGCGCATCTAAACGTCGTTCTTCCAAATCTTTTCGCCCAAGTTTAAAAGCCGCTTCAGGCCTGAAGATCAGCACCATGCTGATGATCTGCATGGGCTTGTTCATGGTGTTGATTGTGGCTGTCGGTGGTCTGGCAGCGTATTTCCTGCAGCAAAGCGGCGATGCCTTGCGCACCATTAATCGCCAAAGCGATCGTGCCGTACAGGTTCTGCAACTCAGTAACAATATGATGGAAGCGCGTCTTGGCTTGATGAGCGCGGCCCGTTTTTATCAGGAAGCCGGCATCGATAACGACGCCAATACGCTGCAAAGCGCAGACAATCTGGTGATTATGGCTAACCAGAAACTGGATGAGGTACGCAAGGCTTTTGCGGATATCCGTGCCAATATGCCTACCGAACCGGAGCTGCGCCGACTGGCCATGGGTCTGGTCGCTTCCTATCAGGCGTATCTGGATGATGGCATCGAACCCATGGTGCAGGCGCTGGAGACGCGCGACTACAGTACTTTTTACTTTGTCAGTGAAGGTTTTGGGGTGCTGCGCGCCGCTACCTTCCAGTTCCGTATTGAAGAGCTGAGCAAGTTCTACAGCGATCAGACCAATTTGCTGCTGGACCAGTCCGAACTGCAAACCAGCGTAGCCAATAGTGCGATTGGTTTGGGCTTGCTGGTTGGCCTGGCCATTATTGTGGCGCTGCGTCTGGTGCTGGGCCGTACCGCCCTGGCACCCTTGCGTGAAGCGGGCGTGCACTTTGACCACATTGCCAATGGTGATCTGACCAAGAAAATTACCTACCGTTCGGCCAATGAAGTCGGTGTTTTGTATGACGCCATGCGCCGCATGCAGCAAAGCTTGCAAGGCATTGTGCTGACCGTGCGTCAAGGTGTGGACGAGATTGCTTCGGGTTCCTCGCAGATTTTTGCAGGCAATACCGATTTGAGTTCCCGTACCGAACAACAAGCGGCGGCCTTGCAGGAAACGGCGGCCAGTCTGGAAGAGCTGGCCAGCACCGTGCGCCAGAACGCGGATAACGCCCATCAGGCAGACCAGTTGGCTCAGAACGCTGCCAAGGTTGCGCGCCAGGGTGGGGAGTCAGTTGGTGCCGTAGTCAACACCATGAACCAGATTTCTGCCCGTTCCGGACAGGTGGCGGACATCGTCAATGTGATTGACGGCATTGCCTTCCAAACCAATATTCTGGCTTTGAACGCCGCCGTGGAAGCCGCCCGTGCTGGTGAGCAGGGCAAGGGCTTTGCGGTGGTAGCGGGCGAAGTGCGCAGTCTGGCACAACGCAGCGCGCAAGCGGCCAAGGAAATCAAGGGCCTGATTGAAGCCTCGCAAAACGAAGTTCAGACCGGTACACAGCAAGTGGCCAGCGCGGGCGACATTATTCAGGAAGTGGTGCGTGCCGTAAATAGCGTGACCACTCTGATGAGCGAGATTTCCTCGGCCTCCCAAGAGCAAACGGCGGGTATCGAACAGATCAATACCGCTGTGGCTCAAATGGATGCTGTGGTGCAGCAAAACGCCTCGTTGGTGGAAGAAGCCGCTGCAGCAGCAGGCTCCTTGCAGTCTCAATCCGAGACCCTGGCCGGGGCGGTCTCCCAGTTCAAAGTTCAGGAAGGCGATGTCATCGACATGGCCGAGCGTGACTACGAGCGTTTGCGTTAAGCGAGTTGAGGGGAAAAACAGGCGCATGCCTATAGTTGAAATCCCCTAGAAAAACAGGGTCCGCGAGGGTCATGCTGCATGGCACAATAATTCTTTGCCTATAGCCAGCAGAGACGCCCATGTCCTTCGCGATTCCCGGTGAATCCGTGGCCAAGACGGCGGTGCGCCAGAAGGCGCCCGGTATCTTGGCCTGGTTGATTGCTTACCCGCCTTTTGATCAGATGCAGGCGCAGCATTGCGATTACCTGATCGAGCATAGCGAGCTACGGTTTTTTTCAGCCGGACAGGTGCTGCTGGAAGAAGGCGCGCGTGTTGACCAGCTCTACATTGTTCGCCAAGGCCAACTCTCCAGCCAGGAGCACGGTGAAACTCACGAGTATGTGGAAGGAGACCTGCTGCCCGTGCGTGAACTGGTCTCGGGTCAGGCTCTGGACAGCGCGTACCAGGTGCAGGAAGACTGCTTTACCTTGTGTGTGGCTGGTGAAGCCGTTGCCCATCTACTGACCATTAGCGAGCCTTTTCGGGATTACTGCCTGCGTGGTGCCAGCAGCTTGTTAGCCTCGGTCTGGCGCAGTGCTCAGCAAAGCGCCAGTGCCGACCTGGGCGCCAGCTATACGCTGGACATGAGTCTGCAAGCCCTGACGGAGCGCGGTTTGCTCAGCTGCTTGCCGGATTGCCCGGTCGAGCAGGCGGTCAAAGACATGCACGAGCGTCAGGTCAGCAGCATGGTGGTCGTCAATCCGGACCAGCACCTGCTGGGCATCTTTACCTTGCGAGACTTGCGCCGTTTGGTGGCAGGTGGTCAGTACGATCCGACCCAGGCCATGTCTCAAGTCATGACACCGGACCCGGTCTGGCTGGCGCCGCAATCCTCGGCCTTTGATGCGGCTTTGCTGATGGTAGAGCATCAGATCGGCCATATCTGCCTGGTTCAAGACCATAAAGTTGTCGGCATGGTGTCCGAGCGCGATGTGTTCTCCTTGCAGCGCGTGGATCTGGTGCATTTGTCGCGTGCCTTGCGCTGTGCCCAGGACGTGTCTGTGTTGGTGCGTCTGCAGTCCGATATTGGTCGGTTGGTGGATGCCATGCTGGCCCACGGTGCGCGTTCTGAACAACTGACTGCGGTGATTACGCGTTTGAACGATCACACGGTTCAGCGCACGATTGAATTGACCTTGCCCGGCTCCGGGCTGGATGGCATCGAGTTTTGCTGGCTGGCCTTTGGCAGCCAGGCTCGTGGTGAGCAAACCCGTCATACCGATCAGGACAATGGCATTTTGTTTGCCGCCCATTCGCCCGAACAGGCCCAAGCCCATCGCGCCTTGCTCTTGCCTTTTGCCCGTCGGGTGAACGAGGCCCTGGACCGCTGCGGGATGGTCTGGTGTACCGGCAATATCATGGCCAGTAATCCTGATCTATGCCTGTCTGAAGCCGAATGGCTGCATCGCTTCCAGATCATGATTGAACGGCCTGCGCCCGAGCAATTGCTGGAGTCCACGATTTACTTCGATTGCCGCGCCATCTGGGGCCAGAGCAGTATGCTGCAACGCATGCAGCGTCGGGTACTGGGCATGGTGAACGATAACCCTGTGTTCCAGCGCATGCTGGCTCAAAGTACCTGTCAGACCCGTATTCCCAGTGGTAAAAAGCGTAGCCGCCTGGAGGCCTTGATGGGGCAGGGTGATGACAAGCTGGATATCAAGAAACAAGCCTTGGCTCCTATGGTTGATGTGCTGCGTGTGCTGGCGCTGGCGCACGGTTGCGAGCTGCCGTCCTCCATGGACAGGCTGGCGGTGCTGACCCAGCGCGGCGTCTTTACGGCCGAGGAATCAGAAGGCTTGTGCGAAGCCTATCGCTATCTGCAATTGTTGCGCTTGCAGCATCATCAAACCCAGCTTCAAGAAGGGCAGGAGCCCAACAATCTGGTGCGCTTGAGTGGTTTGGGTGCTCTGGATGCGCGTGTCTTGCGTGAGGCCTTGTCACAAGTGCGTCGTGCCCAACGTATTCTGGCTTTCCGGTATCGCTTATGAAACTGCTTTCCTGGTTACCTTGGCGTCGAGCCTCTTTCGCTGCACGCAGCCCCTCCTTGTCCTGGAGCGGGGTGGATGAGCAGGTCTTGGACGAAGCGGCGTTTACCGTGCTGGATCTGGAAACCAGCGGTCTGGAGCCTAAGCGCCACCATATTGTGCAGATGGGAGCAGTACGGCTGGAAAACGGCTCGATTGCCCTGGGCAATATCTGGTCCGGTCTGGTTCGTACCCATGGCGAGCGTAGCCCCGATAGCTTATTGATTCATGAGATCAGCCCGCAGCAACAAGAAGAGGGCGAACCCTTGCCACAGCTGATGCGGGACTTTGCTCGCTATTCAGAAAATACGGTATGGGTAGCCTGGGATGCCGATTTTGATTTGGCGTTTCTGGATCGTGCCTGGCCACAGGCCGGGCTGGAGCAGTCTCGGCCTTTGGCCCTGGATCTGGCCGAGCTGGCGGCCTGTGTATTGCCGGACTGGCGGGGGCGTCGCTTGGGCCTGGACGATTGCCTGAAGTACTGTGGTCTGCCAGTAAGCGACCGCCATGATGCTTTGGGCGACGCCCTGGTCAGTGCACAGTTGATGCAGTTATTGATTGGGCGCGCCAAGCAAAAAGGCATCCTGACCATAGGGCAGGCCCGGCGCTTGATGCAGTCGCACAAGCAGCGGCAGGCGCACGCGTTTTAAGAACCCGCCAGCCCCAGAGCGACCCGCATCATGGCTTCGTAGCCGGAGTTGAATAGCTGGGTCAGGAAGGGCGTGGTTTGAGGGACGACTACGGTTAGCAAGGTCAGGCCTATGGTCAGGGTGATCGGAAAACCCACGGCAAAAATCGTCAATTGCTGGGCGGTACGGTTCAATATCCCGAAGGCCAAGTTAATGGTCAGCAGCACAATAATCAGCGGTAGGGCCAGCAACATGCCAGACACCCACAATTCGCTGCTCCAATCCAGCAAGGCACCCCAGCCATTGATGTTCAGGTCTGCACCGATGGGCAGCACATGGAATGTGCGTACCAGCACGCCCAGCAAGAGCAGATGGCCGTTCAGGGCCAGAAAGGTCAGCACCGCAATCACGTTCAGCAGCCGCGATAGCACGGCGGTATTCGCGCCAGTAGCGGGGTCAAAAAATGAGGCAAAAGACAAGCCCATTTGCAGCCCGATAAATTCGCCCGCTGTCTGCACCGCTGCAAACACGATGCGCATGGTCAGGCCCAGCGCGACCCCGATGAACACTTGTTGCGCCGCAATCAGCAGGGCCTCGTAAGAGGCCGTAGGCAGATCGGGTAGAGGCGGTAGCGAGGGCGCGACAATCAGGGTCAGGACAAAACCCAGACCCACTTTGGCCCGCTTGGGGATGGCCGATTCGCTGAAAAAGGGGACCGTGGCCAGGGTGGCCAGAATACGGATGAAGGGCCACAGAAAGGCGTTGAGCCAGGCATAGAGCTGGGCGGAGTTCAGGTCGAGCACGGCAAGCCTAGGGCCTGTTCAGTGGGCAAGGCATTGCACTTTGCCAGTCACGGATTTGCGTACTCACGGAAGGCTCCTTGTCGCGCTGGTCGGTCTTAGTTGACCAGCCCGGGAATGCCACGTAACAGGCCCTGCATGTAGTCGACCATATTGTTGATCAACCAGGGGCCCAGCAGCACTACCGTAATGCCCATGGCCAGCAGCTTGGGGATGAAAGATAGCGTCATCTCATTGATCTGGGTGGCTGCCTGGAAAATACTGATGCCCAGACCGACTACCAGCACCACGATCAACATGGGACCGGCCATGGACAGGGCCAGTTTCAGGGCGGTATAGGTCATGGACATGACGGTTTCGGGAGTCATGGCAGTCCTTTATTGGTAGAAGCTGCGAGCCAGGGAACCCAGCAGCAGATGCCAGCCATCGGCCAGCACAAACAGCATGAGCTTGAAGGGCAGCGAGATGGTCACGGGTGGGACCATCATCATCCCCAGGGACATCAGAACGCTGGCAATCACCAGGTCAATGATCAGAAAAGGGATAAAAATCGTAAAGCCGATCTGGAAGGCGGTTTTCAACTCACTGGTCACAAAAGCCGGCACCAATACGCGCAAGGGGACATCTTCCGGAGATTCCAGTTCTGCCACGCCCGCCATATCGCCAAACAGCTTCAAGTCCGCTTCACGGGTCTGGTGCAGCATGAAGGTTTTCAGGGGCTGGGCGCCTTGCTCCAGCGCGGTTTCAAAGCTGATCTTGTTTTCCGACAAGGGCTTGTAGGCGTCCTGATACACCTGATCAAACACCGGCGACATCACAAAGAAAGTCAGAAACAGGGCCAGACCCACCAGCACGGTGTTGGGCGGTGCCGTGCCTGTTCCCATGGCATTGCGCAGCAGACCGAGCACAATGATGACGCGGGTAAAGCCGGTCATCATCAGCAAGGCTGCAGGCAGGAAGGACATCATGGTCAGCATGGCCAGCGTCTGGATGCTGAGTGACCAGGTTTGCGAGCCGTTTGGACCTGCCGTGCTGGTAATGGCCGGAACAGCTTGGGCCCAGGCTTCGGAAGGCAGGAGCAGGCTGATCAGAGCCAGAAGCAGCATCAGGCCGATGCGTTGGGCGGAAGAGAGGAGTGCGGTCATGGTGCGGTCAGCGGGGCGCACGGTGCTGGTCCAGATGGGCCTGGAAGTCCGGCTCGGAGCCAGCAGGCGTCGTGGTGTGCAGCAGGCTGATCTGCTGAGGGGTGATGCCAATCAGAATTTCGCGGTCATCAATCTGGATCAAGGCTACGCTGCTGCGTGGCCCCAGGCGTTGATTGTCCAGAATCTTGATGCGTTGCTGGTTTTTGTTTTTCAGCAGCCCGCCTCGGCGGGCGACCCAGGCTGCTGCCAGAATCAGGCCTACAACCAGCAGCAGGCTAAGCATGATTCTGACGAGCTGGGCTTGTTCCATGTTTTAGCGGCGGCCGTTCAGGCGCTGGATACGGTCTGATGGGGTCACGATGTCGGTGACGCGAATACCGTATTTATCGTCCACCACAACCACTTCGCCTTGGGCGATCAGGTAGCCGTTCACGTAAATATCCAGCGGCTCACCGGCCAGACCGTCCAGTTCCACTACCGAGCCCTGGCCCAGTTGCAGAATGTTCTTGATGGTCAGACGTGTGCGGCCCAGCTCCACCGACAACTGGACCGGGATGTCCATAATCATGTCGATATCGGTGGTGGCGTTCGCCTGGGCGTGTTCCATGGGCGGGAACAGATTGCTGGCTGGGCTGGGTTCGTGCACAGGCGCGGCTGCGCTTTGCTCGGCCAGTGCCGAGGCCCAGTCATCCTCCAAGGGCTGTTCCAGTCCCTGGGCTTGGGTGCTGCTTTGGCTGCCAGCTTGTTGCTCAGCCATCGCGGCTGCCCAGTCGTCCTCGGGTGCAGACCGGTCGTTAGGGTTGTGAGGGTCGCTCATAGGGACTTACCTTTAGTCAAATCGCTGTCGTTGGTGGCCAAGATTTTTTCTACCCGCAAGGAATAGCGGCCACCGGAGGTGCCGTAGTGGCATTCCAGAACCGGTACGCCATCCACGTGGGCTTCAATAAGAGTGGGAATTTCAATCGGCAAGACATCATTGGCCTTTAACTGGGTCAGCTCGGCAATGGTCATGTCTATATTGACGAAGTTGGCAATCAGTTCGACTTCGGCGCTGCGCACTTGTCGTGACAATTGCTGGGTCCAGCGCTGGTCAATATCGTTGGTGCCTTTGTCCTGCAAGGGGCGGGTCAGCAGATCGCGCAGCGGCTCGATCATGGAGTAGGGCAGGCAGATATTCAGATTGCCGCCCTGGGCACCAAATTCAATATTGAAAGAGGTCACCACCACGATGTCGTTGCTGCTGCTGATGCTGGCAAACTTGGTATGCATCTCCGAGCGCATGTACTCCGCTTCCAGCGGGTAGATGGACTCCCAGGCGCCGCAGTAGCTCTCCAGGGTCAGGGTCAGCAAACGCTGGATGATGCGCTGCTCGGTCGTGGTGAAGTCCCGGCCTTCGACGCGGGTGTTGTAGCGGCCATGGCCACCAAACAGGCTGTCGATAATCAGGAAGACCAGGTTCGGGTCGAAGGTAAACAGCGACACGCCGCGCAAGGGCTTTAAGGCAACCATGTTCAGGTTGCTGGGCACGGGCAGGTTGCGTTCGAAATCCGAGTACTTCTGAATACGAATGGAGCCGACGGTAATGTCTGCGTTGCGGCGCATGAAACTGAGCATGGTCGAGCGCAAACGACGGGCAAAGCGCTCGTTGATCAGCTCCAGGGTCTGCATGCGATGACGCACTACCCGGTCTGGCGAGGTCAGGTCATAGGCCCGTACGCCAGTCAGGTTTTCGTTCAAGGGCTTGGTGTCAGCGCCTTCGCCGGTAACACCGGCCAGCAGTGCATCGACTTCGTCTTGGGATAGGAAGCTCTGATACGACATTTATTGGATGACAAAGGCGGTGAACAGGACATCATTGATGTTCGGTACAGCGGTGTTGAGCGCGTAGGGCTCTTTCAGGCCGGCGCTCAGCTGTGCAACCAGGGCTTGACGCCCTTCGGAAGTCTGGATGTAGGTGGGGCGCTGTTCAGCCAGAATTTTGAGCACGCGATCGCGTACCATGGGCATGTACTCCACCAGCATGGAACGTGAACCATCGTCCTGGACGCGCAAGGTGATGCCTACGTACAAGATGCGCGAGCGGCCATTCTCGTTCAGGGTGACGGTAAAGGGGTCCAGCGGCGCAAAAATGGGTTTGGCATTGACCTTGACCACCGACGGTTCGTCCGGGGCAGGGGCCGCTTCAACCGACTGGCTTTTTTCTGCCCAGGCCAACCAGGCAGGCGTGCTGCTTTGTTGCAGGGAGTAGTACAGCGTTGCGCCCACGCTAGCGGCGATAATAAACAGAACCAGCAGACCGGTTTTCATCAGGCGTGCAAGTTTGGTGGGTGCTTTTCGGGCCATGTGATGTGAGCGATGTATTTTCTAGCGTATTACAAACAGACAAACGCATGTCGGGCCTGAGCCTGACTGCATGCCTGAGCTATTGTGCCGGAGGTCAGACAGGACAGGCCCGGCGAATAGACGCTGCTTTTCGAGCTTAATCATGCTTTTTGCCGGGCTGTCTGTGGGACTGTGAATCAGGCGAAGGTATCAACCAGCGCGTCGGGGTTCAGCGAGCGGGTGGCGCTGCTGTTCACCAGGGGGCCGGTCTCCTCAGTGGACGCCAGGCCGTTCAGGCTGAAGGTGGCTTGATCGCCTTGATTGCCCTTGGCGGCCAGTTGCTCGTGAAAGGCTTGATGCGAGGCGTGTTGGTCGCCTACATCAGCCTGTCCCAAAGTCAGGCCACTTTCAGCAAACTGCTGTTGCAGTTGCTGCAAGGACTGCTCCAGGGTGTGGCGGACTTGGGCGTGGGGCGAGGTGATCATGGCGTGGGCCATGCCGTCCTGCATTTGCAAGGTAATGCGCAAGGGGCCCAGTTCGGGCGGGTCCAGGCGAATATCGGCGCTTTGAATGCCGCCTTGAGCCTGTTGGGCCAAGGTAATCATTTGACGACCCATAGCGGCACCCCACTCGGGGGATTGGACCGGCGTGGCAATGGCCAACGTCATGGGGCTGGGCAAGGCGGTCGGGCTGTTGGCCTGGACTGCGTTAGGTGCGGCGCCAAGTTGGGCTAGCAGGGAGGCATCCAGAGCGGGCAGGTTCTGATTCACGCCAGCACGGGCATCTTCAGCCATTTGTCGGCCAAAGCTAGCCAAGGACGCCGACGCCTCATCCATCAAACGTGTTTGGGACGAAGCCGTATTTACGGGGATGTTGGTGCCTAGCGGGTTGTTGTTCAGTACTTGTGCAGCATTGCTCGCCGGTTTGCGGGTGGCGGTGGCAGCCAGCGGATTGCTGGTTTCAAGGGCTTTAGGCAAGACCAGTTCAGCGTTCAGATCAAGCTCGGCTTCTGCTTCAACGGCTTTCAATGGCGATGTCTGAGCTTGACGGCTGCTTAGGTCGACGGTCAGATTCTGGCGTGTGTTGGCGGTGCTCAGCGGCAGTTTGCTATCGGTTTGTACTCCTTTGGGATCGGCCTTGATGCTCTTGATGGCCTGTACTTGCGACAGAATCGACAAGGCCATGGCCGGCAGGCCGCTATCGGCCGGGGCGTCGGTGTCAAGTTCCAGATCGGTCTGATGGGCAATCAGCAGGGCGGGGTCCTGGGTCAGGATGTCCAGTTCGCTGGCGTCGGCCTGTTCGGCCTCGGCATCAGCCAGCTTGGAGCTGTCGGCGGGAGTCTGGGTTTTGGCGCTGTCCTGCTTGGCGGCTGCTGGTGTCTTGCCAGCCCCTTTGTTTTGCACCTGCTGCTGTTGTGTTTGCAGGTGCTGGGCAAAGCCTTCGTCTTTGGGCGCATGCGCAGCCGCAGGCCCGGCCGTGTTGGTGGTGGGGGCCGAGGTTGCGGCAGGGACCGCAGGTAAAACCGAAAGAGTGGGCGAAGTCATGGCGGCGCTTGTTTAATAGGCGGTCTGGCTACGGGTAAAGAGACGAGCAGCGATTTCATCGCTGTTACGTTGTTCCATTCTTTGTTGCTGGACTTGCTGGGTCTGGAGACGGCGGTCGATCAAGGTTTCATACGCTTTCAGGCGTTGCTGATGGCCATACCAGACCTGGCGTCCCTCTTCCATTTTCTCTTCCAGCGCTTGGATGACACTATTTTGCTGGGAAATGGCCTGGTCCAATGTCACGATAAAGCGCCGGAAATTGTGGTAGTTCGCCATGGTTACCCCGGTTTGGCCCACATCCAGCAGGCGCTGGGCGTAGTCCTGGCGATAGGTCTGCAACATTTCCAGCTGCGACTGGGCCGCATCGCGTTCTGTGCGTAGCTCCTGCAGATGGCGGGCCGCATCGTCCACATTGTTCTGACTGAGATCGACCAGCGTATGTAAAGAGGCGTTGGCTTTCATGGCTATTGCTCGCTATTGAGAACGGCGTTCAATTCATCAAAGGCGCGTGGCACGTCCACACGTTGCTGCATGCCCTGGCGCAAATAGGCTTCCAGCCAGGGGAAACGATCAATGGCCTGATCAATGGCAGGATCGTTGCCACGGGTGTAGGCACCCACGGCAATCAGGTCGCGGTTGCGTTGGTAGCTGGAGAGCAGTCCCTTGAAGCGGTGCACCATCTTGATCTGTTCCGGCTCCACAATGCTGGGCATGACCCGCGAGATGGAGGCTTCGATATCAATGGCTGGGTAATGGCCGGTTTCCGCCAAACTGCGTGACAGCACAATGTGACCGTCCAGAATCGCGCGAGCCGAGTCGGCAATCGGGTCTTGCTGGTCGTCGCCCTCGGTCAGCACGGTGTAGAACGCGGTGATCGAGCCGCAACGGCCTTGTGCATTGGGTTCGCCATTGCCGGCGCGTTCCACCAGGGCGGGCAGCTTGGCAAAAACGGAAGGAGGATAGCCCTTGGTGGCGGGCGGTTCGCCAATCGCCAAGGCGATTTCGCGCTGGGCCATGGCATAACGCGTCAGTGAATCCATGATCAGCAAGACGTTCTTGCCTTCATCACGGAAAAACTCGGCCAGACGGGTGGCGTACACCGCGCCTTGTAGACGCAGCAAGGGCGAGACATCAGCCGGAGCAGCGACGACAACCGAGCGTTGCAGGCCTTCTTCGCCCAGGTTGTGCTCAATAAATTCTTTAACTTCTCGGCCCCGTTCACCGATCAGGCCCACGACAATAATGTCGGCCTGGGTGTAGCGGGCCATCATGCCCAACAGCACACTCTTACCCACGCCGGAACCGGCAAACAGACCCATGCGCTGCCCACGGCCTACGGTCAGCAAACCGTTGATGGCACGTACTCCTACGTCCAGAACCGTGTCGATGGGACTGCGTTTCAGTGGGTTGGGTGTGGTGTGGCTGAGTGAGACGGACGCTTGCGCGTCGATCGGGCCCAAACCGTCCAGCGGATTGCCACTGCCATCGACCACGCGACCCAGCAGGCCGGGGCCGACCGGAACATGGCGCGAACGCGCCTGGGCGGGCAGGCTGTCCGGTTGATCGGAGTCGGGCAGCGGAACCGGCGGCTGCAATTGAGCTTCAACCGGTACAACACGTGCACCGGGAGGCAGGCCGGAAATTTCGCTCAAGGGCATCAAATACAAGGATCTGCCTTCAAACCCTACAACCTCGGCTTCGGCCCAGATGTTTTGCGCGGCAGACAGCTCCACTTTGCAAGCGGCTCCTACAGCCAGCTTCAAGCCTGTAGCTTCCAGCACCAAACCCGTGGCGCGGACAACGCGGCCGCTGCGCAAGCAGGGCTCAATGGCCTGGACCCGTTGCTGTGCCGACAGCATCTGGGCGCGCCAGCGTTCGGGGGAGGAGGCCAAAAGGGGCGTTGCCATCAGGGCTCCGAAGAGACGGGCAAGCCCAGGCTGGCCAGGGTGCGTTTCCAGCGAGTGGCAAAGGTGGCGTCAATATCGCCGTAACTGGAGCGCACACGACATTCACCGCGTTGCAGCTGGGGGTCTTCTTGCAGACGCCAGGCGCGGGGCTCGCCTTGTTCAATCAGAAACTCACGCACCAGGCTGATGTCGTCCGGGTGCAAGCTCAGTTCCAGGGCGCTGGTATCGCCTGGATCACTACGCAGTACTTCGGCAACCAGATCGCGGATGCGGCTGGGTTCGGCCTTGATGGTGCTTTGCAATACATGCTCGGCAATACGTGTCGCCAGCTGAATCAGGGATTGGCCCATTTCCTGATCCATCAGTTCAATGGACTGGGCGCAGTTCTGGTTCAAGGCGACAAATTCCTTGATGTACTGGTCAATCTGTTCTTGTGCCTTGGCCATTCCAGCCGCCATTCCGGCTTCATAGCCCTGGGCATGACCACTTTCCTGGCCTGCTGCCAGACCAGCAGCGTGGCCTTGGTTGTAACCGGCCTGATAGCCCTGGGTATGGCCTTCTTCCTGCGCCTGGCTGCGCTGGTTTTCCAGATCGCGCTGCAGTTCTTCCGGGGTAGGAGGGACGAACTCGGGCTCTTCCGGTTCCGGGGCGACGACAGGATCATCCAGCCCCTGCATTTGCCAGCGGCTCCAGCTTTCCTGAAGTTCCGAGTAGGCCGAGGCTTTACGGTGGCTGGACATTTACAGGCTCCTGCGCAGGCGGTTCGTGCCTGGGCACAAGCGAATAACGGCTTGGACGGGCAGGAGCTGCCCAAACGAGGCCGTCTTAGACATATTCGTCCCCACTCAGGCCACCCAGCGTAATCTGACCGGCTTCGGCCAGGCGACGGGCCACCTGCACAATGGCTTTTTGTTCCTGTTCCACCTTGGACATGCGGATCGGGCCTTGGGCGTCGATGTCTTCGCGCAGCATTTCGGCAGCACGGTTGGACATATTGCGGAAGAACTTGTCGCGCAACTCTTCGGGCGCGCCTTTCAGGGCAATCGTCAATGCAGAGGTCTCGATTTCCTTGAGCAGCAGCTGAATGGCAATGTCTTCCACATCGGCCAGGTTCTCGAACACGAACATCTCGTCCACGATGCGCTGGGTCAGGTCGGCGTCCATGCCGCGCAGACTGGTCAGGACGGACTCTTCCAGGCTGGCGTTCATGTAGTTCAGCATCTCGGCTGCCGTGCGTGGACCACCCATCTTGCTGCGTTTGGCACCCTGGCCCGATAGCATGCCGTTCAACACTTCGGTCAGCTCGTTCAGGGCCGTGGGCTGCACGCCACCAAAAGTAGCAATACGCAGGACCACATCATCGCGCAAACGATCCGGAATGTAGCCCAGAATGTCGGCGGCGCGATCACGCTCCAGATGCACCAGAATGGTGGCAATAATTTGGGGGTGTTCGTCGGCAATCAGCTCGGCCACGCTGGAGGCATCCAGCCAGTTCAGGGCATCAATACCGCTGCTGGAGCCTTCGCTGTTTTCCAGCAAGTCTTCGATCAGGCCAGCGGCTCGGTCCGAGCCCAGCGCCTTGTTCAGGACGGAGCGGATGTAGGCGTTGGAGTCCAGCGCCACCGCCATGAACTGGTCGGCCTCCTGGCGAAAGCTCTCCAGAGCCTCGTCCATATCGGCACGGGTCAGTTGCTTCAGGGACGCCATGGCGGTACTGAGCTGCTGCACCTCACGAGGCGAGAGGTGGCGAAACACCTCGGCGGCGGCATCTTCCCCCAAGGACATCATCAAAATCGCACTGCGTTCGATGGAATCGTCCGGTTTAGCCGTTTTCATTTTTTTCATCTTTGTTCAACCAGGAGCGCAACACCATAGCCACGGCACGTGGGTCATCGTGAGCCATCGTGCGGGCGGTGTTCAGATTCTCTTCGTAGCGGCTCATTTCGGCGGCACGTTGTTCAGCGGCCTGTTCGCGAGCAGATTCTTCTTTCTGGCGCTCGACGCGGGCGTCAGCCACCGCCTTGGCCTGGATCAGGCCCTGGATGATGGGGTTGATGACGATGCGCCATGCCATGAACAGAATGAATGCAAAGACCAGATACTTGACCAGTTCCATAGCGAGCTCGCGGTACTCCGGATTTTTCCAGAAGGGGGTATCAATATCGCCTTGCTCGTTGAACTGTCCGTTCACCACGCTCAGGCTATCGCCTCGATCAGCCGAGTAACCCACGGCTTGCTTGACCAGATCGCGGATCTTGTCCAGTTCTTCCTGCTCCAGCGGCTGTTGCTCCTTGTCCGTATTGCGGTAGTTCACCACCACGGCCACCGACAGGCGGCTGAGCTGACCCAAAGGACCTTTGACATGGCTGATGGTGCGATCCACTTCGTAGTTCACGGTGGAGTCGTTACGCGCATTGCCGGTGTTTTGCAGCAAGCGGGCCTGTTCGGCCAGGGACACCAGTGAAGGGTCTGTACCGGCCGCTGCAGCGTTCGCAGCGTTGGCGGTTTGTGCGGCGGCATTGGCCGGCTCAGTTGCCGGAGCAGCCGGGGCTTGGGGCTGATTCGGTGCAGCAGGCGGGTTGACCAGATTGGCGGTGGCATTGTTGGGAGCCTGATTGCTCAAGGCACCGGGCACGCCCTGGGGCTGCTGCGGGTTGCGTTGCAAGGAAGAGCTGGTCTGCTGGCTGCGTACCGCGGCCTGACCGGGTTGCTGATTGGGCTTGTAGACCTCGGACGTCTGCTCGCGGCGCGAGAAGTCCACCTCGGCCGTCACCTGGGCGCGGACGTTGCCAGCACCGACCAAGGGGTTCAGCAAGGTCAGGATGCGCTGGACGGCTCGGTATTCAATATCGTTTACAAAATTGCGCTGCTGATTATCAGCGCCCATCTCGCCAGTGGGCGCGGTCAGCAAGCGGCCATTCTGGTCAATGATGGACACCTTGTCGGCATGCAGATTGGGCACGCTGGAGGAGATCAGCCAGCTGATGGCGGAAACCTGGCCTTCGCTCAGGTCGCGGCCCGGATACAGCGACAGCACTACCGAAGCGGTCGGAGACTGGCGGTCACGTACAAACAAGGTTTCACGCGGCATGGCTAGGTGAACGCGGGCTTCCTTGACGGCATGCACGGCCTTGATGGAGTTGGCCAGCTCGCCTTCCAGGGCGCGCTGATACGTGACTTGCTCGGTGAACTGGCTGGCGCCAAAGCGGCTTTGATCCAGCAGCTCGAAACCGGCATTGCCACTGCGCGGCAAGCCTTGCGAGGCCATTTGCATGCGCACATCGTGCACACGATCCTGTGGCACCAGAATGGCCGTGCCGTTGCTGTTGAACTGGTAGGGCACATTCATCTGGCCTAGAGCCGAGACAATCGCACCGCCATCGCGGTCGTCCAGATTGGAGAACAGTACCTGGTAAGTAGGGCCGCGGCTCCACAGCAAGAGGGCGACAATCAGAGCAATCAGTGCGGCACCCAGCCCGATCAGCGCTACCTTGGGCAAGGCGCGCAGTGTGTCGTAGCCAGGAAGTTTATTCAGCAACTGTGCTGTCTGACTCATGGGTGAGGCAGAGGCAGGGTTCTGCATGGAATCAGGGGAGTTCAAATCAGGACGTGCTCAGGCAGCATTAAGGAAAGGGCGGCGGGCATGAAAGAATCAGGCGCTTATACCGGCATACTGGCAATTTCTTGGTAGGCGGCCACTAAGCGGTTGCGTACCTGGACGGTGGCCTGAAAGCCCACGCTGGCTTTTTGCAGGTCAATCATCACGTCGTTCAAGGAAATTCCGGGCTCGCCCATCTCAAAGGCCTGAGCCTGGGCATTGGCCTCGTTCTGCGCCCGGGAAACCCGGTTCAAAGAGCGGGCCAGCTCGGCGGCAAAGCCACCGGGAGCGGCGCTGCTGGCCGAGGAGGACACAGAACTGGAAGCCCCGGCCGCTTGCGCGACGGCGCGCATCTGGGCCAAAAGGTTTTCAATGCTGGAAAGATTGGAAATCGACATATTCGCTTGCCAGAAAGTCAGGATGGGCCACGCGCACAGGTGCGGGCAGCTTGCCGTGCTTAATGTAACGTTTAGAACGCGAGGCTAAGCAGGGTATCTAAGCCCAAAAACAGGGGCTTTTCAGCCCTTATAAATGGCAGGCTCAGGTTTTTGGGGCGTCGTGCAAAGCCTGCAAGGCCTGTGTGGCCTGGGGATGGCCTTGTTCCAGTGCGTAGAGCCAGGCCAGCAATTCAGCCACGGCTTGATAGAGCTGAGGGGGGATGTGACGGTCCAGATCTACCTGCATCAACAGGCCGACCAGTTCGGGGGACTCGTGTACGTACAGACCGTGTTCGCAGGCGGTCTCGACAATTTTTTCGGCCAAGGTGCCGTAGCCTTTGGCAACCACGCGCGGGGCCCCGTCCTTGGGGTCGTAGCGCAAGGCCAGAGCCTGCGGGCGATGGGTGGGAGAATCATGATTCATCGGGCAGGTCCTGCGGCAGGGTCGGGTCGGCTTCAATCTGCAATTGGCTCAGGATCAGGCCCTGGTCCTGCAGACGCTCGCGCAAGGGCAGGCTGTTCTCGTCCAGATAGGGGGCGGATTGATCGGCCTGGATATGAAGCAGCAATTGCTGATTCAAGAGGTTGAGCCGTAGTGTGATCGGCCCCAGCGTGGGCAGGTCCAGTTGCAAGGTGCTGGACCAGTGTTCGGTTTCGTCCTCTGACTGGGCCTCGTGACGTTGTACGCTCCAGTTCATGTCGGCATCCGGCCAGGCCTGACCTTGCCATTGCAGGTTCTGATGGGCCAGCGTATCCAGTTGCTGACGCACCAGCATGCTATTGGCCGGGTCTTGGGTGCTGGCCTGGGCCTGAGTATTTTGGCTTGTACCGGTATGTGTTTCGGCCGCGGGGCGATTCAGGTTTTGCGGCTCTTGCTGTAATTCGCCGACGCTGCGTTGCCCAAAGTGCAGATCACTAAGATGAGATTCGTAGAACAGCCCGCTCTGTTGCAGGGCCTGGGGCAGAGCCTGGCTGAAATGTTGAGCCAGGGCGGCCGTGCTGCCTGTGGGCAGGGCGTTCTGGGCTGCTGTACCAGTGGCTGGGGTGCCCGCGCTGGGCATGCCTGCGGGCGCGCCCGTTCCAGCGGCATGGCTACCTGCTGTCGTTGCGCTGGTGGAACCGGCATTTGCGCTACCCGTTGCCGCGCTTCCGGGTAAAGGCAGGCGTTGCTGAGCCAGGGTTGCAATTGTGCTGGCGGTATTTTGTGCTGTGCCTGCGCGTCCCGTAGTCTGGGTCTCACTGCCGGGGCGCGTGGGTTCCTTGCCGTCTGCCTGCATCGTGGGACGGCCAGGTAATAAGGCCTGTCGTCCCTGGATAGCAGGGGCACGATCCGGAAAGCGCTCCAGCAAGGACAGAATCAGTTGGGCAGTGCGCCCCAGGGTCGTGGGGGCTGAACTGGTGGTGGCCGTATTGGGGCCACGTGCATTCAGAGTTGGATCGGTCGAGGTTTGGCCGTTTTGTGTGCGGATGTTCCGGCTATCGCGGCCCTGGGTGTGGGCGCGAGCCTGGTCTACGCTTTGGCGTTGATCACGAGCCGTTTGGTTTTCGGCGCGCTCGGGGCGTTGGCTGCCCGGTGTCTGGCTGATGGCGTCCGGGCGGGCGCCTGTGGCGATATTGCTTTGCTGTCCAGTGCTGATACCCAGAACGGCATCAAGCCGTTGAATAAGCAGCGTCCCCAAGGGGGAGGGGCCGCCTATGCTCATGGATGAACGCTAGGGCTGTAATACGCTTGCAGCACGGTTTGCTGGCGTTTCATATTGCCCAGCAGTGCGCCCAGACGACCCAGCTCGGGGGTAGCCAGATGGCGGATCTGGGCGTCGTCTTCCAGAATTTGGGTCAGCAACTGACGGCGTGCCTGTTTTTGGGTAACAGACAGATCTTCCATGTTCTTGAGCTTTTCCACGGCGAGTTGATAGTGTTCGGACTGTTCAAACACATCCTCCCAGCGAGCCGTTTGGGCAAGCTCCAGCATGTGACGGGTGATGCTGGCGATAATTTGATATTGATCGACGATCGGGTTAGAGGTATCGCTCATGTTCGTACCAGGCGCTAAAGGCGCAAAGGAGGTTGGAGGTGCAGGTCAGGAACAGAACCTGTCCCGCGAGCCCCGGAGTCAAGCTGGCTGCTTGGCACGTTGGGTATCAACATTGCTGCGCCAGGCATCGGCAATATCGGTTAGCAAGCGCTCGGCCAGCGTTAGCTTTTCCGTGTCATTGCGAAGGTTGGCCAACATCAGATTGTGCAAGATCAGGTCGTAGGTGGCGACCAGATTGCGGGCCAGCTCTCCGCCCTTTTCGGTGTCGACTGCCATTTTCAGGCCGCTATCGACAATATCAATAGCCTTCGATAATGACTGCCCCCGCCCGGCAATATTGCCCTGTTCCATATGCAAGCGCGCTTGCAGCATGGCGGTGCGCGCACCGTTAAATAACAGGGTAATCAGATGTTCGGGGCTCGCGCTCAGGACCTCGGTTTCCAGGCCTACTTGAGCGTAGGCGCGGACCGATTGTTGGCCAAAGCGACGGGAAGGGGCAGGATAGCTCATAGGGGTTTATTTATTGCTGTTCATATTGCCCAGCATGGACAGTTGCTGGCTTAGGTAATTGCTGGTGCCTTGCATGCGGTTGATCATGACGTCCAGTTGGACGAACTGCTTGCGATAGGCTTCCATCTTTTCTTCGATGCGTTTGTCGGCGTTATCGTACTGATCCTGCAGGGTTTTACCGATTTTTTCGGCGCCTTCCTGGGCCTTGTCAATGCGTCCGCCTTTTTTGACAAAATCTTCTGCTGCTTTTTGGACACGACCTGCTATGGCCTGTTCGCCGACAAACATCTTCTGGACGTCAGCCATATTGTTTTTCAAGGCGGCGTCCAGCTTCTTGTCATCAATCTGCAACTCACCAGTTTTGGGGTCAAGGTTAATGCCAAGACCAATCAGAGTCCGTACTTCGCCGTCTCCGCTTACATGGCCCAAAGTGGCTTCTCGCATTGCGTTTTGGGCTTCACGGGCCAAGGAATCGCCTGTCAGGGCCGAGCCCTGCTTCAGGTCAGGGTTATAGGCGGTTAGCGAGCGAATGGATTTATTGAGCTTGTTGTAGGCCGCAACGTATTCTTTGATAGCCTCGGAAGCCTTGCTATCGTCTTTGCTGACGTCAATATTGATGGCTTCGGAACTTGCTTTGTTCAGCGTAATTTCCAGGCCTTCAATAGTGTCGTTCAATGTGTTGCTTTCGCTGCTGATCTTAATACCGTTCACGGTTAGCTCAGCGTTTACCGCTGCTACTTCTTTAGGGCCGCTTGTGGTTGCGTGGCTGGGATTAAAGTTCAGCAGTTTGCTTAAGTCTTCGTTGCCGTCCACGTTGATCGAGGCAACAGAAGCAGCCTTGCCAGTGTCGGTAGCCGATAATTGCAATCGGTAAGGCTCGTCAGCGGCTCCGGTATTAATGATAGTGGCTTTTATGCCCAGCTTAGCATCGGCATTAATCGCGTTCATTACCCCTTGCAAGGACGTGTCCTTGCCGGTCATATCAAGAGTATGCTCCTTACCATTGGCTAATGTGACGGTAATCTTGCCGTCTGTGCCTAGGGCGGTGTCACGAGAAGTGTGTGCTGCGGCGGTCAGTGTTTGTCGGGTAGCCAAGTTACTTACTTCGATGACGTATTGACCAGGCACGGCTTTAGCTGTGCCGGAAACTTTCACGTCTTCGCTATTGGCAGTCGTTTTGACGGCACCATATAAATCTTCGGAGTTCAGTTTTTTGGCGGCTGCTTGCAGTTCAGACAGACCACTTTTTAGCTGACCATAGGCCGAAATCTTGTTGGTATTGGCAACCTGGCGGTTCTGAATGACAACAAGGCTCTTCTTTTCCGTCTTGCGCAGATCTTCCAGCAGTTCGTCCAGCTTCAGGCCCGAGCCTACGCCAATTGCAGAAATAGCCATATTCAATACTCCTTTAGTGTCCTATTTTGTCGCGAATGTGCCGCGCACAAAGCCCATGTCAATGGGATGTTTCGATGCCAGTTTGCTTTTTAGGCTTTCACGCTGACTTGGTTGCCCTGCAACTGAACGATCATCTTGGCAATCTGGATCACCACGTCAGAAGGGACTGTGCGCAGTACCTCCCCGGTCGAGTTGTCCACAATCGAGACCACCAGACGCTGGGCTTCATCGTCCATATTGAAGCGAATGCCGGTGGACCAGGCCTGCAGGGAATTGTTGATCTGATCCAGGGTGTCGTCCAGCGTGTTGACCATGCCGGGCACGGGTTCGCGTTTATCGGGCCAGCGTTGCTGCAACTGGGTATCGGTACTGCTTTCCTTAATGGGAGTCACCGTGGTGGCTGCCGAAGGTATAGGTGTGCCGGGGTTTTGCTCCACAGGGGAGGCTAGGGGCGCCAAGGCCGTCGTTTGAGATGAAACTGAGTTGATCATGACATCACTCCAGAAGGGGCTTGGTGGCAGGCCTGCTCGATGGGGTGGGCTTGGCACCTGTAACGATCCAATTACGGCACTCACACATGTATCTTTAGGAGATATTTTGGTTTTTGTCGGCTTCAGGCCCGTTTAAAGCCTGAATAAGATGGCGAAAGACTGTTTGATTTGGAGACTGTCAGGCAGAGCTGGCAGGCAAAATAGCTCAATCTTTATTGTCCGGATTCTTGCCTGTCCATGCCTCGTTCAGAAGACGTCCTGGTTGAGCAGTACGCCCCATTGGTGCGCCGCCAAGCGCTCCAGCTCGTGTCGCGCCTGCCCCCCAGTGTCGAACTGGATGATTTGATGCAGGCGGGCATGATGGGCCTGCTGGATGCCGTGCGCCGTTACCAGGTGGTGGCCGAGGCCCAGTTTGAAACGTACGCGGTTACCCGAATTCGTGGGGCCATGTTGGACGAATTGCGCAGCCAGGACTGGCTGCCGCGTAGTGTACGCAGCAAAGCGCGCCAGATTGAAGTGGCCGTCAGCACCTTGCGCCAGGAACTGCTGCGCGAGCCTACCGAGCCGGAAATTGCCGAAGCCCTGTCCATGAGCATGGGCGATTACTACGAATTGCTGGATGAGGCAGTCGGAGTGCAGGTGATTCACTACGAAGACCTGAAACGCCATGCCGATCCTGCCGCCGATGCGCTGGAGTTTCTGGAAGACAGCACGCGCGAACAGGCGTACTTCGATAATCCCCTGAACCTGCTGACCTCCCAGGGTCTGCGGCAAGCCTTGATTACCGCCATCGACCACCTGCCCGAACGCGAGAAGTTGCTGTTCGCTCTGCAGTTTGAGCAAGATTTGAATCAGAAAGAAATTGCTCTGGTGTTGGGCGTAACAGAAGGGCGCGTGTCCCAACTGCGTAGCCAGGCCGTGGCCCGTATCCGCGCCAGTCTTGCCAAAGACCAGTGGGACGCCATTTCCGATAGCGCGGAATTTCAGGTGTTGTTGTAAGCCTGCGCGTGCTGGCTACCAAGCTTCCACTTTTCGACTGATATAAGCACCTTTTTCTGGCTCTTGTGTGCTTATAGTCGTCTGATGCTAAAAAGGCTCTAAATTTGTAGCTTTTTTAGGAGCCATTATGGATGCGATCTACGCTGATTATTCTATTAGCATGTCCGAGTTCAAGAAGAACCCGGCACAGGTATTGCGTACGGCTGGAGAAAAGCCTGTTGCTGTGTTGCACCATAACCGGCCTGCCTTTTATATGGTGACTCCTCGTTTGTTCGAGGCTTTGGTCGAAGAAATGGCTAATCGGGATCTGGATGAGTTGGTGCGTCGACGGCAGGCCGTCAAGGATACGGCGGTCGAGGTTGATCTTGAGCAGCTCTGAGCGGCAGCCCACAAAATACAAATTAAAGTTCTTGCCCGAAGCCTTGCAAGAGCGGGGCAGGCTCGATGGTAGTGTAAAAACCACCTTTAAGACCTTGCTTCGTAAACGCTTGGATGCACTACGCGTACCGGGGTCCGCCTTGCGGGGCGATTTGCAGCATTGCTACAAAATCAAACTTCTTAAACAGGGCTATCGTCTGGTTTATACCGTTGAGGATGATGTTCTGGTGGTATTGGTCTTGGCGGTAAACAAGCGGGAAGACATGGCGGTGTACCGCGTTGCTATTCAGCGCTTAAGTGAGGATTTGGATTAAGTATCGAGCGGGCAGTAAGTGCACTCTGTCTTCCTTGGGAGGTCCTGCTGTTGGACCTAGCACGAATTATCACACCGCAAAGTATGTCACTACCTGGGCCGGACGTTGGTTGTTGGTTTAAGTGCTCATGCAATCGAAGACTGGAAGAGCGCTGGATTGCCGCGTCCAGGAGGAGTCTTACTTTGGCTATCGCCGCATTGCTGCCTGTTTATTGTTGGCTAAGTCGTGCGTGCGCCGCCTGTGACATGATCTGAAATCGAATAAAAAAGCCTCCAAGATTTTTCTCGGAGGCTTTGTGCTGCTGGGCAACTTAGGTTGCCCATCTGGTCAGTATTACTATCGTTAAGATTAACGCAGCAAGGACAGAACAGTTTGTGGAACTTGGTTAGCTTGTGCCAACACAGAAGTACCAGCTTGTTGCAGAATCTGAGCGCGTGTCATGTTGGACACTTCAACTGCGTAGTCTGCATCTTCAATGCGTGAACGAGCTGCGGACAAGTTGTTCACAGTGTTGTTCAAGTTAGCGATAGTGGACTGGAAGCGGTTTTGAATCGCACCCAGGTGGCTACGCAGATCGTCGACTTGCTGCAATGCAGCATCAAGCTTGGATAATGGGTTTTTTGAAGCCTCAACAACTTTTGTTGGATCTGTTGTCAGGTTTTTAGCTTCTTTACCTACCTCTACTGCCAATTTTGGAGCAGCAGCTGTAACAGGAGGAGTAGCTGTAGCATCAGCATCCACACCTGGTGTTACATCAACTTTTGCTTCATAAAACTTAACGGCACCATCAGCATCTGTGTTTTGAATGTAGGCTTTATTATCCGCTAACACCAATTTGTTAGTACCTGACAACTGTTTGTTGACCTCAGTTAAGTCAACAGTCGTACTAAGCTCCTTACTTGCAGCAGTAGCATCGGGGGTGGCTTTGAATGTGTACTCTGTACCACCAACACTCAATGTACTGTCAGCAGCAACCTCTTCTGCCAGTGATGTCCCGACTACTGAAAAATCACTCAACTTCAATGTCGTGCTATCAATTTTTGCCAAATCAATAGTAATTGTTTCGTTGTCGTTAGCACCAACCTGTACTGTTAGCGATGAAGCATCATCACCCAATACGTATTTACCGTTGAATTGTGTTTCTTTGGAAACGCGGTTGATTTCGCTCAGGCGCTCTTTGATTTCGTTTTGAATGGATTGCAGATCGGAATCAGAGTTGGAGCCAGTAGAAGCTTGAACTGTCAGTGTACGGATACGCTGCAAGTTTTCGTTGATTTCGTTCAACGAACCTTCAGTTGTTTGAGCGATAGAGATACCGTCGTTAGCGTTACGAGCAGCTTGTGTCAGGCCATTGATGTTGGCGGTGAAACGGTTAGCGATGGCTTGACCAGCAGCATCGTCTTTTGCGCTGTTGATACGCAGGCCGGAGGACAAACGCTCAATCGCGGTGCCGAGGGAATTCTGGGACTTGGTCAGGTTGTTCTGCGAAACCAGAGCCAGGTAGTTGGTATTGATAACAGACATGGTAACTCCCAATGTTGAGTAGAGCGGCGAAACGGTTTCGCCCTTTGCCCAGGAAAGCGTTGGCGTTCTGCTAGGCCCCAGGGGGCTGATCGCGCATTCGACACACTGCGTTCTTCCTGTACAGCACCATTAACGGAAGGGGCAAAAAACTCTTTAGGGGCCTGTTGGGAAAATTTTCTCCACTTTGTCTTGAAGCCTTGAATTACGCGGCTTCAAGCATGACAACCCGGTGTGCCGAGCGGCCTGTTTGCTTTCGTTTTCCGACCCTGAATTCTGATTTTTCCAGTTCGCTGCATGGAAATGGAGCAGATAGCTCTGTGCCGCAGCAGACAATCCAGAGGCCTTGTTTGAATTGCGCAGTCAAAAAAGCAGCGGGGCCATCTATTGACGGCCCCGCATTGCAAAAACTTAATAAAAACAGGCTTGGGCGGATTCAACTAGCGAACCCGCCCTTGCGCTTACACAGCAATAGGCTTGCCATCCGCACGTTGGATGACGACGGTCGAGGAACGCGGGCGTACCGTGTTCATGCTGACTACCGTGGCGTCATGCGTGTCGTAGGCCGGCCAGTTCGAGGGGTGCTGAATGTTCAGGAACAGGCTGGTGTGGTCCGGCGTCATGGAAAAGCCCGTAATTTCGGCTTCGTTCGGACCTACAAAGAAGCGACGCAAATCGGACTGGTTGCTGGCGTTGATGGCCGGGCCGGTGCCCGAGCTGTCCGCCAAGGCACCTGGGATCACGGCCAGCATCTGGTCGTTGGTGGCACGCGCAACATTGTTCTTGCGTCCGCCGTCGATGCCGTTGTCGGTCTGAATCCACAGAATGCCACGGCTGTCGAAGCCCAGGCCGTCGGGGCTGGCCAACTGGTTCAGGTCGGTCAGGCCGGAGCGGTTCGTATCTGCGTCCGCACCCGAGTCCGAGCCGAATACGAAGATATCCCACTTGAACTTGTTCGAACCGGGTTCGTCGTGCCAGCGGATGATGTGACCGTTGACGTTGTTCAGGCGCGGGTTCGCGGGGTTGGTGCCAGTGGACGCGTTGCGGCTGGTGTTATTGGTCAGCGTCAGGTAGATGTCGCCATTGCTGGGGTGGGTGGCCGTCCACTCGGGGCGATCCATCGGGGTGGCACCGACAAAGTCAGCGGCGCCACGGGTATTGATCAGGATTTCTTCCAAAGTTTTGAATTTGTCAGCCAAGGTGCCGCCATCCTTGCCTTTGGTAGAGCCTGTCAGTGCCAACCATTCGCCCGAACCGTCTTCGTTGAAGCGGGCGACATACAAGGTGCCTTTGTCCAGATACTTGGCGCCCACGGCCAGGCGATCCGTGCGCTGGGCGTCTTTCGGGTCCCAGTTGGCTTCGGACACGAAGCGGTACACGTATTCAAAGCGCGAATCGTCGCCACTATAGAAAGCCAGGGGTTTGCCGGCTTCGGGCTTGCTGTAGGCACAGCCTTCGTGAGCGAAGCGACCCATGGACGTGCGTTTGGTGGCAATGCTGCTGGGGTCGTAAGGGTCGATCTCGACCAGGTAACCAAAACCGTTGACTTCGTTGCGCCAGTCCTCGGTGGCACTGGCGCCTGTTTCGGTCACGTTAAAGCGGGCGAATTCGCCCAGGACTTCCGAAGGATCCTTGGCAGCCGTTTCCCACTGGTAGCGGCCAACGGGGCCAGCCGATACGCCCACACGCTGCTGGTGAGGCGGGCGGATACCGGTGTTGACAAAGCAGGCTGCCCAGTTCTCTTCAGCGGTGATGTAGGTGCCCCAGGGCGTGGTGCCGTTACCGCAGTTATTGTTGGTGCCGCGCACTTGCGTGCCGTTGGGCGAGAAGGGGGTCTTGACCCAGTCCGTGCCACCCACAGGTCCAGCCAGTTTCATGGCCGTGGCCGAGGTGAAGCGGCGGTTGTAGCGCGAGTTCTGAACGATGTCCCAGCGGCCATTGGTGCGACGAATATGGATGATGGCCACGCCGTGGGCGTTGATTTCCTTGCGTACTTCTTCTGCCGGCCGCTTGCCATTGACCAGGGTCGGCCCATTGGGGTGCAGGGCTTTTTCATCAATGTATTCGTGGTTGACGGCCAGCAAGCCCTCGGTAGAGCTTCCTTCCAGGGGGAAGAAGTGCATGCCGTCATGGTGCATGCCCATGGAGTTGAGCAGGTCGTTGGAGCTGTTATTGCCGTTCTTGTCCCAGGGCAGGGCATTGTCATTGATTGGCGTACCCCATGGGGCCAGTACATGGGCGATGTAGCCGGGAGGTACGACACAGCCGTCGGTCATGGAGGTGGGCAGGGATTCAAAACCCAGTTTGACGCTTGCTGGTGGTTCCGGATCAGGGCCGGGACCGGGGTTCGGGTTCTCGCCGCCGTTATCAGTGGAATTGCCTCCTGTGCTGCTGCTATCGCAACCAGCCAGACCAAAGCTGCTCATGGTGGCCAAGGCGGCTGCCAGGCCACCGCGCATCACGGCGCGGCGGGTCATGCTTCGTTCCAGGATTTCACTAAAAGGGGTGTTCTGACTAGCGTTACGAACAGTCTTGTCGGAGATATGTTTGCTCATAGTGATAAATAGCGCCAAGGCTGAGTTGTGGGGGTAGCGCTCATGCTAGTGGCCCAAGGTGAAAGGACTATGACAACAAGCTGAATATCCGGGATGGTGATTTTTTGGCGGCTTACCCGTATCTGGTGAGGCTCGTTGGCAAGCGGGCAGGGTCAGGCGCCGTTTTCGCGATGCAGGTTTGGACGCCGGATCAGGCCGGAATTGGACTTTTGTTTTAATTAAAAAAATCAGTGCCTTGGCTATTGGGCGAATATCGATTTTGTTTCATGTACAGAGTTGTACATTTTTTATGTTTTTTGCCGTAACCCTGTTTGCTTATTTCCCTATCTATTTAGAACACAAGAACTAAAGCGACCTTGAGTTCTTTTTGGTGTTCAGCAATCTTTAAGGTTCAAAGCTTGTTTTTTCCCTTGTGTACGCCCTATGAATGGGCATTTCCCACAGGCTTTGATACTTCCTATTTGTTGTACTATGTTTCTTTTTTTTCTTCGGGAACTCAATGAAGCAAGGGGTTTTACTGCGCAGTGGCCGTGCCGATGCTTTCATGGCTTTAGGTGAGGGCGGCCGACCGGTATTTCGCTCCGCTTTACAGTTGCGAGAAGCCTTGCGCCGTCGGGCAGGCAACTTTGCCGACCATCTGGCAATTCCGCAAAGCAATGAAACGGGTTCCACGCTGGATTGGTACAGCCCGGTCTCCGGTCAGGTCGTGCCCTGGACTGCAGCCACCGAGCAAGAACGCGAAGAAGGCTTGAAGCAATTAAGTGCTTTTCAGGCCCGGCTGAACGAGATGGCCCCAACGATGGATGCCCAAGAGCAAGAGGCTTTGGGCGACAAGGCTCTGTTTTCCAGCTTGCTGCGCCGCGTGCTTTATTTCCCGGACGACAACTTTGTTTATCTGGTCAACGGCAAGCCCGTGTTGACCTTCTGGGGATTTCTGCACCATGGTGTGGATCAGAACCAGGACCCCTTATTGCCGTTGAGGCCCACGCCTAAGCCCGCAGCCGTGGTGGCCCCGCCGGTAGTGCCGCCTGTCGAGCCTGTAGTAGCCCCTGTTGTGGCCCCGGTGGCCGCCAGTTGGTGGTCCCGTTGGTGGTGGCGTTTGCTGGCTTTGCTCTTGTTGCTGACCTTGCTCTTGTTTGGTTTGCGCTGGTGCACCACGCCGGTCGTGCCTGACACACCGTTGGGTTCTTTCACCTCCAGCGTAGGCAGCTATTTACCCGAGAAAGTCCGTAATTGGTTTGGCTGGTCCTTGCCCAAGCTGGATGCGGGTGCCTTGCTGCCCAATGGCCGTGTTGATGCAACAGGAGTTCTTCCCACGGGGACTGTTCCCGTGGTTCCTGGCGCTACGGGTGCTGGCACCGCTCCCGGTGTTGACGCTCCTGGTGCCGTTGCTCCGGGGACGAATGCCCCTGCCGCACCGGATGCGGGACAGGCTTCTGACACCCCACCGCCCGCACCACCCGCCGACCCGACGGCAAACCCGGACACCAATCCTCCGCCGCCCGAGTTGCCACAAGACCCGGCAAACCCGCCCGCTGATCCCGCTGCTCCTCCAACACCCGATACCAACCCGGCTGCTCCGGCTACGCCTGCTGCAGTTCCGCCCGGTTCCTTGGTGGTGCCGCCCGATGCCTTGCAGTCTGGCAAGATGGATTTCCTGAATGGTCAGTGGGCTGCCCGCATGGGTGTGCAAGACAGTCAGACCGGCAAACCCGTGCAACTGCAATATCAGTTGAAAGACGGTGCAGGCAATGTGCAGATCAAGCGGGGGGATGGCGTTCAGTGTGAAGCCCCCGTGTCTGCTTCGTCGGAGCAGGGCCGCCTGATTTTGAATGCCAATTCCGCCGCAAAGTGCACGGACAATGCCGCTTACGATATGCCCAAGATTGTGTGCGACCCCGGTGCGGCAGGTGCTGCCGCCCAATGCGCGGGCATGTACGGCTCCAATGCCTTTCCTTTGATCTTGCAGCAATCCGAATGATGAGTGCTTGAATCTTATGTTGCCTGAATTACTCAAACACGATGGCTTGGTTACCTTGATTGAAAACACCGGAGTCCAGTTCATGGACTTTGGTTTTGACATCAATGCTCCCACTGTGGGCAGCAAGAAGCTGGGCACCTTGAACCATTCTTTCTTCAGCACGAACGGCCAGAACTGGCGCTTTCTGTTTGAAGGCTTGCAGTTTGGTCAGGAGCAAACCCTGTTCCATCAGCCCGAAGGCGAGGTTGGGGTGTACCAGGGCGGTGGCCGCAATGATCAGGAATGCGATGTCTCCCTGAGCCGTACCCTGGACCTGTTCGATGGCCTGTGGCTGCCTGTGCCCTATGTGCGCTTTGTGGCGCCGCATCGCTTTGACCATGGCCCGGCCAGTTGGAGTCGCCTGCGCGTGGTGCGCCTGGAAACGCCTGATCGCGACGGCAATACGCACCGAATTACGCTTGCCTGCGATACCAGCGTGGTGGACCTGACCGAGGGCGCGGCTTACCTGGCCCCCTTGCGTGAAGATATCAATGCCGGGGCCTTGTTCCGCATTGCCTGCGACAGCGCCCATATGGACTGGTTCCTGAACCGTGACTGGGTGCAGGAATGGTTGCTGGAAGTCTATAAAGACAACGTCAATAAAACGCGCAACATCGATTTTGGTGAAGATGTCAGCGCCTTGCACTCGGCACAGCTGCATTTCCTGAATTTGCTCAGCCTGTTCGCCCCACCGCATGAGTGCGTGGATGGCCGCTCCGAGGCCTGGGTGCGTCTGCCGGACATCAAGGTGCTGGCCGCTAACTGGCAAAGTGAGCAGGTCATTCCTGTGGATCTGGTGCTGGACGTGGGGAATTCGCGCACTTGCGGGATTCTGATTGAAAACCACGGTCAGGACGATTCCGGCTTGCGGCAGAACTATGTGCTGCAACTGCGGGACTTGTCTCATCCGCATCAGGTGTACAGCAAGCCTTTTGAAAGTCGCGTGGAGTTTGCGCAGACGGATTTTGGCAAGAACCACTTGTCCCTGAAAAGCGGACGTCCCACCGCCTTTTCCTGGCCCACTTTGGTGCGTGTCGGGGATGAGGCCGCACGTCTGGCTGCCCGCCGTCGCGGCACCGAGGGCACGACCGGGCTGTCCAGCCCCAAGCGTTACTTGTGGGACGAAAACGAATACAAGCACGGCTGGCGGTTCAGCCAGCAGTACGACCGCTCCGATGCAGAACCGCGTGCCCTGGCGGCACCGTTCTCCCTGCATATCGACGAGCGTGGCGAAGCCCTGTACACCCTGGACGAAGACGATCGTCTGCCGGTGTTCGAGCCTTTCTATTCACGCAGTTCGGTCATGACCTTCATGCTGACCGAGGTGCTGGCCCAGGCGCTGCTGCAAATCAACAGCCCGGCCCAGCGAGTACGCCAAGGTCACTCCAACAAGCCACGTCGCTTGAGTAATATCGTTCTGACCGTGCCGCCCGGCATGCCGCTGGTAGAGCGCAGCCTGCTGGCCGAGCGTTTGCGTCAGGCCATTGGTTTGCTGTGGACCAGCATGGACTGGTATCAAGGCGAAGAAGACCCTTATGGTCTGGAGCCTTCCGAGTCGGGCCGCATGCCGGAGAACCTGCTTGTGCCTCTGCCCGAGTTCCGGGTGGAGTGGGACGAAGCCACCAGCTCTCAACTGGTCTATCTGTTTACCGAAATTACCCAGAACTTTGCTGGCCATGCTGACGAGTTCTTTGACGCGGTTGCCGCTCCCTACAAGGAAGATCGGGAAACACTGACAATAGGCATTATTGATATTGGTGGCGGTACCACCGATATCGTGATCAGCGACTACACCTTGCGTCGTCCGACAGGGGCGGGCGGTGGCAGCAATCTGACCATCTCGCCCAAGCAGCGTTTCCGCGACAGTTTCCGCGTGGCTGGGGATGACATCTTGCTGGACGTCATTCAGCGTTATGTGCTGCCTGCTTTTGAAGACGCCTTGAGCCATGCCGGTGTGCAAGACACGGATGTGTTCTTGTCGCGACTGTGCGGCAATGAAAAGGCCGATGCTGATAAAGCCGTTTTGCGTCAGCAACTGGCCCTGCAGGTTTTTGTACCACTGGGCCTGGAGTTCCTGAAACGCTACGAAGCCTACGATCCGCATGAAGACCCGCGCGCCGTCCAGTCCTTGCCGTGGGGCGAGCTGCTGGAGTTCGAGCATTTGCAGGGCGATCAGGCCAATGCACCGCTGTCCCATGCCTCGGCAGGTTCGGCGGATGCTTTGCCACGAGTCTCCAGCAAGGTCGTTCAGTACGTTCTGGACGAGCTGCACAAACATGCCGGTCAACGCGTCGACCTGGAGTTGGCCAAGGTTGAACAGCCTTTTGATCTGGCTCATTTGCATCAAGGTCTGGTCAGCGGTTCCTTGAATATCAACGACCCCTTGCGCGCCTTCAGTGAGGTGCTGAACTACTACGATTGCGACATTGTGCTGATGGCCGGACGTCCTTCGCGTCTGCCGGGTGTCCAGGCCTATATGCGCTCGCAAATGCCGGTATCGCCAGCGCGTCTGCTGCCTTTGCACAATTACCGCACGGGTAGCTGGTATCCCTTCCATACCAATGGTCGGATCGACGATCCCAAGAGCACGGCCTCGGTGGGCGCCATGTTGTGCCTGCTTTGCTACAACATGAATATCGACCAGTTCAATTTCAAAGTATCGAATCTGCGCCCGCGTTCTACCCTGCGCCACATCGGGATTATTGACTCCAATAATCAGATCAAGGATCAGGACATCGTCTACAAGGACGTGCTCCAGATGGACCCCGATACCCGCGAGGAAATGGTGACGCTGGAAAGTGTCAGCAGTGAAGACTCCGATGGTTATCACCTGCTCATGCAGGGCAGCTATCTGCGTCTGGGTTATCGACAACTGGATGTAGAGCGCTGGCCCGCTTCGCCCTTGTACTACCTGCACTTGAACGAAAAGGTGCGTCGTCAGATGGCCGATGCGCCCGACGACGATGGCCAACTGCCATCCATGGAAGTGACCTTGATGGTGGATAAGGCTTCCCAAGGTGGGCAAGGCCGTCGTTTGATCAGCGATCGACTGAAGATCAAGAACTCGGCACCCCGAGACTTCAAATTGAGTGGCGTGTCCAAAGGGGCCGTCCGTATCCAGCTCAACACCATGCTGGAAGCAGGCCTGGGTGATTCTCCATATTGGCTCGATAGCGGGAGCGTAGTGCTCAAATGATGGACATGACGACCTTACAGCAGGATTTGTGCCAGGACTGGCAGAACGTATATCAAGGTGCCGGACAGGCGATTGACTGGGTGATGCAGGCGCGCGCTTCGTCGCAACGCCTGAACGCACAGGCCGATAGCCTGGTGCTGGAACTGCGCCGTGCCCGCAATACCGCCCGCAGTCTGGGTGTGGTCTCGGGCCGCCCCATGACGATTGGTTTCTTTGGCCTGTCGCAGGCGGGCAAGTCTTATCTGATTTCCAGCCTTGCTGCGGGTGGCAATGGCCGTCTGGAAACCAATTACGGCGGTGAAACCATCGACTTCCTGCGCCACGTGAACCCGCCAGGGGGCGGTAAGGAGGCTACGGGTCTGGTAACGCGCTTTAGTCGCAATGCCACCGCAGGCCCTGATGCCTATCCCGTCGAACTGCAGATTTTCTCTGAAGTCGATATGGTGAAAATCCTGGTCAACAGTTATTTCAATGACTTTGACAAGGAACAGATCGGCTACACCTTTGCCGCAGACCGCATCAAGGCCCTGATCGAATCGCTCAAGAGCCGTGCCGGTGCCAATGATGCTGGTTTGAGCGCCGATGATGCCGTGTCCTTGTGGGATTACGTGCGCAGCAGCTTTGGCAATACCACTCGCTTGCTGGATAGCACCTACTGGCCGGAGGTCATCAATCTGGCCCCTGCCTTGCGTCTGGAAGACCGGGCACAGTTGTTTTCCATCTTGTGGGGCGAGCAGGCTGAGCTGAGCGAACTTTATATTGGCCTGGCTAAAGTGCTGCAGGCTCTGGGTCACCCCAGCAAGGTTTACGCACCACTGACGGCGCTGATCCGTCGCGAAGGCGATGGCTTTGTACAGCAAGACAGCATCATGAACGTGGATGTGCTTGAATCGCTGGGCAGCCCCACGGAGAAAAGCCTGAGCGTCTTGCCCGTGCGTGAACAGGATGGCCAGCCCGTCGTTGCCGCCCAAGCGGTGGAAGTGCCTTTGGCTCATCTGGCGGCGTTGACGGTGGAGCTGACTTTCCCCCTGATTGGTGAAACCCAAGGCGGCGGCGTGGACAAGGTCGATCTGCTGGATTTCCCCGGTTACCGTGGTCGCCTGAATATTCGCTCCGTGCAGGATGCCGGTGCGGCGTCGGAAAGCAGCGGTGGCAACCCCGCCTCGCAACTGATTCTGCGTGGCAAGGTGGCTTATCTGTTTGAGCGCTATACCGATCAGCAGGAAATGAACGGCCTGGTCATGTGTACCGCGTCGGACAAGCAAAGCGATGTGAAAGATGTAGAGCCCGTGCTGACACGCTGGGTCCATCGCACTCAGGGTGCCACGCCGCAGGAACGCCAGAACCGTAAAGTGGGTCTGATGTGGGCCATCACCATGTTCGACAAGCGTATCGGTGCCTCCCTGATTCAGGATGACGCCCAGGTACGTGACAGCTGGGACGGCCTGATGAAGATGAGCTTCAAAGAGCGTTTCGGCCACTGCGAATGGTTGCAGCAATGGCGTCCGGATCAGCCCTTCTCCAACACCTTCCTGGTGCGCAAGCCCGGCATGCCCACACCCTTTATTGATCTGGACACCGAAAGCCGGGAGCTATCCATTACGGCATCCGTGGCCGACAAAATGGATCGCATGCGTGGCAGCTTTATTGAAAATCCGCTACTGGCGCAGCAATTAAGCGATCCGGCCGAAGCCTGGGATGCCATGCTGGCCTTGAATGATGGCGGCATGCAGCGTTTGCGTGCGTATGTGGCTCAAATCGGTGGTCTGGACTTCAAGCTGATGCGCTTGCAGGAACAGTTCCGCAGTTTGCATGACAGCCTGGTCAAGAAGTCCCTGCATTCCTGGTACAGCCAGGACGGCGATCAGCAATCGGTGGTCAAGGAAGCCCTGGCCAAACAGTTCCGGGAGGAGCTGCCTGCTTACCGCGCCATTGTGGGCGAGCTGCTGGCTGCGCTGCACCTGCCGCAAGATACCTTGCGGGATCTGTTCCTGAGCCTGGGTTCCAGCAAGTCCGAGCCGGACGAGCCGGGCGTTCTGACCCAGGAGCAGCCCTTCGAGCAGCAGTACGCCGATCTGGTGTACCGCAGCTGGGTCAGCCAGTTGCGCGAGCTGCCAGCCAGTCGTACCAACCAAAACGTGCTGCGTATGCCGGTGGACTTGCTCTCCAGCCTGGTTGAAGAGCTGATTGTGGCCTCGGACCGTTGGGCCTTGCGTGACAAATTGCTGGCTGTGTTGACCAAGCGCCGCCAAAGCGGTGTGCGTCGTGAGCGTCTGGCTGATCGCCAGGTTTGCAATGTGGCCATGACGATCAGCGAGTTTGTGACCTGGTTCTACCTGAAAGGCGGCAGCGACGACTTCTTCAAGAGTCCCAAAGCCTTTGCCCAGGATGGCATGCCGGTCCTGCCGGCAGAGCCCCAGGATCACGGCGCAATTTTCTTTGAACAATGGTTGGCCGCTTTGGCCCATACCACTTTGCATAACGCCGGTTATGAAGGTGGCCGCGAACTGAGTCTGGAACAGAATCAGGCTTTGGGACGCATTCTGGAACGATTTACCGATAAGAGCGTGGCATGAAATTAAGATTTAGTTTGCAGGCTTTGGAGCCCGCGGTCCCTGGCCGCGCTCGTCTGTATGTGCGGGATCTGGATGAAGAGCTGGACCTGGGCGAATACTCGATCGCCATTCAGCGCAGTCAGAACAGCTATTACTTGCACTCGGCCCAAAGCTGGGATGCGTCCTTGCGCTGGTTGCCGCAACAAGGCTGGACCGAGCATGAAGAAGGTATTGCCGTTCTGCTGAACGCTGACATTGTGGATTCGCTGCTGGCCAATGCCAGTGATGCGTATCAAATCACTCTGGCCGATAGCACTGGTGAAGAGCTGGGTCGCAGCCCACTGAAGCTGGACAAGGCGATCTTGCCGTCCACGGCCGGTGGCAATGCCCAGGCCATGGAATTGACCATGCCGGCAGCTGCTGCGCCCGAGCCTCCCGCTCCGGAACCAGTTGTTGAAACACCGCCCGTGGTTGAGGTGGTGGAGCCTGTGCCCGAGCCCGAGCCGGTCAAGGTAGAAGCACCTGCTCCCAAAAAGGAGACGGTTGCTCCTGTCGCGCCTCCCGCCAAAAAAGGTGGCATGGCCAAATGGATCGTCTTGCTTGTTCTTTTGTTGATTCTAGCAGGCGCTGCAGGCTACTGGTTCTACAGCCAATCCGCCAAGGGCGACAGCCCGGCCGTGCCCGATGCTCCAGAGTCCAGGCCTGCAGTGGTGGAAACAGACAATTGCACCATGGACAAGTTGGCAGACCGTCCCGGCCTGCAATTTGTGCAAGAGTGCGTCAAGGAGAGCAAAACCTCCGAGCAATGGCTGGCCGTGATCGAAGAAGCCAAAAAGGCGGAACAGTGTGACGTGGCCCAGCGTTTGTACGTGAACAAGGCACAGTCCGGTGATGTGAAAATTGCCATGGCTTACGCCCGCGAATACGACCCCAAAGATCACCAGGCCAACACCTGCTTTAGCAAGCCCAATCCTGCTACCGCTGCATACTGGTATGAAACCGTCTTGCTGTCCGAGCCTGATAACGCGCAAGCCAAGGCCCGCTTCCAGGAGTTGAGTCAATGATGATGCGTCCCCTTGTTCGATTCAGTTTGCTTGGTGCTCTCCTGTTGGGCGCAAGCCAGGCACAGGCCGCGGCTCCCTTGCTGCAAGAGGGCAAGAAGACGCTGTATCAACGTGTTCTGACCACACCGTCCTGCCGCCTGTTCTCTTCGGAAACGGATCAGCAGGGCAAGCCGGTTCCTGCGTTCAGCCGCTTCTACATTTATCAGCGTACCGAGCAGGGCGGGGCAGAGCGCGTGCAAGTTGGCCCGGATAGCCAGGGAAAGACCGTAGGTTGGCTGGACAAGGCCTGCACGGTGGACTGGAAAATGCAGTTGACCCTGGCCTTCACCAATCCGGCCAACCGCGATCGCATGCTGTTTTTCAAGGATCGCGCCTTGCTGGAAAAAGTACTGGACACGCCAGACCCGGCCACTTTGGTAGCCCCTATGCGCCAGGCTTTGCGTAAGGACTCGCAAACAGAGGGCGTATTGGCGCAAGAGCCCGAGTACTTTGTGGATGTGCAGGAACAGTTCTACCTCTTGCCCGTTTTGAGTGGCGAAGAGGTCATGACTGAAAACGGCTTCCGTACTCGTTTGCTGAATGTGGCGTCCGTCACCAAGCACACCGCAGATCAGAAAGAGCCGGAAGCCGCTAAACAAGAATCTGAGCAAACCCAGGATCAGGACGCCGCCCAACGCACGTCCCAGATCAAGGGCTTTAGTGCGGCCGTGGTCTTTGTAATTGACTCCACCATTTCCATGGACCCCTACATTGATCGCACCCGCGAGGCCGTGCGCAAGGTCTATAGCAAGGTGGAAGAGCAGGGCTTGTCCGATCAGGTCAAGTTTGGTCTGATCGCGTTTCGCTCCAATATGGAAGCCGCGCCAGGGATCGAGTATTTGACGCATGTGTATGCGGACCCCAATACCGTAACCAGTAGCGAGGACTTCTTGTCCAAAGTGTCGGACTTGAAGCAGGCCAAGGTATCCACCGTTGCCTATGACGAAGATGCCTACGCGGGCGTGCTGGAAGCGCTGGACAAGGTGAACTGGAACAATTTTGGCGCACGTTATGTGGTGCTGATTACCGATGCCGGGGCGCTGGAAGGCAATAACAAGTACTCCTCGACTGGACTGGACGCGCCACAACTGCGTATTGAAGCGGCCAAGCCCGGAGTGGCAATTTACACCCTGCATTTGAAGACACCATCGGGCAAGAACAACCATGCCAAGGCCGAAGATCAGTACCGCGAACTGTCCACTTACGGTGGCACACAGACCTCGCTGTACTACCCGGTTAATGCCGGTGACGTGAACCAGTTCGGCAAGATGGTCGATAATCTGGCGACCGCGCTGACCGAGCAGGTCAAAGTGGCTTACCAGGGAGGGGATGCGATTGGCAGTGCGGCGCGTGCCCAGGAGACCGGCGACACCACCACCGACCAGATGCTGACCGACGCCGAGCTGATCGGCCATGCCATGCGCCTGGCGTATTTGGGCAAAACCACGGGCACCACCGCGCCTGAAGTGTTCCATGCCTGGATCAGCGACCGGGACTTGGTGCGCCAGAACATCCCGACAACCGACGTCCGTGTCTTGTTGACCAAAGCCCAACTAAGTGACTTGAGCGATGTGGTCAAACAGATTCTGGATGCGGCTAATGAAGGCATGATCTCGCCCACTGATATGTTCAACCGCTTGCGTTCCGTAGCAGCGGCGATGGGGGCGGACCCCAGCACCCTGAAACAGGAAAAGGGCACCAAGCTGGCCGAACTGGGCCTGATGAGCGAGTACCTGGAAGATCTGCCTTACCAAAGCGCGGTGCTGACTTTGGATGAAGATACCTGGACCAGCTGGGATGCCTTGAGCCAGGAGAAATTCATTCGCGATCTGAGCACCAAGCTGCGCCACTACGAGCGCTATAACGCCGATGCGGATCGCTGGGTGTCCTTGGCTGAAGGCGCGGATGCACGTGATGACGTTTATCCCGTGCCTTTGGAGATGATGCCCTGACATGCTCCGCATTCAGCAGCTAGAGGTCTCCCGGGGGCAAGGCTCCCACGCTTTTCGTGTGCAACTGCCCGAGCTTGCTCTGGACGCAGGGCAGATTGTGGCCGTAACCGGCGTCAGCGGTTGCGGCAAAAGCACCTTGCTGGAAACCCTGGGGCTGCTCCTGCGGCCCGCTCAGGCCCAGGTTTTCACCTTGGGTCAAGAGGCCAGGGATATCAAGGCCTTGTATGCCAGCGGGCGCGAGTCTGAATTGGCCCAATGGCGGGCCACGAACCTGGGCTTTGTGCTGCAGAACGGCGGCTTGCTGCCGTATCTTTCGGTTTGGGAAAACATGGTTTTGCCGCGCCGCTTGCTGGGCTTGCCGATCAAGGCGGACCATCTGGACGCGGCCATTGCTACCCTGAAACTTGAGCGGCTACTGAATCTGTACCCTTCAGCCTTGTCGATTGGGGAACGACAGCGGGTGGCCTTTTCTCGCGCCATTGCACATGCTCCCGGTCTGGTGCTGGCCGATGAACCTACTGCCGCTCTGGACCCTGAAACGGCTCACCATGTTTTCCAGCTGTTTTTCAGTCTGGCCAAGGAGCTGGATTTGGCGGTCTTGCTGGTCTCTCACGATTGGGACAGTTTGAGCCAGTTCGCTATTCCGCGCTTGCAAGCCAGGCTGGAACCGGGTTTGAGCATTTTTGTTCCCGAGGTTGCCGCCCCATGTTTGTAAACGTCTTTCGTCTGGCCTGGGCCGACTTGCGTTTTGACTGGCGCATCTCGTTTTGCATGGTTGCAGCCATGGTGGCCGTAGTGGCCCCTTTGCTGCTGCTTTTTGGCCTGAAGCACGGTGTGGTCACCCAGTTGCAGCAGGAGTTGCTGCAAGATCCGCGCAATCTGGAAGTGAAGATGTTGAGTAGCGGCAGCTTTGACCAAGCCTGGCTGAACACGCTGCGTGAAATGCCCGGCGTGGGCTATGCCATTGGCATGACGCGCTCCTTGAATACCCAGGCAGATCTGCGCCTGGACCGACGCCGCTTTCTGGAAAATGTAGAAGTACTGGCCAGCGCACAGGGCGATCCCTTGTTGCAAACTCAGGCCCGTAACTTGTCTCCCAATGAAATCATCCTGACTCAGGAAGCCGCCCGTCGTTTGAACTGGACGGCGGGTGAGTCTGTGCATCTGCGCCTGAACCGCCGCCTGGACGGGCAGCTTGAACAGGGCAACAAGGCCATGACAGTGGTAGATGTGCTGGCGGAGCACCGCTATTCGCGTCCTGCCGTATTCGTCGCCCCGGAAACTTTGCTGGCCTTGGAATACGCCCGCGATGGTTTTCAAATCCCCGACTTTTCCCTGCTGACCGGCAAGCCTTTGGCTGCCGATATGCCCGTGCTCTACGCCCGCGCCCGTGTCTATGCCAGCACGATTGATCAGGTTGGCGAGGTGGCACACGGACTGGAGCAGCAAGGCATTCCGGTCGCCAGCCGTTACGCCGATATTGAAAACGTGCGTGCTATCAACCGGGTACTTAGCCTGATTTTTGGTGTGATCGCTCTGACAGCCATTGTGGGCTGCGCCGCCTCCTTGGGTGGGGCCTTTTTGGCGAACGTGGATCGTAAACGTAAAGATTTGGCGGTCCTGCGTTTGCTGGGTATTGATAGCGGTGGCGTCATCCGCTACGTGCTGATTCAGGCCATTTTGCTAAGCCTGATCGCCTATGCCTTGGGACTGGGCCTGTATGGCCTGGGCAGCACCTTATTCAATCAACTACTGGTGGGAGATGGCCTGCAGACGGACTTCGTATGTCGCATTACCGTAGCCCATGCCCTGTACGCCTTATTGATGGTGGCAGGGTTGGCGTGTGTGGTGGCGGCGATCGGAGCCTGGCGGGCCGTTCGTGTTCAACCTGCGGAGAGTTTGCGTGAAATTTAAACCTTTGTTCAGTGCAGCCAGCTTGCTGCTGGGTTTCAGCGCTGTGGCGCAGGCAGCGCCCTGGGACGAGAAGTACTACAACCCCAAGCCAGCCGAAGGGGATGTGGTTCTGCCCATGCCTTGCGAAGGCGCCATGGTATTTCGTCGCGTGGCCGTGCCCGTGGCTGGACCTTTAGACGATATGCGAGTGGTGGTAGGACAGGAAGCCGAGGAATGGGGCTATATCGAACACAAGCGCCCCGAGTTCATTGCAGGCAGCTTTACCGATAGCAAGGCGGGTTCGTCGCGCTACTACTTGATGGCCAAGTACGAACTGAACAAGTTGCAGTACCAGGCCTTGACCGAGGCCACTTGCCCTACGCCCAAGAACAACTTGGTGGTGCCGCAGACCGACATCAGCTGGATGGATGCGGTGCATTTCTCCGATCTGTACAACCAGTGGTTGCGCGAGAACGCCGCCGACAAGCTGCCCAAAGAAGATGGCTTGGCTGGTTTTGTGCGTCTGCCTACCGAAATTGAATGGGAATATGCCGCCCGCGGCGGCTCAGCCCTGTCCTCGGCCGAGTTCCGTGATGTGCGTTACCCCATGCCCGAAGGCATGAATGACTACGAATGGTATGCCGGTGCCCAGTCCTCCAATGGGGCGGTTCAGTTGATGGGACGGCTCAAGCCCAACCCGCTGGGCCTGCATGACATGCTGGGCAATGTAGACGAGATCATTCTGGAGTCTTTCCGCCTGAACAAGCTGGATCGTCAGCACGGACAGGCCGGTGGCTTTGTGGTGCGTGGCGGCAATTTCCTGTCCAAGCCCGAAGCACTGCGTTCTTCGGCTCGTAAAGAGCTGGCGTACTACGGACCTAAAGGACCAACAAAAGCCAAAACAACCGGCATGCGTCTGGCCCTGGTGTCGATTGCCCTGACTTCGCGCGAGCGTGTGCAGGCGATTGAAAAGAGCTGGCAAGCCTTGGGCACCGAGCAAGGCTCGGTGAACCCGAATGAGCCAGCCGAAGAGTCCGCGGTGCAGCGCCTGGGCTCCTTGGCCAGTACGCTGGAAGACGACAAGCTCAAAGCCCAGTTGAAGCAATTGGAAGGGGATTTGCGGGCGGCCAATCTGCGTCAGGAAGAGATGCGTGACCAAGCCATTCGCGCCAATCTGGAGCTGGGCTCGTTCCTGTGCACCAAGCTGAAGGACGACGTGCTGTTCGTGGAATTGCTGCACCGAAATTACGATGCCTTGTGTGAAGCCGATACGGACGACAAGCAATGTGCCAGCCGTAAGGTGAAGTTGGACGAACAGGAAGATCGTGTTGCCAAATTGGCCCGCTATTATGCGAGCAATTTGATTGACGCCTCGTCCTTGTATGGCCTGAATTTGCTGGAAAAACAGGTGCCGGTAGAGCGCCAGATGATGGAACAAAACAAGAGCCTCAGTGCCTTGAAACCCTACCTGGAAGTGCATTGGAAAAATCAGAAGGACTATCTGAAAACAGATGCCATTGATATCAATGCCTGGAAAAACAGTTGTAAATCCGTGCCCAACTCGTGAATCACGAGTCAATAAAAATAGACGTACTTCAATTGGAAGAGGAAGTTATGCAACACGTGCGCCGTTTTACCCCTAGAACTTTGCTGGGCAGCCTGATGCTGGGCGTGGCCTTGCTCTCGGGTTGTGCCAGTACTGGCAGTAGTTTGCTGGGCGGTACCCAGGCCGATGATCGTCTGACCAGTGGTCAGGATGCGAAATTCTTTAGCCGCTCGGGCTTTCAGGCGTGTGCTGGTGCTGCGGCAGTGGGTGTGCTGGCTTGCATGTTGTCCAACTCCAGCAATAAAGCGGCTTGCGCGATTATTGCGGGTGTGGCCGCTTGTGGTGTCGCTATGGGGACCAACTACTATCTGGACCAGCGTCGCACGGAATACGCCAATACCTCGGATCGTCTGGCCGCCATGCAGCGCGACGTAGAAGCCGATACGGCCAATATCATTGAGCGTACCAATACGGCTCAACAAGTGATTGCTGACGACAAGCGGCAGATTGCTGAAATCGAAAAGCACATGAAAGAAAAAACGATGGAGAAAAAACAGGCCGAGAAGCAATTGGCCCGTATCGATAAAAATATCGAAGTGCTCAACCGTGATCTGAAAAACATGAACGAAAAGGTCAGCCTGTACCGCGACGTGGCCGATGCTGAACGCAAGGACGGGGGCAAGAAGTCCGAAGTCCAGCGTCTGGATCGTCAAATTGATCAGATGAATGTGAAAGTGGCCGTGCTGCAGAAAGAAGTAGACGACCTGTATTCCATGCGTTCCGCCGTTACTTTGGGTTAAGGATTATGCGAGTATTTCTGCGTTGGACCCCTTTGGCAGCCAGCCTGTTGCTGGCCGGTTGTGCCACCACCATGAGCGAATGCGATCCTTCTGATCAGGACGCCGGCTTTTTTACCAAAATCAGTTGCGACACCTCGGGTGCGTATCGCCAGCATATTGATGCGCGCGAACAAAGCTTGCTGAGCGCGCAGGAAGCCAATGCGCTGTTTCATCAGGTTTACAAGGATATTCAGACCCAGCAAAGCCTGAGCAAGGCCAGTCTGGCCCAGCAGCGTCAGGCCCAAACGGCCCTGAACCGCTCCATGGGGCAACTGGTTCGCAGTTTGCAGGCCAGCAAAGGCAAGGAAGCCGGTTTGCAAAACCAGCTCAAGGACCTGGATAAAGGCCTGAAAGACGTGAACCGCTCTACCGAAGACAATAGTCCGGCCGCGATCGCCCAAAAGCAGCAGCAATTGCAGAAGCTGCAAAAAGACGTCAGCCGCCTGCAGTCCAGTTTGGGATACGACGAGTAAAAGCCTATGCAGCGCGTCATTCTTGATTCGGTTGGACCATCCTCGGCGTATCAGCAGCATCAGCATGCGCTCAATGTACTGAAACGTCAGGACGAACCCTTAACGCATCTGTTTTCCACCTATCAGGCTGATGGTTCCGACACCACCGCCTGGTGGACGGGCATGCAGGGCCAGGCCGTGCCCAAAAGTAGCTTGTCGGCGGCACAGCAACAGGCTCTGGATGCGCGTTACCAGCAATCGCTGGACCGGATCGAGGTCCTGAGCCGCCAGCTGCAAGAGCAGGGGGCGACGCAGGACGCGCAAGCGCTGCAAGCTTTGCTGAAAGACGTGTCGGCCAAAGGCGCGGTTTACAGCGTAGGCGGCAAGCCTTTGCTACTCATGAGCGAGAACCCGGCGCTGTCGCCCGAGCCCTTGTTCGAGTCCTATCAGAAGCGGGTGGCGCCGCCATTGCCTGTGCCACCTGTGGTGCCTGCGGCAGCAGCCGTGGGGGCAGGGGCTGCGGCCACTACGGTGGCTGCCTCCAAAGGTCGTCCGTGGCTGTGGTTCTTGCTGGCTGCTTTGCTGGCTTTGTTGCTGGCGCTGTTCTTGTCCTGGTGGTTCAAGTGGCCCCCAGGTTGGTGGGATAAGGATGTGGTTCCGGTAGAGCCACCCGCTGTGGTCAAGCCTGATCCCGTAGTGGAAGAGCCTGTTGTACCTCCTGCACCACCGCCAGAAGAGCCGGTGACGCCTGTTCCCGAACCGGAGCCCGAACCAGTCAAAATAGAGCCTGTGCCCGAGCCCGTGGTGGAAGAGCCTCCTGCGCCGCCTCCTGCACCGGAGCCACCGCCCAAGCCCGAGCCACCACCCAAACCTAAGCCTGAACCCAAACCGGGTCCCAAGGTGTCGTCTGATCCTAACTTTGTGTGTGCTCAGGACGAAAAGGGGGAGGTACTCAAGCCCGAGGTCTACATCATTTTTGATTCCTCCATGTCCATGTTGCTAAGCGTCAATGCCAAGATTCAGGACGAGGAGTGGTTCTTCAGCCAGGATCTGGACGATATGGGCTCCTGGAGTGATTACGCTACCCAACGTGCTCGAACCTTGTTTCAGGGCACCTCGCGTATCGATGCGGCACGCAGTGCTTTCTCCAGCATGGTGGACAGTTTGCCGGCCGGGCAGGATCTGCACTTGGTGACCTTTGCGCAGCAGTGTGCAGCACCCAATTACCAGGGCCGCTTTACGACCGCACAGCGTGGACGCTTGAAGAGCTTGATCCAGAATATCGAGGCCAAGGACAGTACCAACCTGGTGCAGTCCCTGAATCTGGCGGCCAGCCGGGTCGATGGGGTGAATCGGGATGCCTTGATCGTCTTGTTTGTGGATGGCAATGACGGTTGCGATCAGGATATTTGTGCCGTGTCGCGCAGCATTGCGCGTGCCAAGCCACGTTTGCGTATCAATGTGGTGGATATCACCGGCCAGGGCTTGTCGGCCTGCGCGGCAACAGCGACCGGCGGGGTCACACTGGCTCCCAAGCAGTCTGGTCAGATTGCCAAAGCCCTGCGTGATGCCACAACGGACTTTGTGAAGCGCGCCGAGCAAGCCTGCAAGTAAAGACTGTTTGACTTTGGGTCTTGATCAGCCTGGGCTCGCCCAGGCTGATTCGTTTCTGGACAGGCAGAAAAAGACAGGGCCACAATAAGGGCCTGGTGACTATGTGTGAACTTGCCAAGAGGGCTGAGGTCTGACTCTGTCCGTGTTGACCGTCAGTGATGCCCAGCTCGTGATGAGATTTCTGTGGCAGAACGGGAGGTCTGAGGCCTGGAATTGTTTTCCCCGAGACTTGGCTCCGCACTATTCAATACCGCTTTTGCGCTGAACTACGCATAGACTGTGGAAATGTCTACATCGTCCTCTCGCCCTGACTCGCCCGAACGCCGCCTGCGTCGCATGAAGCGCAGCGCATTGGCTTTGCTGGCGCTGACTATCTGCCTGTTCCTGCTAAGCCACGCCATGATGCGGCAGGGCGAGGCGGCGCCCATTGCCGGATTTTGGCCCTGGTTGCGTGCCTTTAGCGAGGCCGGCACCGTCGGTGCGTTGGCAGACTGGTTTGCCGTCGTGGCCTTGTTCCGCCACCCGCTGGGCCTGCCGTTTCCACATACTGCGATTATTCCCAACAAGAAAAACAGCCTGGGTGAAAGCCTGGGCGTCTTTGTACGCGACCACTTTCTGGACTCTGCCATGTTGCTGGAAAAGCTGCGCAGCCTGGACCCGGCAGCGCGTTTGGGGCAGTGGCTGTCGCAACCTGAACAAAGCGAACGTGTCAGCCGTGCCTTGCAAACCGCCATGGGCGAGGCTCTGCGCTTGCTGGACGAGCGCAGCGTTAAACAAGCGCTGACCGATGGCGTACGTGGCTACTTGATGCGGGTGGACATGGCCGGTTCCAGTTCCCAGATTCTGGGGCTGCTGACGCGCAATGCCCGACACCAGCGCCTGCTGGACGAAGTCTTGCAGCAATTGGGTGGCTATTTGTCCAACGAGGCAGTCAAACAGCGTGTGGCTGATGTATTGGTGCGCTACGCTCAGCGGGAGTGGCCCAAGCTGCTGGCCATGGTCGGGGTAGTGACCTCGGTAGACGAGTTGTCGGGCAAGATGGCCGACCGTCTGGCGCGGGCTCTGGTGGATGAAGTGCAAACCATTTTGAGCGAGCCCGAGCACCCCTTGCGCAAGGATTACGAGCAATGGGTACACGACTATATTCAGCGCCTGGGTCAGGACCCGGACTTGATGGAGCAGGTAGAGGCGATCAAGCAGCGCTTTTTGCACCATAAAGATGTGGGTGAGTACATTGATGGCGTCTGGACGGATGTGATGCGTGTTGTACGCAATGATCTGGCCAGAGAGGATTCTTCTGTGGCGGCCCATCTGCGTCAGGTGGCGCAGGATTTGGGGACACGCTTGAATACGGATGCGACGCTGCGTGAAACCTTGAATGAACACATGCTGTCCGCAGCAGCGGGCCTGGCCGAGCAACTACGTGAAGGGGCCAAAGACCATATCTCGCGCACCGTGCGTCAATGGGATGACAGGCAACTGGTGCGCGAGCTGGAACTGACCGTAGGCACGGATCTGCAATACATACGCTTTAATGGCACGGTGGTTGGCGGTTTGGTTGGCGTAGGCCTGCACGCGATTCTGTTACTGGGTTTGGTTTAAAAAGAGCCTGCCAGATCAGTGTCCTGTGAGCGCCTTGGCCGTGCTTGGAAAACAGGGCAGAGCATTTCTGATCAGGGTTAGCTGAATCCGCTGCCTTATCGAGGCAGGAGTAGGGGGGCGGGGCAGCGAGACGCTCAGCGCTTTGCCCCCACGGCTTTCTTATCAGGCAACTTTCAGCAAGGGAACTGGCTCCTGGGTGGCATTCGGGTCGGGGGCGTAGGTAGAACGGCCAGTCGACCCCGTATTCAGAAGCTGGATGGACAGTTTCAGCTCTTGTGCCTGACGGCTGAGCTCATGCACTGTCACTCCCAAATTTCGAGCCAGATCGGCGTTGTCATTGGTATCGCTGTCCATGGTGGAGACAGCGTCGTTAATCTGCGCCAAACCGCTGGCTTGCTCATTGGAGGCCGTGGAGATTTCGCTGATCAGATGCGTCACATCCGAGACGGACTGCATGATTTCATCCATGGTAGAACCGGCCCGTTTGGCATGATGGGCGCCGGTTGCCATGCGCTTCAAGGAGTCTTCCACCAGGTTCTTGATTTCCCCGGCGGCCTGCGCACTTTTCTGCGCCAGACTGCGTACTTCACCGGCCACGACCGCAAACCCTTTGCCAGCCTCGCCCGCACGGGCGGATTCCACGGCGGCGTTCAGTGCCAGAATATTTGTCTGAAACGCCAGCCCTTCAATAATCGACACAATATCGCCAATGCGCTCGGAGCTATTGTGGATGTCCTGCATGGTGCTGACCATGTCCTGCACCACTTCGCCCCCACGCCTTGCGGTAGACAGGCTCTGGTCGGCCAGTTGATTGGCCAGCCTGGCATTGTCCGCTGTCTGCTGCACATTCATGGTCAGCTGCTCCATATTGGCAGCCGTGCGCTGCAAGGAGCCGGATTGGGTGGCGGTACGGTGGGATAACTGGCGGTTGCCGTCCTCAATTTGTGTGGACACATCCAGCGAGGCCTGTATGCCCTGATGCACATCGCGGGCAAGGTTCAGCAGGCTCTTGCGCATCATGTCCATATAGAAATACAGCTGTGCAATTTCCTGGCTACGGGTGTGTTGCGGGTTCAGGTCGATCAGCAGATTGCCCGTCGCAATTTGTTGAGCAATATGGGTGGCACTGTGCAGGGGCTGCATCATGCGCTGGGTCACGATCCAGCCGTAGGCCAAGGTGGCCAGACTGAACACCCCCAGCGAGGCCAGCCCGGCGGTCAGATAGGTGCCGGATGCACCACTGCCCAATAACAAACCGACGCTCAAGGTTACCAGGCTGCCCGTCAGAATCCCGAAGCGTAGCAAGCTGGCGCGCAGGCTGCGGTTCAAGGGTTGGAGCAGGGTATTCAGGGCAGAGCGCCAACCTCTGGCTTGTAACTGGCCTTCATGCAGACGAAAGCCGCGCAACCCTTGCTGCTGGATGGAGTGGTACAAATATTCTGCTTCCTTGATCTCTTTGGGCTGGGCGCGTACCTGTACCGAGGCATAGCCATTGACGCGGCCATTCTCTATTAAAGGAATGACGCGGGCCTTCACCCAGTAAAAGCCGCCGTCTTTGCGGCGGTTCTTGATCAGCCCCGACCAGGATCGTTGTTGCTTGAGGGTCTGCCATAAATCCTGAAAAATCACGGCCGGCATGTGGGGGTGACGCACGATATTGTGGGGCGCCCCGATCAGCTCATCATGGCTGTAGCCGCTAACCTCGATAAAGACCGGATTGGCGTAGATGATGCGCCCCTTCAGGTCTGTTTTGGAGATTAAATAGGTTTTCTCGGGTACCTGTGTTTCATGAGACGTAATGGCTTGGTTTTCACGCATGATCTGGCCCTGTTAAAGACGTAGGCGGAAAAGGACAGATCATTATGTTGCATATTGACTCAATTTTGTTACTTAGTATTTGTATTAGAGTCTAAATGTGTCAATGTAATGACAAACAAAATCCAGGGTTTCAGAGTAAGGTTCCCGTAGTCTACTTCCTTGATTTTATTATTAATTATTATTTTCAAGTATTCCGGGTATCAAAACCGATCCCGGAATTATTGTTTTGTCTAGCTGTCAGTTTTATCAGGATCAGCAGAGCCGCTGCCGATCCTGATTTTATGGTTTAGCGGCGAATCGCTTCCAGGCGGGCATTCGCTGTTTTGGCACTTTGAGCCTGAAAGGGCTGCGTGTTCTGGTAGGACAGTACCTGCATGGTGGGAGCCTTGCTCAACTGAGCCAAAGCAGGAGCACTTTGGTTGGAATCGACAGAGCCGGTATTCAAGGCCTTGATGGCATCGGCCAGCTCGGAGGCTTCGGAGGCCAGGTCGCTCATGGTGTTGCCCAGATCCTGTACCAGGGCAGCATTTTGCTGGGTAACCCCATCCATCTTGGCCATCGCTTCGTTGATCTGATCCAGACCGCTGGCCTGCTCGATCGACGCGGTGGAGATCTCGCCAATAATATCCGTGACACGTTTTACCGAGTCCACGACCTCGCCCATGGTGGCGCCCGCGCGGGCAGCTTGTTCGGCACCCACGGCCATACGACTTACCGAGGCATCAATCAGGTTCTTGATCTCGCCAGCAGCTTGGGAACTCTTCTGGGCCAGACTGCGCACTTCACCGGCCACCACCGCAAAGCCACGGCCAGCCTCACCGGCACGGGCCGATTCCACCGCCGCGTTCAGCGCCAGAATATTGGTCTGGAAGGCAATGCCTTCAATGACGGTGACGATATCGCCAATGCGGCGCGAGCTGTCGTGAATGCCTTGCATGGTCTGCACCACTTCATTGACCACTTCGCCGCCACGCTGAGCAATCTGCATACTTGCATCGGCCAACTGGCTGGCCTGATTGGCGTTATCGGCGTTCTGACGCACGGTTACCGTCAGCTCTTCCATACTGGCGGCGGTTTCCTGCAAGGACGCGGCCTGATCTTCGGTGCGCGATGCCAGATTGGTATTGTTGACTTCCAGAATGCGGGCCGCATGGATAGAGGCATCAATCCCGGTGCGAGCATCACTGGCAATTCCCACCAGACTCTTGCGCATCAAATCCAGACAGAAGTAGAGCTGACCAATTTCCGAATTGCTTTCGCTGGAGTTGATGTCAATATCCAGCTGCAAGTTGCCGGTGGCAATTTGCTGGGCGATCAGGGAGGCCTGGTCCAGAGGGCGGATCACACGCTGGGCGATCAGCCAGCCGTAACCCATCATCACGGCACTGGCCAGGCACAAACCACCAGTCAGCCACAAACCCGAGCCTTGAGGTACGCCACCTGTCAGGGCGAAGTACAGGGCGGTGCCGGTCGTGGCCAAAGCCAGGGCGCCCATACGGAACAGGCTGGCACGCAAGGAATTGCTGAAAGGGCGGCGCAACTGACTCAAGGCCTTGCGCCAGCCGGTAGGCACAGCACGGCCTTCATGCAGGCGCACACCTTTGGCGCGGCCTTCATTAATGGCGGCGTACAGGCTTTCGGCCTCGTCGATCTGTTCCTGGCTGGGCTTTACGCGTACCGAAGCATAGCCAGCGACGGTGCCATTTTCGTAAATAGGCACCGCCATGGCGTACACCCAGTAAAAACCACCGTCTTTACGGCGATTCTTTACCACGCCCATCCAGGGGCGTTTATTTTGCAAGGTGTCCCAGAAGTCCTGGAAGGCCTCGGGCGGCATGTCGGGGTGACGGACCAGGTTATGGGCCTTGCCAACCAGCTCCTCACGGGTGAAGCCACTGATCGCAATAAAGGCTGCGTTCGCGTAGGTGATCCGACCTTTCAGGTCAGTTTTTGAAATAAGGTACTGATCGGCCCGGACGCGAACCTCGTCCTGGGTAATGGGGAAATTCTTACGCATTCATCATCCTGGAGGAGAACAACAAAGGGGACGCGGGGGGCCGTCAAGCCCGCATGGGCCATGCAAAAACGGGGCATAGGCTTCTGTCTGTCCGTGATCGACCTGAATTGTCAGAAACCTTCTATTTTTGCGAATGGCGGAGCAGAACAAAGCGTGAAACTGTTGTCTGATCCGGCCTCTGACTGAGCGCTTGCTTGTCATTTATGGCAAACACATACAGTTCAAACGCTTAACGGCAGCCAGGCGAATTTCTTTAGGCTTAGATGTTCATGGGTCATAATTTGATCATCTGAAAATAAGGTACCCACTGTATTTTCGGATAGCGCCCCTGCCGCCCGCCGGAGCAGGGCGGGCCTCGCTTATAATCCGCCAGATGCGCGCTGGCGCGATTCAGAAGGAGAATATGTGATCGATACGCAGGAACCTGTAGTCAGTGCTGAACTGGTGGCTGTTTTAGTAGCTGTCAGCGACGGCGAGCCCCGTGTCTTGACCACGGACGCCGGCCAAGCCTTGCCCGCCGGGCCGTTTCAGCACACGCACCGTTCTTTGCAAACGGGGCTGCGCGATTGGGTGGAAACCCAAACCCATCACCCGGTGGGGTATGTGGAGCAGCTGTATACCTTTGCAGACAGGGACCGTTTTGACGCGCAGGGCACGCGTATTGTGTCGGTCAGCTATGTCGGGCTGACGCGTGAAGTGGGCCAGCCGGATGTAGCCCAGGTGATCTGGCAGGACTGCTACCGTTACTTCCCGTGGGAAGATCGACGCGATGGTGCACCGGACATTATTCAGAAAACCATCGTGCCTGCCTTGCTGGACTGGTGCGAGCAGGACGAATCCTTGCGGGCCTTGCGCCGCCAGCGCGTCAATTACAGCTTTGGCCTGGAAGGGGCGATCTGGAACGAGGACTTTGTTTTGCAGCGTTACGAACTGCTGTATGAAGCGGGCTTGTTGCCCGAGTCCTGTCGCCGTCGCCAGCGTGAACAGCAAGAGCTGGGCAAGCATTACGAGCTGGGCCTGGGCATGCGTCACGATCATCGCCGTATTCTGGCCACAGGTCTGGCGCGTCTACGCGCCAAAATCAAATACCGTCCTGTGGTGTTTGAACTGATGCCGCCAGAATTCACCTTGCTGCAATTGCAGCAGGCCGTTGAAGCCCTGGCAGGGCGGGGACTGCATAAGCAGAACTTTCGCCGTTTGATTGAACAGCAAGCCCTGGTGGAAGAAACCGGCGCCATGAGTGTGGGTGGTTCAGGCCGACCCGCCAAATTGTTTCGCTTTCGTGGAGACGTTTTGTTTGAACGGGCGATCTCGGGCAGTAAATTGCCGCTGGCGAAACAAGCGCGTTAAAAAGCGGGCCTATGGCTTGACAGTGCTTATGCTCAGGAATAGCATAAATGCACCGTGCCATTAGGCCTTATTTTTAGCGATTTAAATACTCATAATGAGCATAATTAACGCCCCCGAGCCGATAGCGCAAGCTGCAGAGACACGAGCTCACCGTATTCCTTCCTTGCCCGACGTCATCCTGGAACCCTTGGTGCGCGCCACCTTGCAAGAAGACTTGGGTCGCGCTGGTGATCTGACGACGGACTCCATCGTTCCCGCAGCAACGCGCACGCAAATGCGCCTGGTGGCCCGCGAGGATGGTGTGTTGGCTGGCCTGGATCTGGCTCGTCTGGCCTTTACCTTGCTGGACCCTACGTTGCGCTTTGAGGCCCAACTGCAAGATGGCGATGTCCTGACTCCGGGGGTGCAGATTGCGGTCATCAGCGGTTCGGCCCGTTCCATGCTGACGGCAGAGCGCTGCGCCTTGAACTTCCTGGGGCATTTAAGTGGCGTGGCATCGGCAACCGCCTCCATCGCCCGTGCGATTGCGCCTTACGGCACTAAAGTCACCTGCACCCGCAAAACCATGCCCGGCCTGCGCGCTGTGCAGAAATACGCGGTTCGAGTCGGGGGCGGCAGTAACCATCGCTTTGGCCTGGATGACGCGGTACTGATTAAAGACAATCACATTGCCGTTGCCGGGGGCGTCAAAGCCGCCGTGGAAGCAGCCCGTGCCTATATTGGCCATCTGGTTTGCATTGAGGTGGAGGTCGACACCCTGGAGCAGCTGGATGAAGTGCTGGAACTGGGTGTGGATAGTATTCTTTTGGACAATATGGACACCGCAACCTTGACCGAGGCCGTGGCCCGCGTGGCAGGCCGAGCCAAAACAGAAGCCTCTGGTCGTATCACTCCGGAAACAGCCGTAGAAATAGCCCGTTGCGGTGTAGACCGAATCGCAGTGGGCTGGATTACGCACAGTGCCCGTGTACTGGATATTGGTCTGGACGCTTGAGTAGAGAAACGTGTTAGCTGTAATGGCGGGTTTTCAGGTGGGGAAGCGGGCGGCAGCAGCCACCTTGCTGGGAATGGTGGCGCTAGGCTTGGGTAATCCAGCGGCGCAGGCAAGGGAGGTGGCAGTCGAGCAGGCTGTGAAATATCCCCTCAAGCCGATTACCGTGATCGTCACCTTTCCGCCTGGCGGCGGGACCGACTTGCTGGCCCGCAAACTGGGCCCCCGGCTGGAAAGAGCGCTGGGCCAACCCGTTATTATCGACAACCGACCTGGTGCCAGCGGCAATATTGGTGCGCGGGCGGTAGCTTATGCCCGCGCTGACGGCTACACCTTGCTGATGGCCAATAGCTCTTTTGCCATCAATCCTGGCGTATTTCGTAACCTGGGCTTCAAACCCAAAGAAGACTTTGCGCCGATTGCGAATATAGGATTTGTGCCCTCCGTGATCGTGACCGGACACGGCTCGGATATTCAGAATCTGGAACAAGTTCTGGAGCAGCAGTCCGAACCGGCCTTGGCTTATGCGTCCTGCGGAAATGGCACTCCTCAGCATCTGGCGGGAGAGATGCTCTATGACTTGCGAGGCACGGCCTTGCTGCATATCCCGTATCGCGGCTGCGGCCCCGCTTTGAACGATGTGGTCGCGGGCCAGGTGCCTTTAGGCATTGTGACCTTGTCCAGCGCGGCTACCTTGATCGAGTCCGGACACTTGCGCGCCTTGGCCGTCACCTCTGCCCAACGCAGCCCCGTTCTGCCTAAAGTGCCAACCGTGGCTGAAGTCAGTCATAGTGATTTCGAGCTGGACCAATGGCACGGCCTGTTGGCTCCGTCTCACACGCCTGAACACATTATCAATACGCTGAACCGCGTCGTGCAAAAAGCCCTGACGGACCCGGCCATGCAATCGCAATTGCTGGCATTGGGTTATACGCCGCAAGAAGGCAATGAATCAGCACAAGCCAGTGGCTTCAAGGCCATGATCTGGAACGACATCGACCGATTTGGGGCCTTGGCTTACAAGATTGGTTTGCAGGTGGATTAGGGCGGGTAGGGCCCTGCTTTGCGGGCTCGTTGACTCCTGGAACGCAAGCGACAGGTTTTCCTCTGATGGTGTTCCGGCACCCGCAGGCATCAGATCATGCGGCAATATGCCCAGTTTCTATATGAATCTTATTGGCCCCTCAGACAGTTTGAGGCTCAGGCAGCGGTTTGGGCTTACCTGGGCCAATATCTATAGAGAGACGAGGGGCCGATAACTGAGCTTGTGTCTGTCTGACAGTTGGTCAGTCGATTGTGAACTGACAGACAAGCCCAGCTTCTATTTAGAAGAAGCTGTCTTCACTGGGCGCCTCAGGAACAGGCTGGGTCGCAAACCAGTGTTTTTCCAGTAACAGGGTATGCGTCAAACCATCCTTGCTGCAGTTGGAATCGATCTCGATCTGGCCGCGCTGGCTGCCGCCCGCATTGAAATTATCGGCCTCTACTTCGGCAGCGGCGATATAAGCCTGCAGGTTCAGATCAGGCTGACCACGATCCAGAACAAACTGACGAATCGCTTCAGTGCCTAACTCATTAAGGGTGTAGGTGTAGTTCATGGTGTGCTCCTGATAGAGGGCCTTGAGAATATGCGGCCATAGATCCAAATCCTAGCACAGGGTAAAAGGAGCCGTGTGCTTCGAGGCACTGTACTGCGCGATGTAAGCCTTCCCTCTAGCTAACCATGTGAGTGACAAGCAGACAGATGGCGTTGCAGCGGAAGGCGTACTGTCGAGTACTCGAACGCCACGATACCAGCGTGGCTAAGCCCAGAGTTTTGCCGTGCAGTTGCCAGGGGATCACCAGCTAGATCCCCCGCAGCCTTTGCGACCTAACTGACCATGCCTGGAGTGGCGAGAATCAGGTCCCTCATTGCTTGGTGGTAACGGACATAGCCCGTACAGCGGCAGATATGGTTTTGTAAACCTTCCGATACTTTGGCTTCAACTTGTTCACGTGAAACCGGCTGCTTTTGCAGGGACTCGTACAGCACAATTCCCGCATTTACAAAGCCGGGGGTGCAGTAACCACACTGAAAGGCAAAGTGCTCCAAAAAGGCTTGTTGTACAGGGTGCAGTTGCGTGACCTTGTCCTGTGCATCCCGCTGGGCATGGGCCTCGATCGTGCGTATTTTTTTGCCCTCAAAGTAACTGGCTGGCGTGATGCACGTTTGTATTTCTTCGCTACGCCCGTCCGGGTGATCCACGATGACAACGCAAGCATGGCAAATCCCCATTCCGCAGCCCAAATGCGTGCCGGTCAGCCCTGCATGCTCATGCAGAAAGTCGATCATGGGCAGATCTGGGCTGACGTCCATTGTTTGCAAGTCCACCCGATTAATGTTGAGGTGTAAGGTCTTAGTGGGGCTGCTCATGCCAAGCGCTCCTTGATTTTTTCTGCGGTCACAGGCAGTTCACGAAAGAACTGTCCTGTAGCGTGGTTAACACCGCTGACAGCGGCAGCAATGATGGGGATCATCACCACTTCGGCAATTCCCTTGGGAGAGTCCGTCTCGGAAATCTGGTCCAGTAGTTCGAAACTGGTGTTCCAGACGGCCACATCCTTGGCGCGAGGTAGGCGATAGCGGTGAAAATTCCAGGAGCCATCGCCGGGGCCACCTTCGTGCAGCGGTAGATCCTCGAACCAGGCCTGACCCAATCCCATGGCTAGCCCCCCCTCGGCCTGACTCATGACTAGTTGGGGCACGATGGGCTTGCCGCAGTCGAGCCACGTATGTGCTGACAATAAGGTCTGCTCACCACTTTTGCTGTCGATCTCCACTTCCGTTAACACGCCAACGGCGGAGTAATACAGGTAACCGCCTCGACGACGTGACACAGGCGGGTAGCTGATATTGCGACGCTCCAGTCGCTGGTAGCCATTACGCGCCTTGGCCTGTTCGGTCTTGGTTCCTGCTCCATGGCGCAGTGCCAGCCCATCCAGCGGCAGTCGCAGGTTTTGGCCAGCTACCTCAAAGTCGGCCTCGGCCCACTGGTAGCGGTTAAACGCATGCAGCACAACACCGGTAACCAATTCCAGCTCGTGGGCGCGCTTGGCCAGTTGTGGCAGCGTGAGGGGTTCCAGACCTCCGGTGCTGAGCAGGCCATCGTCGGTCCAGCTGGCGTCTTCAGGGCGTACGGTCAAGGGGGCGATTTGACCACCACCGTAACCTTCCCCCCAGATGGACAAGGCGGCTGGCCATAGTCCATACAGAAACAGCAAGCGAGCCGCTTCCGAGGTGCCGTGAGAACCAAAGTAGGAGGAGCTGCTGGCGTAGGAGCCGGAGGATAGAACCGGTGTCCAGCGTGGATTGGCTTGATGCTTGTCTTGATCAGGCTGTTTTAAGGTGTAGGGGTTGTGAGTAGCCTGCATATCCAGCTCGGGCCAGTCAAGATGTGAAGCCTTTACCGTGTGTGCAGCGCGGCCAACCCACTTGGCACAGATCACTGCTTGGGACGTTGCCGAGCCCGTACCAATTTCTACCGTAGAGGTGCGAAGGTGGACTTGCCCTTGCTCATCAATTTCGATACCAGAATGGTCTCCTTGCGCGCCGGTGCCATAGTTTTTCATAACGCAGGCAAAGCCCACGCCATACAGCTTGCCTGGGTTGCTGGCTTCAAACTCTTTCTTTTTCTTGTCCCGCCCGGTCCACAATGGATGTTGATGTGCTTTTTCTAAAATCTCCCGGGCACGCAGGGAGCCCGCCGGGATCCCTCCTTCCATATTTTTCTGACCGCTGCGCATGACGTTCTTGAGGCGCAATTCGATGGGGTCCATGTTCAGGCGAGCGGCTGCTTCGTCCAACATCAGTTCCATGGCAGTCATGGTCTGTCCCTTGCCATAACCACGCATGGAGCCGGCCTCCACCGCGCGCGAGGCCAGTGCAATTTCCCAGGAGTCGCTCTTGGGCAGATAGTAAATACCCTGTGCGCTTTGTGCGCCGCCTGTGGTGACCGCCCAGCTGCACGTAGCCCTGCCCCCACCGTCCGTTATGCTAAAGCTCTGGTACTGCATGATCTTGCCGCTCTTTTTGTCGATAGCAATGCGGTTGTTCATGCGGTTGGAGTGTCGTTTTTGACCAGCTTGAAACTGCTCAAAGCGGTCATTGGCTAGCCGTACGGGCATATTGTCTGCAAACAGGGCAGCAACAACTCCGTAGTGGTTGAAAGCGCTGTGCTCCTTGACTCCGTAACCTGTGGCCGTACAGGGGTGGACAATGATGTTCTCCAAACCAAATTGGGATGCGGCCACTATGCCCGCAGCTTCTGCTCCATCCGCCCCCGGGGTTTGGGAGCCGACCACCATTTGCAGCTCTTTGTTTTTGTTGTCATACCAGCAATTGATGCACTCCGGTTCTAAAGGGGCGCCGTCGATCGATTGGGAGTAGTACTCACCATCGAACACGAGCCAATCATCAGGCGCTTGGTCGAAACGTTCTTGCATCGCTTCGCTCAAGGCGATGGCCTTCGCTGTATTGGTGTTTCCCTTGCTGGACGGCCATACAGGCGAGTTTCCCTGAATTTTTTCCGGAAACACGACTCCGTCCTTCATGCTGGAGAATATATCGTCGGCCCCTGGCGTATCGCCCTCTACACGGATATAGCGTGCTCCACCATAGGCATCTATTTCCCTGAAGCCTGTCTTGTCTCCATACTTCAGCACGGCGGATCTCTTGCTGGCATTTTTAGCGCGGCGGTAGCGATCAAAGTCTTTGTAGATCAAGATGGCGACCGGGTGCCCTAAAAAGCGTGCCGTCTTACCGGTGGCCAATAGCATCTCGTCGTTGTAGTAGTCAGGCAGTTCCAGTTGTGCCTTGGCGAGGTCTTGGGCCTGGATCAATATATCGGGCTGTAGGTCGGCACCTAGTGCTTCCAGGTCCAAGCCGATGTAACGATGATCAGCCTGAGCGGCGCGCAGGATAAAGGCGTGAGCCTGATGCTCTGGCCAACCGGGCATATCTTTGGCGCGAATATCACGCACAAAAAATTTGCTGCCGGTGACTTGTCGCGTGCCGTCAATCTTGAAGGGTACTTGTCGCTCTACGCTATTCCAGGGCGTAGGGCGGGAGTCTTGTTCTCCCAGAAGTGTGGCCTGTGCCGTTTTGGGTAAAAAAGGCGCCATATAAATGGATACGCCGGATACGACACTAAATTTTAGGAACTGTCGCCGATTAAAAGGCGCTGTGCTCATGCAGGACCTCCGGATAATAAAAGATACGTCGCGATATTGAGAGCAACACTCCGCCTTCAGATGCGTAGTCGTACAGCATCGTTGAGCGTGGCTGATGATAGGGACGTGTCAGAACCCGAAGTTGGGCTTTTGGCCAAATTTCATATGTGTGTCTCCGAATCTTCGCTATTAGGTAGGACCTTGCTTCGCTTTTTTGTAGATGGCGTAGCGGGACCTGATTATTTTTTAGTTAGCTGGCTAGCTTCATAGGCATGAAGCATTTCTGATAGTGGCGGAGAATATCTGAAAATAGCGTGATAATGGTTATATTGTTTATGTTATGTTGATTTTTATTGTTGTAAATCAGTTACTTATGGGATCGCTTGTTGTTGCTGGTGTTTCTACTTATGCAGGTTTAAATGGTTCTTGGGTGTAGTTTTAAAGTCCTGACTCTACGGTCCTGGTGTGTCGGCTGTCTCCATGTGGACTAAAAAGCCAGCCCAATGGGCTGGCTCGATGCACTGATAAGAAGAAAATCTAGAAGCTGCCAAAAATCGTACCCAACGTAATCACGGTGATCAGCGCAAAGATAGGAGCAGCCATTGTCACCATGGCGATATTGCCATAGGACTGACGGTGGTTCAGCTTGCAGATGGACAGCAAGGTAATGATCGCGCCGCAATGGGGCAGGGTATCCAGACCGCCCGCTGCCATCACTGCCACTCGGTGCAGCAGTTCAGGGCTGATGCCAGCTTGCTGAGCCATCGCCAAATAATCCGAACCCAACGTCTGCAAGGCAATACTCAAACCACCTGAAGACGAGCCTGTAATCCCGGCCAATGTCGTCATGGCGACTGCTTCCGAGATCAGGGGATTGCCAGGAGCCACGTTCAACACAAAGTCCCGAATAATCGCAAAGCCTGCCAGGCTGGCAATTACCGCGCCGTAACCAACTTCAGAGGCGGTATTGAACAAAGGCAGCATGAAACCAAATACGCCTTTATTGATGCTCTCGCGCAGACTCTTCCAGTGACCCAAGCGGCTGATGATCAGCACCAGGTTCGCGGTAATCAAGGCAATAATCAGCGCCCACAGACCCGTAATCTTGGCGGGATCAACCTGAGGGAAGCGCTCGGCCATGAACTCGAAGTTCGTGCCGGGGAAAATCCCATAGGTGAACAAGGCATTGACGCCAATCACCAGAATCAGCGGCAAGATAGCCAGGAAGATAGGCATGGGTTTCTGACCATGCGTACTGTGATCGTCGCTGGCATCGAAATGATCCTGACCGTGGTCGCCATAGCCTTCGCCATTCACAATAGCTTTGCGCGCACGCGACTGCAGCCACCACAAGCCACCCAAAGCCATGATCAAACCACCAATAATCCCCAGCCCCGGTGCAGCAAACACGTTAGTGCCGTAATAAGGAATAGGAATCGCGTTCTGAATGGCAGGCGTGCCAGGCAGAGCCGTCATGGTGAAGGTAAAGGAGCCCAAAGCAATCGACGCGGGAATCAGACGCTTGGGGATGCCTGCGGCGCGAAACAGATCCTTGGCGATCGGATAGATGGCAAAGGCCACCACGAACAAGGACACACCACCATAAGTCAGTACGCCGCACACCATCACGATGGTGGCAATAGCATGACGATGTCCCAGCTTGCGCGTGATCCACTGAGCAATCGCCTGAGCCGCTCCGGAGTCTGCCATCAACTGACCAAACAAGGCACCTAACAAGAAGATGGGCAAGAACTGAAGCACATAGCCGCTAAGCGCGCTCATGAAGGTGGAAGTATAGATGGGCAACAAAAACCCGGAGTCCCCCGAGAGCAGCACAGCCAGGGCGGCCATCAAGGGGGCCAGCAACAGAACCGTCACCCCCCGATAAGCGAAGAACATCAGCAGCAAAAGCGAGACAACAATAGCAAGCGTACTGGCCATAAACAAAGTTCCTGTGGAAAGTCCGGATCACGGACGTCAGTCAATTAACAAGGACGGATCAAACGCCAAGCAGGCAGTGTAGCAATAGGGGATGACAAACAGGCTTGATAGGGCGCAAGGGGGAGGAGTAGCAGGGAATGGCTGGCATGTTTACTTTTTGTATCATTTGGTTGAGTGGCCGAAGCAGGCGTTGAAGAAGGGAAGCTCAATGAATACAAGGGCTTAGCGTTTTCATAGGAGAGAATCATCAAAAAGATGAAAAAAGATCGAGATAAGTGCTTGCTAAAAGACGAAACCTTGCTATAATTTCTTCTTCGGCGCATTAGCTCAGCAGGTTAGAGCGACGGAATCATAATCCGCAGGTCCCCTGTTCGAATCAGGGATGCGCCACCAGAATACCCCTGTTAAATCAGGACATTAAAGCCACCCGATGCGGTGGCTTTTTTCTTGCCTGCTGTTTGCTGTGACCTAAACGTGACATGATTGGCGTACTGTGCCAGATGGCCTGCGTCCAGGTGGGCATACTTCTTCACCATGTCCAAAGTCTCCCAGCCGCCTAGCTCTTTCAATACAAAGAGTGGGGTGCCGTTCTGAACATGCCAGCTCGCCCATGTGTGACGCAGGTCGTGAAAGTGTAAGTCCCGTAGCTCAACCTCCTTCATTGCCGCAGTAAATGCTCTGCGGTCGATCTGCTCAATTTGCGACCCTGCCCATATTCGAGAGAACATCAGGCTTGCATGGGTTCCTATTCTGCGCTGAACCACCTCCACGGCATGCTCGTTCAATGGGACTGCTCGTGCACGGCCCGACATGGGTAAGTCATTCGTGACCCAGGCCAGACTCCTACCCAGATCCACCTTGTCCCAGGTTAGTGAGAATATTTCGGCAGCGCGGCAGTCCGTTGCCAACGCAAACTCGCAGAAGTCTCGCACCCAATCCAAACGGATAGCGTTTAGGAATTGATCGGCCTTTGCCTGGGTAAGCCAGCGAACGCGTACGGTTGCTTCTCTTGCCATCTGTAGCTTGGGCTTGCGGTCGATCCACCCAGCATCTGCCGCAAGAGACAAGATGCGTGTCATGCTTGCGAGATAGCGGTTCTGAGTCGCCGGGGTTAGTTTTGTTGCTGGCCCGCTTTCACATGTCCTGTGCGTCGGCAGGCCATTCATTATGTCGTCAGTTGTTAAAGAGCAGATGGAGCGGCCGCGCACGCAGTCTGAATGGATTGTGGGCGTAGTCAGCACGGTGGTGGCTTCGATCTTGGGCGGTGCCGCTGTGATCTAGCAGTACGAGCTGCATCACTGGGCAAACAACTCAGTTGGTCTGGTGGCCATGCTCGGTTTGGCGTTCGCATTTGGGTTGCCAGGCTGGGCCGTGGTGCGCTGGGCTTTTAACCTTTTCGACAAGCGGCGCAAGGCTGACCTGCTTGAAGTCATGACTGAACTGCGCGAAGGCGCGATTGGAGGGAAAACAGAATGAAGTCCTTGCTGAGTTTGATCTGGGGCCTGCTGGCCCTTTTTTTTCGTCCGCAGAAGGTGGAGCAGGCCGCACCAGAACCAGAGAAGGCTTCGCCGATACCGGGCCGGGCGTCGTTCAGGGTCCGCGCATCAGCCAAGCCGACGCCGACCAGCGCCTGCAGCGCCGGCTAGCCCGTGAGTTCGTGACTGGTGTTCTGAAAGCCCTGACTCGTCCTGCGACCCAGGCCCAGATCGATGCCATGGTGGATCTGGCCTACAACATTGGCGTATCTGCATTTCAAAGGTTCTACGCTGGTGCGTTTGTTCAATGCCGGCGACCAGGCCGGTGCTTTTGAGCAATTCCTACGCTGGAACAAATCAGGCGGCAAGGTGCTGCTGGGCCTGAACCTTGCCGCTTTGGCGCTGCTGCAGATCGGGTGGCGTCAGGGTAAGGCCCAGGCAGAGCAAAAACAAACAAAGGCAGACATGGCTGCCGTGGAGGTATCAAGAGATGCAACTGAAACGATTGAGCGCCTGGATGACGATGCTGTGCGCGACCGTACTCGCAAGCGGATGTGTGGCAGCGAAGGGCGGTAGCTACTGCGCCGCCGCCCAGCGGCCTTTCCAGTGGCGCTCTCATGCTGAGATTGACGCCACGCCGATAAGAGTGTTGCGCTATGTGGAAACGGAGGCTGTAACTTGGGGGCGGCTGTGTTTTTGATCGGAGGAATGTCGATCAGTTGGCCTTCACTGTCAAGCCGGTGGCGTCAACCTTGCTCACGCCTTTGATGCTTTCAGCATCTGAAATTGCCTTCTTCAGCAGCTTGTCATCTGAAACTGCACCAGTGAGCTTAGTGACTCCATTTTTGGTTTCGACTGAAATGGTGTTGCCCTGCAGTTCTTTCTGGGCGGCTAGGCGGGCCTTTACCTGCTTTGTGATTTCTGCGTCAGGTGTGTTTTGTTGAGTATCGGCCCCGCGGTTGTGTACCTCTTTAGCGCTTGCTTCTCCTGGGGTTTTCTCCTCAGCGGCTCCTTTCCCGGCTGTTGCAGAAAGGTCAGGGTGGGAGGGCCTGTCTTCTGCCATGGCACCGGCGCTTAACCCAAAGCTGAGTGCTGAGGCTGCCAATAGCTTAGAGATAGTTGTTGAGTTAGTCATTTTTTCACTTAATTTGGGCGAATTGGTTTCGTGGGTCTTTAAAAGGATGTCCGCCTTGCTTTCTGGCGGTAGGATCATCCCTCTTAATTAAAGCGAACCGCACCTTCGCTTGTGCTGGTCGTCGACAGTATTGAAGGTTGAGGAGCTTGCCGATTGTCGTGAGTCAAAAAGGTGTTCAATGTACCTGACCATAACTTGAACCCTAAGCAGGCTTGCCATTTGTCCTGCTGATAAAGCCAGTGCGTGTGGCAGACTGTGCATTGGTAAAGACGCTTAATGCCAAACTGTCCAGAATCCTCTTTGGGAGTTAAAGTTGTCATGTTGGGGTGGCCCGAAGTGTGGGGCTTGGAAAGTGGCAATGTCTGACACATGATGCACATGGTGCCGTGGTCTAGCTTTCCCATATATTGCTCCTTTGGTAAAGGTTGATACAGGTAACAGCTAAGCTCTAACTAGTTCGGGAAATACAAATCAATTCTCATTGTTTTAGTTCTTTCTGACTTTACGCTCAGACGGGTTTTTAAAATGCGCAAAAAGTTACGGATGTAAAGCAATGTGTGGAAAGAGTGCTTATATGGCTGTAGGGTAATTTGTGTTTGGAGCCTGGCACTTTACATTGCTCATCTGCTTGGTGGCGGGGTGCCAAGTGAAGTCTGTCTCTGGCCGTGACGTGCTTAGTAGTTCCAGCGCTGATTCGATATTGGTGTCCGGTGAAGCCCACTCCCGCGCAACTTCTGGCGTTAAAACTACAGGTTGGTGGCCGTGTATATCGACCATAAGGCATTTCTCTATCAAGGTGTGGGTGCTGGCTCTTATAAGTGAGTCATTCCATGGGTGTATGTCATCGACCCATTGGGCCGTTCGGACCGGTTTTAGCAATGCCTGCTATGCTAGATGAGGTGGCAGGTTAATTGGTGATGATTCTTGCTGCCACGATTAAACCGAGCGAACGCGACATAAGCGCAAGTTAACCAAACTAGAGAGATTCCCATGGGCACCAAAATTTTTACTGAAGCCGACCGTAAGCGTACTCCCCCTCCTGCCACTCCCAAGGGCGTGAGCCTTAGTACGAAATTCCGGGGCCAACGTGTTAGCCAGGAGCGTGGTGCGCATACCCGCAGCAAGAAGAATCCCGGCAAGCGCGCACATTCGGGTTAATTTCTGACGGTAGTTCGCCACCGGCGTTCTTCTGTTTACCGAGTGACGACGCTGACTTTAGGCTTTTGTGTTTATCAGCTTACGCGTGTGTGACATCTGGCAGGGGAAGAACATCTACTCGCGCAGTTGGGATTACTAAGCGGACGCGACAGTCTGGGACTGCTCGGACCGCGGTGGCTTGTTCAGCCTCACGCGGCTTTATTTTGCGTACTGGCTACCAGATGAAGATAAACAAGCTATTTATCGGTTTATCGCCTATCCTGTACTTATGTCCTAACATTTGTTGGGGCTGCCATTGACCAATGGAGGTCATAATGGACAAGAGAGGCAAACCGCCTAAGAAGCCAAGTACACGCAAGTCTGAGCTCACTCCGCCGCAAGTAGGTTGGCCAGCTCAGGCTCCTAATGCGGGGATCAGGCGCGCCAGCGCTGCCCATGATCACAAACCCACAGGAAGAGGGGCTGTGCGGGGAAGATAAACCTCGAGACTTGAATCGCTATCCTATCCCGCTATAGAAAGGGCCTGCAATGACACATCATCGCAGGCCTTTTTGTTTACAACTCTACACAGTGTACTAGCGTTGGAAATCCTGCTGCGTACCCTGCCATAGCTTAAAGCCTAGGCAAGCGCCCCAATGGTCGCGCTCATACAACCACAATGTTTTGCAATTGGAGCATTGGTATAAAGATTTTTGAGCTTCACCAGAGCCTTGCAAGCAAGGGCCAGCAACAGCCATAAATTCGTGCTTGAGGCTGATCGAAGAGGATAAGGGTAACAGCTGGCATAGAGTGCACAGATTATGTGAGCTTTGATAGGGCACTTTGTTCTCCTGAAGGGGGGAGCTCCAGACATTAGCCAGAGTGATGAAAAGTTATTATTGTTGTTGGAGTCCTCAGGGGGAGGGGCTGTTGCCGGAATGTTTGGCAGTCCCGTATTGCAGACTCGTTGGGGCGAGTCTGCGAAAGCTACTTATTTGCCTTTCGGCTGGTCCTGCGGAGCTTTGCCATCTTTATTGCCATCCTTCTTGTCGTCAGGATGCATGGCCGCTTTTCGATCAGGAGACGGTGATGGGTTTTGGGAAGGGGCTTGGGGTTTGTTGGGCGAGCTGGTTGTTTGTGTCATGAGAGACTCCAATAGGTGAATCCCAGCAGCAAATCAGGCGATTTGAGGGCACTGCTTTGTGCTGTGATGCACTAACAGTTAGTTAAAAATGGATTGATCGTTTTGCGCTGGAGGAGGGGAGCGAGGTTTCTTGTCGCCGATGGGCTCATCGTTTGCAGGTAATGTCTGATCGTCTTCGTGGATCCGTTCGATTTCAACGGGGCGTTTGTCGCGGGGGTCCGGGATAGTGGGTTCGGCGGGGTCGGCGGCCGAGAGAAGGGGGAAGCGAAGCAAGTTAACTTTTCTTCCAATGGACCGGAGATAGTGTGTCATAGGCACTCCTGCCATGACTGGCGGGATATTTCTCAGAGAGTCTGAGCAACAGCGCCAGTAGCGCCTTCAGGGTGTCAACGAGAAGGTCTAAGTTCATACTAGGCTGATCCTGAAAATACCCACCATGCTAATTTGTAAATCATTGTATTTTAAGGGGAATTCAGTCTGTGCGCTTTGCTTTAAATCTGCTTGCAAGGCTGAAGAGGTCTATACTGACAATTCGTTTAACCGCCGATTAGGGAGGGCGTCATGAATACAGAAGTCTCATCAGGCGGCGGGCAATGGGATGACGATGGCGGATCTCAATTGAAAGCCTTGGCAGTGGCACGAGCCGTAGATCAGCTAGATGAAGATGATCAGTTGATACTTGGTTTTTTAGGGGCGTCCTTATTGAGCTTATGGGATGATTTACCCGCCAGCGAGCAACAGAGGTTGTTGAATAGCCAGGCCATCAAAGATGCATTTGATAAAGCAGAAATCAAAACTCGAATTCAGCGGTTGGAAGAACATTTCAAGCGGTTAAAGTAGTCGCTCGCCGGCTTAGGGGCACTGTAGTCTGCCTAGCCTTGCCTACTGTCATGCGTGGGCGAAAAAAAGCCCGCTCTAGGGCGGGCCTCTTTATCTGTGCTGTGACCGGAATGTGTCGTGAATAGCCAAAAAATGCCATAAAAAAGCCAAAATCGGACTGTTGTGTGGTGTGTGATTATCTCTGCAGTTGATTGATTTTAAAGGTCTTTCTTATTTGTTTTGTTTGCGGATGTGGGGAGTCATAATCCGCAGGTCCCCTGTTCGAATCAGGGATGCGCCACCAAGATAAAGAAAACGGTCCACAGGAGTGTGGGCCGTTTTTTATTGTTTTTTCAGATGAAGAAGCCACCACTCAGTGGGTGGCTTTTTTCTGTTACGGCAGATCAATTGAAAGTGCGCTTGTCCGCCAACCCCTGATAGCGCTCTATCATGCATGAAGCGGCTCTACCGTTAATTTCACTCCAGCAGCCCGCGCTAATTTCAGCACAGTGTCATATCGTGGCTTGGCACCGGGAGCCAGGGCCTTGTACAGGCTTTCTCGGCCTACACCGGCGTCTTTTGCCATCTTTGTCATGCCTCTGGCTTTAACCACATCCGCAAGCGCAGAAAGGAACAAGGCTGGATCGTCCTCTTCCAAAGCAGCAGAGAGGTACTCGGCGATAGATTCCTCACTATCAAGATATTCAGCGGCGTCGAAAGGGGCAGTTTTGATGGCGGTCATGATTGATCCTCCTGAATTTTTTTCCACATAGCGATTGCAGTTTTTATGTCTTGTTTTGAGAGGACTTGTCGCCCCCGCTAAGTAGCAGATAGACCACACGGCCCTCACGAGCATAGTAGAGACGATAGCCCGGGCCGAAGTGGATGCGCATCTCAGACACGCCATCACTAATTGGCTTTACGTCTCCGAAATTACCCAGGCTGGCTTGTTTAATGCGAACCACGATCTTTCGCTCTGGCCTTGAGGTCTTTTAAGCCCGATAGCCAGGAGCTGAAGGTCTCGGTGCGGTTGATCGTGTTCATGGGGCTAATTGTATCCGTTCGGATACTTTTATGCAATGTAAAGTGCGTAGTTAGGGTGTTCACCCACCTCATAAATTCACGCACTAACAATAAGCGAAATCGGTCTTTTGCCAGCCGTCTCGCTTTGTCTATCCTGATTCCTCGACCTAACGGCTTATCCAGCCGCAAAAATAATCGAGGAATGCTTCATGTCGTTGACGAGAACTTTGCAGCATCTGGGCCTGGCCTTGGCGGCCAGCGTCGTATCTTTGACAGCCCAGGCCACCAGCCTGACGGTCGCTTATCAGACCATTCCCACTCCGTCGAACGTGCCGCAGGCAGACGGTGTTTATGAAAAAGAAACCGGCGCCAAAATCGACTGGCGCAAGTTTGATGGTGGGGCAGAGGTCATCAATGCTGTCGCTTCGGGTGATGTGCAGATTGCCTATTTAGGCTCCAGCCCTTTGGCCGCTGCGGCCAGTCGCAAGCTTCCTATCGAGACATTCCTGATTGCTGCTGAGCTGGGCACCAGCGAAGAGCTGGTGGTGCGTAACGGTTCGGGTATTCAGGCTCCGCAAGATCTTGTTGGCAAGACGATTGCCACGCCTTTTGTGTCGACCAGTCATTACAGTCTGCTGGCTGCGCTCAAGGATTGGAAAATAGACCCCAAGCAGGTCAATATCATCAATCTGACGCCGGCCAATATCGTAGCGGCCTGGGTTCGTGGTGATATTGATGGTGCTTATACGTGGGACCCGGCCTTGAGCAAGGCCAAGGAAAGCGGCAAGGTGCTGATCAGTTCAGGGGAACTGGCCAAGCTGGGTGCTCCGACTTTTGATGTGTGGTTGGTGCGCAAGGATTTTGCGGAAAAACATCCGGATATTGTGTCGGCTTTTGCGCGTGTCACTTTGGCTGCGTACGAGGGCTATACGAACGATCCTGCTGCCTGGGTAGCCAATGCCGACCATATCAACAAGCTGTCCCGCTTGACTGGTGCGACGCCTCAAGAAATTCCCAATGTTCTGGCTGGCAGCGGCTTTTTATCTGCGGCTGATCAAATCAAAACTTTAGGTCAGCCCACTGCGAAGGCCTTGGCCGATACCTCTGCCTTCCTGAAAGAGCAGGGCCGCATCGATGAGGTCTTGCCTGATTACGCGGGTTACACCACCAGCAAATATGTCGAGGCGGCTGCCTCGCTGGCCAGGTAATTCTGATGGCGCAGTTAACACTGAATCACGTCAGCGCACGCTATCCCGGTGCCGATCATTTGGCGCTGCGAGATGTGTCGCTGCAATTGGGGCCGGGGCAGTTGGTGGTGGTGCTGGGGCCTTCGGGAAGTGGGAAGACTACTTTGTTGAATCTGATTGCAGGCTTCACCTTCCCCAGTGCTGGAACGATTATCTTGGATGGCGAACCTGTGCGCGGCCCTGGGGCTGATCGCGGTGTGGTGTTCCAGGACGACGCCTTGCTGCCTTGGCAGACGGTTCTGGAAAATGTGGCTTTTGGTTTGACGCTGCGGGGGGAACCCAAGGAGCAGCGTCAGGCTGCGGCCCGTCATCAATTGGCTTTGGTGGGGCTGGAGGGCTTGGAGCAGCGCCGTATCTGGCAATTGTCTGGTGGTCAGAAGCAGCGGGTGGGTATTGCTCGTGCTCTGGCAGCGGACCCGCGTGTGCTCTTGCTGGATGAGCCGTTTGGGGCGCTGGATGCCTTCACCCGCGAGCAGGCCCAGACGCTGCTGTTAAATGTTTGGCAGCGTAGCGCCAAGCCTGTTTTTCTGATTACTCACGATATTGAAGAAGCTGTGTTTTTGGCTACCGATCTGATCATTTTGGGTGGTACGCCTGGGCATGTGGTGGAGCGTTTGGTGCTGGATTTTGGGCGACGTTACACCGATGGGCAGCCGGTGCGTCAGGTGAAGTCCTCGCCGGAGTTCATCGCGGCGCGAGAGCGCGTGCTGGAGCATGTGTTCTCGGCGCATCCTGTTGCCGCTTCGGCCTGAACTTAGGAGATTGTTCATGAAATCCTCTGTCGCTGGCGAGGTTCTGCAAGCAGGCGATATCGCAGGTTTGTCGGGCGCTTCGTCTTTAAGTGTGGGCAGCGATTCCAAGCCTAATCAATCAGCGTCCACTAAGCCCCGGCAAGTCTCTATTGCCGTGATTAGTTTGCTCACTTTAAGTGGAGTGTCGTTCTTGTGGTGGGCCGTCACCGCTTGGGGCTATGTGGACCCGCTGTTCCTGCCTTCACCCCAGGCTGTGCTGAGTCGCGTTTTTCGTCTGTTCACTGTGGGTTATATGGATGCCACGGTGCAGCAGCATCTGGCGGCCAGTTTGTGGCGGATTAGCTTGGCATTGTTTGCCGCTGTCTTGTTGGCGATTCCTACGGGTATCGCGATTGGTCGTAATCGCATTGCCCAAGGCATTCTGGATCCTTTGATTGAATTCTATCGTCCGATTCCTCCGCTGGCGTATTTGCCGCTGATCGTGATCTGGTTTGGGATTGGTGAGTTGTCCAAAGTGCTGCTGATTTATCTGGCAATTTTTGCGCCGATCACGATTGCGACGGCAGGTGGTGTGCGTAATGTGGATCCGGTGAAACTGCGTGCGGCTCAATCTTTCGGGGCGACGCGTGCTCAGTTGCTGCGTTACATCATTATCCCCAGTGCCTTGCCTGATATTTTGACGGGCTTGCGCATCGGTTTGGGAGTGGGGTGGTCAACCCTTGTGGCTTCGGAGCTGGTTGCTGCCACGCGTGGTTTGGGATTTATGGTTCAGTCAGCAGGGCAGTTTCTGGCAACTGACGTGGTGATGGCGGGGATTCTGCTTATCGCCTTGGTGGCGTTTGCGCTTGAAATCGGTTTGCGTCGATTGCAGGCCAAGCTTGTTCCGTGGCACGGACAAGCGCGTTAGCAGCTGGGATGTGATTGTTCGCCTGGGGTTTTTGGTGCAGAGGTTCAGAGTTGATGTTGTGCGGTGTGAGTAGGTCGGCTCTCGTTCGAGCCGACCTGGACGTCCAGGCACCGTAGCATTGCGTCAAGACATGATTACTGCTTTGCTGGTTTATGCCTCAGCTGCTGGATTGAACTCATGGATCCCATAAGGCCCTTGGTTAGTGTGCGCACAGCGGCCTTAGTGTGAATACAGCCAGTCAGCTCAGCGCTTGGCAGTTCACACTGACCGAGTCAGCCCACCATCCACCTTGATGTTCTGTCCCGTAATGTAGCCAGCCCCATCCGACAACAAAAACGCAATTGTCGCGGCAATTTCCTCGGCTTTTCCATAACGTCCCATAGGCACGCTTTCTCGCCGTTCTTCGGTCGCCGGCAGGCTATCAATCCAGCCAGGCAGCACGTTGTTCATGCGTACATTCTTGGCTGCATAGCTGTCTGCAAAAATCTTGGTGAAGCTGGCCAGCCCGGCGCGGAATACCGCCGAAGTGGGGAACATCTCCGCAGGCTCAAACGCCCAGGCTGTAGAAATATTCACAATAGCCCCACCACCTTGCGCGGCCATGATGGGCGCTACCAGTCGTGCTGGACGCACGGCATTCAGAAAGTAGACATCCATGCCCTTATGCCAGTCTTCGTCGCTGATCTCCAGAACCGGGCCGCGTGGACCGTGTCCGGCGGAGCTGACCAGGGCGTCGATACGCCCCCAGCGCTGCATGGCCAGGTCAACCAGGCGCTGTAGATCTTCGTTAGATTGATTCGAGCCAGTCAGGCCCACCCCGCCCAGTTCTTTAGCTAGTGCCTCGCCCTTGCCGGACGAGGACAGGATGGCGACGCGATAACCATCTTGAGCCAGCCTGCGGGCCGCAGCGGCGCCCATGCCCGAGCCGCCTGCGCTAATCAGTGCTACTTTTTCTACAGTCATGAGAGCCTCCGTGTGCTGAGATTAATACTATTATTTCAGCTGTAAATGGAAAAATCATGCGATAAATAAACCTTCCAGGATGTAGAAAAACTACTGTCAGAATAATGATGAAATCTCGCCGTTCATTGCCTCCGCTCAATGCCTTGCGTGCTTTTGAAGTGTCTGGCCGTCGTTTGAGTTTCCGTGCCGCTGCTGATGAGCTGGGCGTGACTCAAGGTGCGGTCGCCCAGCAAGTTCGGGCCTTGGAAGAGCATCTGGGGCTGGCGCTGTTTCAGCGTCATCCGCGTGGTTTGCAGCTGACTTTAGCGGGCGCGGCCTATTTGGCCGAGGTGACTCGTGCTTTTGACACTTTGGCTGATGCAACAGGGCGCTTGTTGGTGCGCCCCGATACAGTCACGATCAGCGTCACGCCCACGGTGGCGGCCAAATTGCTGATTCCCCGCCTGGGGGATTTGCAAGCGGTCTTGCCCGATGTGGAGCTGCGTACCGTGGCAACCGAGGCCTTGTCGGATTTTGAGCGCGATCAGGTTGATATTGCCGTGCGCCTGACTCGTCCACCGTTTGCTCCGGATCTGGAGGCCCAACTGCTGTTTCGTCAGGATCTGGTGGCCGTGGCCAGTCCTCGTTTGATAGGGAACATGACGCTTCCATTGTCGATTGAGCAACTGCGTGCTTTACCTTTATTGCATGATGCTCACGATCATTGGGCTACGTTTTTGAAAGGCAGTGGCAGATTGCCGGGCCCGGTGTTCAACCAGACAACGCTGGCATTGGATGCAGCCATGGCGGGTCAAGGTGTGGCTTTGGCGTGCAGGGCTTTTGTGGCAACAGATCTGGCCGCTGGGCGTTTGGTTCAGGTGGCGGAAGCAGGGGCTTTAGGGCCGGATTTCTATCTGGTACGCAAGCGATCAGCCCCGGTCAGACAGTCGGTGGAGGCAGTATGGGATTGGTGTTTGAAGAGATTGTTAATTCTGTAGCCTGATGCGCAGCTTGTTTGCCCTTTTTAAGGGGGCTGACGTTGCTATGAATGAGGTACGGCTTGGCCGCAAGCCCATTGCCATGGTTGATGTGAATCTTGCGTTTTTGGTCTTCCGGATGCAAAAGGCTAAACTGGCCGCACTTCTGGTGCAGCAGCACCCAGCTTTTTACAGGAAAAAAATATGAGCACACCGCTTCCCTGTCCTCAGTGCACCTTGGAAAATACCTACCATGACACGGAGCAATGGGTATGTGCCGATTGCGGCTATGAATGGCAAGATGCGGACCCGGCTGCCGAATCAGACACCGATGACGATGAGCTGATCGTTAAAGACAGCAACGGTAACTTGCTGGCCGCGGGTGACGATGTGATTCTGATCCGCGACTTGAAGGTCAAAGGCTCCAGCACCTTGAAGAAAGGTGCCAAGGCCAAAGGCATACGTCTGGTTCGTGGTGACCACGAAGTCGATTGCAAAATTGATGGCATCAGCTACTTGTTGAAGGCCATGTATTTGAAGAAAGCCTAAGTACCCAAACTTGGTTTTTTTGCAGGCGCAGCGTATAGACACGCTGCGCTTTTTTTATGTCTGCAGACAGAATAAGGCATCCAGGCGACAGCAACTATCAGCTAGCGTATTGATGGCAGGTAGTAGCAAACAAGGCGCTGGACGTGTATATAATAATGAGAATGATTATTAATTAGTTATTAACCTGATTGTCTCTATGTCCAAGCTGACGGCGGCGTTCCTGACCCATTACCCGGATTTGATCCGCTATCTGCGCAGGCGTACTCACTGCTCTGAACTGGCGCAAGATTGCGCGCATGACACCTGGCTGCGTTTGCTGGAGAAGGGCAAGCAGGTCACGGCAGACAACCACCGGGCTTATGTGTTCAGAGTGGCTGCCAATATTGTGGCGGACTGGTATCGGCGTCAAACACGTGAGCAGGCTGCTTTCGATGGCTATGCCTTGAGTGTCGCCCATCACCATGCCCCGGATACGTATGAGGAAGTGCTGGCCAAGGAAACCTTGCAGCGCCTGGAGCAGGCCTTGATGGCCCAGTCCCAGCGCAGTGTGCGGATTTTCATGATGCATCGCTGTGAAGAGATGAGCTACGCGCAGATCGCCCAGAAGTTGTCAGTGTCCGAGAGCACGATTGAGAAACACATGATGCGCATTTTGCTGGTGGCGCACCAAGTCTTTAATTCCGCAGTATGAACGCGCAGTCAGATTCGGCCTGGAGCCGTGTAGACGAAGACGCCGCCCGCTGGGTGGTGCGCAAAGAAGGCACCAAGCTGGAGCCGGACGCCCAGGCCCAGTTCGACGCCTGGTATGAAGCCGATCCGTTGCATGCCCAAACCTACGATGCCTTGGCAGCCAGTTGGCGGAGGCTGGATCAGGTTTCGGTGTTGCCTATCGCCCGTAAAAAGAGAAAGTCACGCGTCAAAACCCTGGCCAGTGCCTGTGTCTTGATGGGTGCGTCTTTTTACGCCTGGCAGATGTTTGAGCTGCAAGGCTCGATCCGCAGCGGGGTGGAGATCACTCAGTTGAGTTTGCCTGATGGTTCGGTGGCGATTCTGGACGCACAGACTCGTGTGCGTCTGAATTTTGAAAATCGCCAACGACAAGTCAGCGTGGAGTCGGGGCGTGCCTTCTTCCAGGTGGTGCCTGCTTCGCCCCAGACAGGTCCGTTCACCGTGCAGGCCGGTCCGGCACAAGCGACGGCTTTGGGAACGCGCTACGAGGTCAGCCTTAAAGATCAGATCAGCGCCGTGGCGGTATACGAACATACCGTGCAGGTGCAGTGCCAGTCTTGCGAGAGCTCGCAGCCAGTAATCTTGCAGCCGGGAGACAGTGTCACGGTAGCGGGCGGGCAACTGCGGGCGCAGTTGGCTCAGTCTAGGGCTTCCACTCAAGCGGAAGCGGCACCGGCCTGGACCAACGGATTGTTGAGCTTTGATGATGTCAGCTTGAGGGACGTAGCCCGCCAGTTGGGCGAATACACACATCGAGTGATCTGGATTGGCAGCGAGCAGGCGGGCTCAATGCGAGTGTCCGGTGTGGTGCAAGCGGCTCGCCCAGCCGCTGCACTGAACTTGCTGACCCTGGGCCAAGGCTTGCAAATCAAGGAGTTACCAGGGCTTATAGTTATTTACTAATGATAACTATTATCAATTAAAAAATACGATGGCAATCAGGGGTGAGGGGAGAGGGGTAGCACAGCGTCCTGAGGGTAGTTGTTTACATAGGATGCTCAATCATGAAGTGCGCTTTGCAGGACACGCCGTCTCTTTTTGCCTTGCGCAGGCAAGCTCGCCCCGGCGTGACAACCAAGTCTCTTTCTTCTTCCCAAGGCTCGCGCTTCAAGCAGGGGCAACTGGCTTTCTTGATGGCCAGTGTTTTGTTCGTGATGCAGCCCATGCCGGCACACGCTGCCGGGCCTATTGTGCTGGATATGGCCTCTCAGCCTTTGGCTGATGCACTTTTGCAAATTGGCCGTCTGGCCCAGGTGGAAATTGCGTTTTCACCGGGACAGGTTCGGGAAAAGCGAGCCGTGGCCTTGCAGGGCGAACTGACGGTTGAGCAGGCCTTGGATACCTTACTGGCCCCTTGGGGACTGGCGGCCAGAGCCCAGGGCGATCAGCGCTATACGATTGTGACGGCTACTGTTGCCAAAGGTTTGTCCGTGCTGGAGCCCGTCCGTGTACAAGGCCAGCGTGTTGGTGAACGCAACTATACCCGCGAGGAACTGGATCAACGTGCTGCAGGTAACCGTGATCTGTCCAGCCTTCTGGCCGATAACCCGGCCGTGCGTCAGAACGAGGCCGCAAAAACCAGTGCCAACCGTGGCTCTCTGGCGCTGGAAGATATCAGCTTCTATGGGGCCAGTCCGTTCCAGAATCAGTTCCAGATTGATGGCATCAGTTCCACCAATCAGATTGATCCAGCCAGTCGTAACTTGAATTTGCAGGTGGGCAATGTGCCTGCCTACGCCCAGGCCTACAACCTGGACACGAATATGCTGGAAAGCGTGACGGTGCTCGATAGCAGCATTCCCGTGGAATACGGCCGCTTCACTGGGGGCGTGGTCGATGCCAAGGTGCGTGATCCCAAGGGCAATAACAGCTTCCGTGCGGACTTCAGCTACAACTCCTCCGGGTTGACGTCGCAGACTGTACCTGAAGAGCAAAAGAAAAAGTTTGGGGCGGGTGAGCCCGGATTCACCCCTGCCTGGACCAAGCGTTTTTCGTCCGCCATGCTGGATGTGGGCATGACCGACAATACAGCGGCCTTGATCAATGTGTCCCGGCGTGAATCCAGCATTGATCGCACCATGCGCGTCTTGCACGAGAAGGAGTTCACCGATGTGAATACCAACTCCAAAGACCGTGTCGATAATGTGTTCGCCAAAGTCCATACCCGTTGGAGCGCCAGCACGGACTCCGCCTTGACCCTCAAGTACGCGGATCGACGCGAGGATCTGGTCGATTCCGGCATGATGGCCAATCGTGTTCAGTGGCAGCATCAACAAAAAGCTTATGGTCTGGGCTTTGACCTGAACCATGATTTTGGCTGGGGGCAGGGGCGCTTGCAGCTGGGTTACGACCAGATGAACAGCTACCGTAATTCCGACGGCACGGAATATATGGTCAATATGGTGTTTCTGCCCAATGGCCGCCCCGACTACACCTATATCAGCGGTGGTTTCGGGCAGGAGTCCACCGAGCAACGCAATCTGACCATGAAGACCCGACTGGAGTTCAAGCCGTTTCAGACCGGGGCAATCGAACATACGCCCTACGTAGGTTTTGAGCTGGCCCATACCAAGGGAGAGTTTGTCCGAGATCGGGATGCCTACGGGGGGCAGAAACGCCATTACAGCGATGGGCAGCCCAGCAAGGTTCAGGTCTTGAATTATTACCGCGCTGGAGAGGTGGGCGTCAGCTATACCAATGCGTCCGTTTATGTATCGGACCGCATGTCCTGGCAGCGTCTGGCCCTGACAACGGGCTTGCGCATGGATAAGGACAATTACTTTGGCAATACCAATCTGGCTCCGCGCACCTTGCTGGAATGGGATGTGCTGGGAACGGGTGAAACCCGTCTGTCGGGTGGCTGGTCGCGCTATTACGGCATGGATATTCTTGGAATTGCCATGCGCGAGCGCAAGAGCCAACTGCACACCTTGCTGGTGACGGGCGGCAATCCGGTAGACCGTCCTTCGCATACGGCCTACAAGCTGGATGGCCTGAAAACCCCGTATGACGACGAGTGGGCCTTGCGTTTGCAGCAACAGCTGACGAACAAAGTGGCCGCCGAACTGGCCTATGTGCGCCGCTATGGCCGTCAACAAGTCTCTATCGAAGGGCTGGCGAAGACAGGCTACACCTACACCAATAATGGCAAGTCCAAAACCGATGCCGTTACCTTGAGTTTGATGAACACGGCCCCTTGGACCTTGGGCGAGAGCTTGTGGACGGGGCGTGTGGATGTGACCTATCAGCACAGTAAGCGTAATAACAAGCTGGCCGACGGTTATGACGGTGAAGCCGAGGCACAGGAGGAGAACATCTATTACAACGGCGACCTGATACGCCGTGGTGATCGTCCAGTGGGGGACTACAACCTGCCTTGGCGAGTCAGCGCTGGCGTAACCGGCATGTGGGCGCGGTATGGCTTGCAGATGAACAACCGGATCAATTGGAACAGCGCTCGCATGGATGTGCACTATGTGGGTCTGAATCGGGGTGATGGGCTGGAGAAGTATGAATCCGGTCGGGTCGGTTCTTATTGGACCTGGGATATGCGTCTGGATTGGGAGCCGGCCATGCTTAAAGGTCTGGGCCTGGGGCTGGATGTGCTGAACGTGCTGGACAAGCAAGCACCCGTGGTGGTCTCGACACCAACCTCGGTGCTGAACCCGAACCTATATCGCACAGGACGAGAGTTGTGGCTGCGCGCTTCCTATCGGTATTAAAAGGGGGACAAGCTGGCGCAAGTTTGCTGATGGCGGCACTGGCAACAGTGCTGTCAGGGGCAGCCTGCGCGGCGGGGGGAGTGGAGACAGGAGCGGACCAGAAGCTTGGCTCAGGTTTAGCTTCTGCTCCTGTGGTCATTACGGGGCCTTCTGCGTCGGAGACAACAGAGCAATCCTGTGGAGCTAAGGACATGCTTGAGGCCAGGTGTCTACGCGCCCTCTATAAAAATGTCCCCGCTCAATGGCCAGCGCCCACCATTGATCCGGGGCAGTCCTGGCAAGAATGGGGGCCTGTGCCTGTGCCTGTGCCTGGGCCGGGCTCCAGCGCCCAGTCCGAGGCGGCAGAGGATGCCAAGAACAGGCAGATCGTCTCCTTGGGGGCACGATTGTTTTTTGACAAGCAGCTGTCCCGTAAAAAGCAGATCTCCTGTGCGTCCTGTCATCAGCCCGACAAGTCCTTTACCGATGGCAAGGCATCAGCGGTAGGGGAGGATGGTTTGATGGGAAAACGCCGTACTCCACCCTTGTTTGCTGCGCCTTTTGCTGACGCTCTGTTCTGGGATGGCCGTGCGCGAACCTTGCAGGAGCAAGTTGTCGGCCCCATAGAAAACCCGGTAGAAATGAACCATGCCTTGAGTGACTTGATCCCACGTTTGCAGGACTCGGAAGACTATAGACAGGCATTTCAACAGGCCTTTGGCGCATCCTCATCCAATCCCATCGACGCCGAGCGATTGGCCCGTGCCTTGGCCGCCTATGTCGTTACCATTCGCCCGGCAGCAACGCGCTTTGATGAATTTATCGCCGGGAATACGGCTGCCTTGAATGATCAGGAACTGATCGGCCTGCACTTGTTTCGTACCAAGGCGCGCTGCATGAATTGCCATAACGGTCCCATGCTGACAGACAACGGTTTTCACAATATCGGTCTGTCTTTTTATGGGCGTCGCTTGCAGGATCTGGGACGATTTGAATGGACCCGAGACCCTGCGGATCTGGGGCTGTTCCGAACACCCAGCCTGCGCAATGTTGCCAAGGCAGGTCCCTGGATGCATAACGGTTTGTTCCCCAGCCTGGATGGCTTGTTGCGTATGTATGACGTGGCAATGGGGCCGGACCCTAAAGAAACCGGCCTTTTGGTGCCGCGTAAATCGGAACGGATACAGGTCTTGAACTTGAGCGATGAGGAACTTCAGGCTTTGCTGGCCTTTCTGCAGGTCCTGTAGCGATCAAAGTGATTCAGACTTGATTGCGGGGCGCATAAAAAAGCGATAGTGGCGGACCACTATCGCTTTTAAGCTCACTGGAGGAGGGCGTTTTATTTCAGGCAGGCTTTGATTTTCTCCAGATCCGGGCCATCAATCGGACGTCCCAGATTGAAGGGCATGGAGGTTTCGCGCCAGTCCTTGTAGTCGTGCAGATACTCCATCTGGCTGGCATATACCTTGGCCGCATCAGGGTTGCTGCAGGCCATGGAAATCATCACCTCGTTGGTGACTTGCTGAATAGTCTTCAGGCTTTCATCGTCCATGCGGTGGATTTCCACACCAGCTTTCTGGAAGGTGCGCAGACCTTCCGTCGCTTTTTTCTCTGTAAAAGCAATGGACCACATCATGGTGGCGTCGGCGGCAATTTGCAGTTTCTCCTTGGCCGAATCACTGAGTGCATCCCAGGCGGTTTTATTGATCATGACGCCAAACACGGAAGCGGACTGGTGCCAACCCGGCGTGGTCCAGTGCTTGGTGACCTGATGGAGACCGGCAGAAACGTCCACGTTCGGAGTGGAGAACTCGGCTCCCTCGATCACGCCACGCTCAAGCGATTGATACAGTTCCTGGCCAGCCATGGACACCTGCGTACCACCAATTTTTTCAAGCACCTTGCCTTGTTCCAGACCAGACAGACGCAGGCGCTTGCCCTTGATTTCTTCCAGGTTGCGAATCGGCACATTGGTATGGAAGCCGGATTCGTTATTGGTGATGGCGTAGGGGAGGTACACCATGCCGTACTTGCCGTAGATCTCGTTATAAAGCTCGGCGCCACCCCATTCCTTGATCCAGTTTGCGTAATCAACCGCGTTGAACAGGCTGGAGTGTGTCCCTAAAGGGGAGAAAGCCGGGTTGCGGCCGGCCCAATAGCCTGGCCAGTCTGCTCCGGCTTGTATGGTGCCGGACTCCACCGCGCTGAAGACCTCGCCGGTTGGAACCAGTGCGCCGCCTTCAAAGAATTCGATCTTCAACTCATCACCGACCAGCTTGTTAGCCAGCTCTACCCATTTCTTGTCCAGTTCGACCAGTTCGATCGAAGCAGGCCAGGTACTGGTCATGGTCCACTTCTGTGCCGCCTGGCTCAGGCTTGTCATGCCCAGCAGGGCAAAGCCGCTCAAGGCGAAGAGTGCCTTCTTTGTTAGCTTCATGGTGTCTCCTTGTTTTATTTAAGTTCCGTACAAGACGGTGGGTAGCCAAGTGGCCAGGCCAGGGAAAATGGCCAGCAAGATGCACATCAAAATAATCAGGCCAATGAATGGAATGACCCCGGTAATGATCTCCATGGTTTTGACGGATTTGGGCGTAATGGCTCGCAAATAGAAAAGCGCGTAACCAAAGGGAGGGGTCAGGAAAGAGGTCTGCAAAACAACGGCGACCAGAATCACAAACCACAGCAGGCTAATGCCCATCTCTTGCACAATGGGCAACAGAATTGGGAAGGAAAGCAGGACGATGCCGGTCCAGTCCAGAAAGCAGCCCAGCACAAAAATAATCAGCAGCATCACCACGATAAGCAGCCAGGGCTCCATATCCAGGCCACGCATCAAGTCTTGTGCGGCACCCAGACCGCCGGTGATATTAAAGACGCCGGTAAAGGCGGTGGCACCCACCACGATAAATAAAATCATGGAGGAAGTACGGCCCGTTTCGTAAAGCGCATTCAGGAAAATGGACCATTTGAACTTGCCCCGGAAAATAACGATCAGCAGGGACAGCAATACCCCAATGGCCGAGGCTTCGGTGGCCGTTGCAATACCGGCCAGCATGGAGCCCAGAATGCCCAGAATCAAAAAGATAGGAGGCACGGCTTCCACCAGCAGCATGCGGATCAAGGCGGGCTTGGAGATCTTTTCATCAGGCTCCACCGAGGGGGCACGTTCCGGGTGACGCCAGGCTACGAACACCACCCAGACGGCATACAGCAGGCCCAGCAGGACACCCGGTATCAATGCGCCGGCGAACAATTCACCGATGGACAGGGGAGAGTAGCTGGCCATCAGGATCAACATGATGGACGGTGGAATCAGAATGCCCAGACAGCCGGAGGCCGCAATAACACCGGTGGTCAGCTTGGGGCAGTAGCCGTAGCGCAGCATGGGGCGCAAGGCCATCATGCCGGTGACGGTAATGGAGGCGCCAATAATGCCGGTGGTGGCCGCCAGAAGGATGGAGATGAACACCACGGCCAGTGCCAGCCCGCCACGAACGCGGGACATGAGCAGGCGCAAGGCTTCGAACATTTTGTCAGTCACTTCCGAGTCGGACAGGAAGCGCGCCATCAGGATGAATAAAGGAATGGCGATCAGGGTGTAGTTGTCCAGGACATCGCCGTAAATGCGGTTGACGACAATGCCCAGAACCATGGGCTTGCCAGCCACCAGTGCGCCGATGACGGCGGTACTACCCAGAACAAAGGCCAAGGGGTGGCCCATGAATAGCCCAAGCAGGAGCAGGCCACCCATGACAAGTGCAATCAGTTCAGGCGTCATGGTGAGCGGCTTCCTTCTGGGTCAACAAACGAATAACTTCAGCAATGCCCTGGAGAAGCAAAAGCGCGGCGGCCAGGACCATGGACATCTTCAAGGGGTAGACGGGCAACTGTACTGCGCCGTACGTGGTTTCGCCTTGCGCCAGCGAGCGCATGGCGAAGTCGTAGCTGCGTGTCAGAAATACCCAGGCAAAAGGGAAGAAGAAAATCAGATAACCCGCAATCTCGGTCCATTTGCGAACGGTGGGGGAAAAGCGGTTGATCAGCAAATCCACCCGGACATGGGCCTGATGTTTAAGTGCGTAGGCGCCCAGCATCAGAAAGTAGAACCCATATAGCTGCTTGGTGACGTCAAAAGTCCAGCGAGTGGGCTGATTCATCACATAGCGCATGAACACTTCGTAAATAATAATGGCGGAGAAAATGATGGCAATAAAGGAAATGAGCTTTCCTATCCATTCATTGATTGAGTCGATTAGACGCAAAACCATGCTTGTCCCTTTTGTACGTTTTTATTGGCCACACATCAGGTTTAGTCTATGAGTAAGCTTTGGCTGGTCACAACTTGGGTTTACCCTTACGTAAACTTGAGTTTAATAATTAAGGGTAATAAGGCGTAAATAAGGGTGATTTTCTTGGGAAATCGTGCTGGGCCTGAAGGTGAAAGCCAGACTTTCGGGGCGACAATGAGCATGAAAAAAGCCACCCGTTTGGGTGGCTTTTTGCGGCCGGGCTCCAGCCTCGTTCCAGATCTGCTGTCCAGGGACAGCAAGGTGGAGTGTTGCCAGTGTGTGCCAGCCAAGTTGTGTAGAACGTGGCCAGACCCGACTGCATCAGCACGGCTCCGGGTAGAGCCGTGCCGTGTACTTCAACAACTTAGCGCATGTTTTGCGCGGCCAGACCCAGGGCCAGATCTTGCTTCATGCGTTTCTTGTAGAAAGGCAGGCAGATGAACAAGGCCAGGAACCAGAATGGCGTAGCCATCAGGCCGATCAGGGTTTCTTCTTCTTGGCTGAACAGGTACAGCGCAAAGGCAAAGAACGCCAGGGTCAGGTAGCACATGGGAATCGCAAAGGGCATTTTGTAGCTCGATGCGGCATGGGCCTCAGGACGAATGCGACGGTACTTCAGGTAGGTGATCAGAATCACGGCCCAGACAAAGATAAAGCAGATGCTGGCCACGGTGGTCACAATGGTGAACACACGCATTACGTCGCCTTCTGCGTAAAGCAGGAACAGGCTGGACAGCAAAAGGGCGCAAGAATAGATCAGACCATTACGGGGAGTGCCGTTACGCGACAACTGGCTGAATGCCTCTGGAGCCAGCTTGTTCTTGGACAGACCGTACAACATGCGACCGGTCGAGAACATGCCGCTGTTGGCGGACGACAGGGCCGAGGTCAGCACCACAAAGTTGATGATGGCTGCTGCTGCACCCACGCCAATCAGCAAGAACATGTTTACAAACGGGCTCTTGTTGGGCGCCACAATATCCCAGGGGGTGACGGTCATGATGGCGGTCAGGGCCAGCACGTAAAACACAATCACGCGAACGGGAATCTTGTTGATGGCTTTGGGCAGGTTCTTGGCAGGGTCAGCCGTTTCAGCCGAGGCCGTACCCACCAGCTCGATCCCTACGAAGGCAAAGATGGCGATCTGGAAGGCGGCGAAGAAACCATGCAGGCCATTGGGGAACATGCCGCCGCGATCCCACAAGTGGGTCAGGCTGGCTTTTTCGCCGGTTGGGCCTACAAAGCCGGTGAACAGCAGGTAAGCACCCACACCAATCAGAGCCACAATGGCGATGATCTTGACCAGGGCAAACCAGAACTCCAGCTCGCCAAACAATTTGGCCGACAGCAGGTTAAAGATCAGCAAGAAGGCGATACACGCCAGGCCGGGTAACCAGAGCGGAATGTCCGGCCACCAGAACTGGGTATAGCCGGTAATGGCGACAATATCCGCAATACCAATCACCACCCAGCAGAACCAATAACTCCAGCCCAGAAAGTAACCCATGGTGGGCCCGAGAATATCGGCGGAGAAATCCACAAAAGATTTGTATTCCAGGTTATGCAGGAGCAATTCCCCCATCGCCCGCATAACAAAGAATAAAAAGAACCCAATGATCATGTAGGTAAACAAGACCGAGGGTCCGGCCAGGCTAATGGTGCGGCCTGAGCCCATAAATAGCCCTGTACCGATAGCGCCTCCAATTGCTATCAGTTGCAGGTGCCGGTTTTTCAACGAGCGCTGCAGTCCAGATGAATGTTGCTGAGACACACTGTTCTCCTAATTTTTTTTCGTTCAAATGCGTAATTATGACTGTGCTGCGAGAAAACAAAGGGCACAACCCGTCCTCAAGGACGGTTTTCTTGATGCCGATCTAAATTAAGCTGAGGAGCGCACAGCAGTCCTCCTTGTTCTGACGACATGAAATGTCAAAACAGACCTGTGTGCGATTAAAAATGGGAATAGGGATGTGGTATGCCAGGCGGCCAGAAAAGGCGCCTGACTATCTGCTCATAAATAGGCTCCGGACGAATAGGTGAACACAGGCCATATGGCCTCTGTACCCCCTCTGTCCGTTTACCTGAGAGCTTATCCATCGGTTCGCGATGGTCCCCTTCGGTGGGCACGGGTGTGCCTCTCTCCAGATGGTCAAAGGTTCAGGATTCTTTTGCCTGAGAGATTCCGGGGTCGTTGCTCCGTCGGCGCTTCATCAAAGTGAAGACTCTCACCTGAACCGTTATTGACGCCGCTATTGTATAGACAGGTAAAAAGCGATGACTACTAGCGTTAACCTGTAGGCTTTTAATGAGAATAGTTCTTGTTTGTTGAGCGGTTTTGTGGCTGCAGAGCCAGCCTCGGGGATAGTGCAGGGGCGTGATGAAAGTAGCGGCGTCGAGTCTGGCCAGATGCCCTTGAAAGGGACCGTGTTTTTTGCATGGAAGCTATGCCGTAAAGCTTTAGCGTTGAAACAGAAATCGGCCGACACCAGCCTACAATATCGGCTGTCTGGCAATTTTTGTACCTCGCAATATGGTCGAATCGATTCTGCAACTTATCGAGCAACACGGTCTGTTGATCGTGTTTTTCAATGTCCTGGTGGAGCAGGCAGGGGCGCCGGTGCCGGCCTATCCGGTGTTGGTGGTAACGGGTGCCTTGCACGAGTCCGGTGGTTATAGCCTGTGGGGCTTGCTGGGTTTTGCCGTGCTGGGCGCGATGATTGCGGATTACGGCTGGTATCTGGCTGGGCGACGCTATGGTGGCAAATTGCTGGCTTTGCTGTGCAAAATTTCACTGTCGCCGGACTCCTGTATTCGGCAGACCGAATCCATTTATATGCGTTGGGGGGCACCGTCCTTGATGGTGGCCAAGTTCATACCCGGCTTTGCTTCCATTGCCAGTGTGTTGGCCGGTACGGTGGGAACGCCCAGAAGAAGCTTCCTGCTTTACGACATCATCGGGGCTACGGTCTGGGCCGGCTCTGCCGTGTTCCTGGGCTCCTTGTTCAGCTCGGCGGTGGATGAGCTGCTGAATGTGCTGATCAGTCTGGGGGTGGTGGGTGGAATCCTGTTGGCACTGGCTTTGGCGGTATTCATTGCCAGAAAGTGGTGGCAGCGCCATCGCTTCATGAAATCCTTGTGCATGGAGCGTGTCAGCGTGCAAGAGTTGCATCAGATGCTGTCCTCGGACACGCCCCCCACGATTGTGGATGTGCGTTCGACCCTGATGCAGGCGCAAGGACGTATTCCGGGGGCGATCAGTCTGGCTTTGGGTGAGGCCACGCTGAATTTGATTACCGACGGGGAAATTATTGTGTATTGCGATTGCCCCAATGAGGTGTCCGCAGCCTTGGTGTCCAAACGCTTGCTGCAAAGTGGCTATAGTCGGGTGCGCCCTTTGGAAGGCGGATTGGAAGCCTGGCGGGCCGCTGGTTTTGATATACAGCGCGACCCTGATCAGCCCGAACCGGCCCTGTAAAGGAAAACGGCAGACATCAAACCATGTCTGCCGTTTTTGCAAGAAGAACGCTTGATATCGCGCTTACCGGCGCACCTGCCGGTAAGCATGAGCCAAAGCGGCGGCCACCGCCAGTCCGCCGATCACACTGATATGGTCCTGCACCAGAGCTTGTTCCAGAAAGGCTTCCAAGCCCTGCATTTCCCAAAACCGATGCGCCAGGGGAATCGTGGACAAAGTAAAGACACTCAGCATCAGCGCTCCCAACCAGGCTAGGCGACTCGCGCTGATAATCAGCCAGCTGCCCAGCAATTGAACTGTGATAGTCAGCACGGCGAATAAAGCCTGGGGCTCCAGTCCGAAGTGGGCCATTTCCTTTTTTGCAGCGCTGAAGTCCCAAACCTTATTCACACCGCTCCACCAGAAAATGTAGGTCAGGAGCAGAGTAGCCAGTACAAAATACACTCGTGAACGCAGTAATTCTTGTATGACGTGGTTCATGATGCCTCCTCCTTGGGTGGGGCGTTCAGGGCTTGTGGACAGATGCTTCCAGCGTGGAGCGTGCGACGGTCAGTGTTTGCTGGCTCAAGACCAGTCCACCCATGACCAGTGCCACTCCCACCAGTTGCAGCGTGGTGGGCCAGATGCCCTTGATCAGCGCGTCCAGAATAAAAGCGGTCACAGGCACCAGCAGCATGAAGGGGGCAACGGTGACGGCGCCCAGTTGCTTGATGGCACTGAACCATAGCGCGAAGGGACCAGCCGTCAGTACAGTTGCCAGCAGAAACAGGCCCAGCCAATGCACAGGGATAAGCTGGCTTGGAATGTCCTGCGTCAGCAGCACAACCACACTCAGTTCCACACCGGCAATCAAGAGCTGCCAGCCGGTAAAACCCAGCAAAGGGATAGGTGGCGCACCCCATTTGTTCATCAAGACCCCGCCCGTCGCAATGGACAACATGCTGCCCAAAGCGGCGGCAATGCCGATCAGATCCAGAGTGGCATTGCTGGACAGGACAACCAGCGACACGCCCAGCGCACCCAAGAGAACGGCTCCAATCCGCGTCAGGGCAGGGCGAGCACGCAAAATGCCCCAGGCGATAAAGATGGTGGCCAGCGGTGTCAGCGCCTGGAAGATGGCGGCCACGCCACCGGGCAGACGGGTGGCAGCGATAAAGAACAGGCCAAAGAACAGGCCGGTGTTCAGGGTGCCCAGCACGGCCAGGCGCCCCCACCAGGCACGGGGCGGCAGGCTGCGTACCAATGCCAGCAGGACGATGGCGCCTCCCAGCGCCCGGACAGCAGCCAGGAACAAGGGATTAGGTGGCAACCAGGTTGTGGTCAGAATGTAGGTAAAGCCCCAGAGAATAGCGGCGGTAGCCGCAGCCATTTTGGCGTTCATGTTGATGTACTCCCCATCATGAATAGTGTGATGAAGAGACTATAGGAGTGCAACGATGGCTTGAATAGATAAGAATATGGCCATCAGCGTTCCATAATTAGAACGACTGCTTGCAAGCAGGCTTTGGGTAATTTGCAGCAGGGATTCAGGGGGCGGGCGTATGCAAAATAGTGACGAACTCCTGGCCCAGAAAATCCAGCAGAGCGCGTACCGCAGGCACCAGGCCTCGGCGTGAAGGAAAGACGGCATGTACCACGCCGGAGCGGGGGTTCCAGCCGGGGGCCACATCTACCAGTCTGCCGTCCTGCATGTACGGAGCGATCAGCATGGCCGGCATCTGAACGACGCCAATTCCCTGCAAGGCTGATTGCAGCAAAGTCATGCGGTCGTCACAGACCAGCCGGGGTTGATAGGGGACTTCCATCAGGGTGTTTTCTGCGGTTTGCAGTTGCCAGGAGGGATTGCGTTGCAGATGCTCGTCGCTCAAGGCAGGCCAGCTACCTAACTGGTCCAGCTTGGGCAGCCCGCCCATGCGTTCGATCAGGGCCGGGCTGGCAACCAGATACTGTGTACTCTCGCCCAGGACTTTCATCACCAGACCGCTGTCTTCCAAAGGAGGGAAGCGGACGCGCAAGGCCACATCAAAGCCTTCGCGAATCACGTCCACGCGGCGGTTGGTGCTTTCCACTTCCAGCTTGACCTGCGGATAGGCCGCCATATAGCGGGCCAGCAATTCATTGACGCCGTAGTCCAGCAAAGCCAGGGGGCAACTGATGCGTACTGAGCCTTGCGGCTCGCTGCGATGGCGCTCGATGATGTCCTGAGCGGAGTCGGCCTCCACCAGCATGGCTACACAGCGCTGGTAGTACATCTGGCCAATTTCCGTGACGCTGAAATGGCGGCTGGACCGCTGGATCAAACGCACACCCAGGGATTCTTCCAGAAAGGTGATGCGTCGGCTGAGCTTGGATTTCGGGATGCCCAAAGCCCGTCCGGCCGGTGCAAATCCTCCGTGGTCCACGACCTGTACAAAGTAGTAAAGGTCGTTCAAATCGCGCGTGGATGGGTGTTTGGTGTCGGGCATGTCATTACATGGCCGGTGGAACCGGGCAGCTCATATCGCCTTCTTCGCAGGACAGGTAGGTGTTGAGGTTCTTGATACGGGCCTGGGTCAATTCATTCCGGCATGTGGTGATCAGCATGGAGTGAATGCTGCCGCCCTCGGTGTTGATCGCTGCAAAGTCGCATTCTGCATCCCTGAAGCTGATCCAGGCCCGTTGGGCGTTGCGCAAGGCTTTGAGGGTATCGGCATCATCTTTCAGACGATGGCTGATTTCCTTGTAGAGCTTGTTCAGTTCGGCGTCCGAGTTCTTGTACTCGTTGCTAAAGCACTGGTTCATGGCATTTTGATTGCTCATGCTGTCGCAGTCGGCTGCCTGAACGGAAGAGGCGCTTGCCATCAAGCTCAGTCCTAAAGCGATCAGGCCGGTATTCAATGCTTTTTTCATGGGGTTCTCCGGGTTTGCGGGCGTTGATAAGCGTATGAGTCTGGGTTGAGTCGCCAGGTGCAGCGCGTACTGCCTCTTTGCTTGGGGCAGGGTGTAAATCCTACTACAGAAGCGCGACAAGCCTGGTGCTTTGCAGGGTGACAACTGGGGTCCATAAATAGCATTGAGCCGCATTGTCTTGAACGGGCCATATGCTCGATTCAAGCCAATGCGGCTCAAGGGTCCTGCCAGCAGGAGTTAGCGCAGCTTACTCGTCGTTGGCGTGCAGAAAGCGATACACCAGCGCGCCGATCACCCCCCCAATCAAGGGAGCCACCCAGAACAGCCACAGCTGCTCCATGGCCCAGGTGCCCTGGAAGAAGGCCACGCCGGTAGAACGCGCAGGGTTCACGGAAGTGTTGGTGATAGGGATGCTGATCAGGTGAATCAAAGTCAGTGCCAGACCAATGGCTACGCCTGCCAGGCCAGCGTGACCACGCTTGTGGGTGGCGCCCATGATGATGAACAGGAAGAAGGCGGTCAGCACAATTTCTGCGATCAGGGCTGCGTTGCGGCTGTAGTTGTCGGGCGAGTGCTCGCCAAAGCCGTTGGAGGCAAAACCTGCCACGGGATCAAAGCCGGTTTTGCCGCTGGCGATCAGGTACAGAACACCGCCGGCCAGCAGACCGCCGAGAACCTGGGCAATGATGTAGGGAATGGCATCACGAGCGGGGAAGCGTCCCCCAGCGACCAGGCCCAGCGTGACAGCCGGGTTGATGTGACAACCAGAGATATTGCCGATGGCATAGCACATGGTCAGCAAAGTCAGACCAAAGGCCAGGGCTACCCCGGCAAAACCAATCCCCAGTTCAGGGTAGGCAGCGGCAAAGATCGCACTCCCGCAGCCCCCAAAGACCAGCCAGAAAGTGCCCAGCGTTTCTGCGGTGCATCGTTTTAATAAAGACATGATATTGCCCTGTTAGTCATTTAACACGGCTGGATTCTAGCGATAAGCGGGAAGCGCTAAGTGCTTGAAAGGAAAACAACTGTCAAAAATTTTCCTTTGTTTAGGGTGGTGTTTTTTTATAGTAAATGTGAGAAATATCGGTGGCGTGGCGGCTTGTGTCAGGTGTAGGATTTTGTCTGGTTTATGAAGAATTGTGTTGACGATTCTGACGCTGAATATCACTCCCAAGTCCCCCACATTCACGTGCCTCATTCCCTTGAATCCTTGATCCTGTCTCTTGAGGAGCGCCTGTTTGAGCGTGCCACTCGTCAGGACGTGGCGGCGCTTGGCGCTTTACTGGCCGACGAGTTTGTAGAGTTCGGAGCCAGAGGCGCGGCGTGGGGTAGAGCAGAAGTGCTAGGCGATCTGCCTGAACAGGATTTTGTGCAGCGCCACCTCAGCAACTTCAAGCTGACCATCCTGTCAGAGGATGTCGTCCTGGCGACTTATGTGTGTGAGGTATCAGGTGATGAAAAGCCGCAGCAGTCCTTGCGCAGCTCCATCTGGAAGCAGAGTCAGGGGCGTTGGCAGATGGTGTTTCATCAAGGAACCCGCGTTGCCCAGGAATAAAAAAGGGTTGGAATTTGAATGGCCCACCAAAGCGTGAATTGTTGTTCAACACTCGGGGGGCGGTTCAATCTTGGCCCTTTCTATTCGGATCGCGCTTACGGCTGTTGCTGGATGAATGCCGCCGTCATGGGGGATACCTGGTGGAAATCAAAAGCCTGATGGTAGATCTCTCCACTCTTGGCTTCCACGGTTAGCCATAGTTGATGTTCCAGTTCGCTATTGGGCGGAATGACGATTTCTACCGCTCGTGTCCAGCGCGTGTTGCTGAAAGCTTGACGGGGCGCAGGCATAGGCTCGGGCTTGCTCACTTGCAGATAGGCGCGGCGTATATGTGGGTCGCAGGCCTGGCAAAAGCGAATCTGAAATGCTTTGCGATGAGCGCCGGTGGGCCCGCTGATGGGGGCTTTGTTATTCATCTCAGCCAGAGCAAACGACCAGGGGCCAATCTGGCCTTGCAGGGCATGGTTGCCAAACACAGGCTCGGGGCCTTGTTGCGCCAGATAAATCATGAAGGCGGCAGGGATGGCCAAAAGGCCGCTGACAAAAACCAGGCGACGTGTGGAAAACCGTGATGTTGTTGGTGCCGTTCCAGCGTGAGCAGGTTCTGTGTGTGTAGCGCTAGTTGAAGCAGCGCTTGAATTTGCCGCCGCCACTCCATTTTTCCCAGCTACAGCGTCATTTGATGTCGATGCAGTGTTGTCCGCTCCAACCGCTTTAGGCGCTGCCTTCGCAACTGGTGCAGGTTTGGCCCGCACAGGTTTCTTTTCCTGCCAAGGCCACCAGGGCAAGTAAAAGGTCAACCCGGCACCGGCCATGGTCAGCCAACCCAGCCAGGCAACGGTGCCCATGCTCCAGCCCCAGCCTTGCCAGCATAGAGCTAAAGCCACAGCCAGCAAGGGCCAGCCGAGCAGACGAAAGATCCGCCTTTCCTTCTCGCTGGGCATGCGATGCAGCAGGAATTCCCCCTGGCGATCACTGGCCAAAGCCAGGCAGATAAAGCCCACCAGGCTGATGATAAAAACGGCCAGATTCAGCCACAGACTGGTATTGCTCATGGCAGCACTCCTGCAGGCATCAACAGAACGCTCAGCAAGGCGATCAAAGCCGTCGGTAGAACCATACCCACCCAAGCGCGAGTGGCACTTTTAGTGCTGAACACCCACATCACGGCGATGGTGTACCAGACAAAGCTCAACATATTCGCTGCCAGAACGGCCTGGGCTTTAGGCAGAGGCCAGAGCAAGGTCAGCAACACCGTAGCGGCGGCTGCCAGGGCGTAACCGCCGACAGTGGCCGCCACAATGCGCGAGAGCACTTGCAGGCGGTAGCGGGAAGTCAGTCCACTCATCCGTTCACTCCCGCAGTTTGCAAGCTGGCCGGGGCAGCGGCTTTTTTAGGCAGGCTGGCAATGTGCCATTTGCGTTTCATTTTGATGGCGATATAGACAAAGATAGCGGCCAGGCCAAACATGGTCAGGTCAAAGCCTGCCAGGCCCCAGTCACCATGGATGACGGTGACACCCAGGTGGCGGTCGGTCGTCAGCAGGTTCAGGACAGGAATCAAGGCGTAGGCGGCGGCTGTCAGGTACAACAGTTCCAGCCAGGCGCGTTTTAATGGTCGCCAGGAGGCATACAGGAAGGACCAGCCCCAGACCAGGAACAGAGCATGAAACTCCCAGGCGGCGCGGTCGGCCATATTCACAGGCAAAAGGCGGTTGGCCCAGAAGTAGGCCGCCAGTCCCAAGGGCAAACCGGCCAGAGTTCCGGCATTCAGGATTTCTACTAAACGCAGGCCAGCGGCATCAAAACGCTCGGATGCGCTAAGCGGGGCGGCTTTGGCCTTGCGTTTTTGATGCTGGGTACGACGCTTTACCGTCCACAGCACCAGACCTGTCCCAATGACGGCGCAGCCCAGCAAGCCTGAAATAAAGTACAGCCAGCGCAACCACCATTCGGCAAACACACCTTCATGCAGGGCCAGTAGCACGCGGTGAGTGTCTCCGGTGACATTGCTATTGTCCTCCGGCTCCATGAGGCTGCCATCAGAGGCGTTAAAGCGCAGGGTCTCGGCACGGGTCCAGTACACGCCCGTGACGCCGGTGCGACGCAGTTCTACATAGGCTTGGCTATCTGCCGGATGGGTAATCTGCACCGAGGCAATGCTGTTCTTGCCCCAGGCTTGTTCTGCGCTGTGCATCATCTGGCCCAGGGGAGCCTGCGGCATGCTCACGGGCAGGAAGTCGCGTTTTTGCTGACGAATATCCTGGAAGTAAGCCTGCCGTCCTTCTTCTGTCGCGCCGTATATGACTTCTCGTCCGGTCGGCATGTAGATGGACATGAAAAAAATCAGGCCCGTATAGGTAATCATCAGGAAAAAGGGCAGGGACATGACGCTGACGATATTGTGCGCGTCCAGCCAGGAACGCTGCCCCTTGCCGGGCCTGAAGGTGAAAAAGTCGGTGAAGATTTTCTTGTGAGTCACCACGCCCGTAATCACGGCCAGCAGCATCAGCATGGTACAGATACCGACCAGCCAGATAGCGACCGGATAGGGGAGGTAGTGCAAGGCGTAATGCATGCGGTACAGGCCGGTGCCACCAGCAGTTGCGCGGGGTTCCACTTCCGGCTGAATCTGGCCGGTGACAGGGTCCAGTTCTTCACCCCCGCGACGGCCGCGTTGACCGGGCTGGGGCATTTCTTCCCAGGCAATGGACAGCCCTTGCGTGGCACGCGGGTTCAGGGCTTGATGCGGCAGGGTAATGGTCCAGGCTTTGGACTCTGCCGGGGCATGCGCTTGCAACTGCGTCAGGGCCTTATCCAGCATCTGGCTGGATTGCTCGGGCAGGACTTGCATGGGCAAGGGGCGCTCCGGCTCCATCCAGCGAGTGATTTCATCGTCCACATAGCCAGCCGTGCCAGTGACGAAGACGAAAAACAGGATCCAGCCCACCACCAGACCGACCCAGGTATGCAGCCATGCCATACATTGGCGAAATGACTCTTTCACGCTGACGCGCCTCCTACTACAACACCGTCTCCGGATGCTGGATTGATGATCATTAAACCGAGAAAAGCCGTGCTTGCTTGGCAACGGTGGGTGACGGATTGAGTCCGCCATTCTTGTACGCTGCGCTCATCACGCAAGCTTCGCTTTTCAGTAAGCAAGTTCTTGGTGACAGAGAGGGGAAGAGGGCATCAGGCTTGAAACAACGGCAGAATAATAGCAATCATTCTCATTTCGGTGTTGGGAATTTCCAGCTTTCAAGGCTTTATTCAGAAATTAATGCGGCGCCATAGCTGTTTTGGCGTTTTCCATAGGGAAAAACGCGGTTGAGAGGGAGGCGGGGCGATGAGCTGGTGAGACTCGGGCGGGAATAAATCTTGTCGGTTCCGGGCTGAGGGCTGAACGCCGGGATGAGGCAGAAGGGAATATGCCTTGCAGGCATTCCACGCCACTAGCAAATCTTATGGTCTATGCAGTTGGACCAGAGAGCGTTAACTGCCGGTTGATGAGGTCAGAATCCTCATCAAAAAGGCCCCGGCTAGCAAAGTGCCGGGGCCAGCTGGATTTCTGCTTCGCCGGGAGTTTTAGAGCACCACAAACAGCAGCCAGACGACGACTGGGGCAATAACCGTGACGGCAGCACCGTACAGCAATAGCTGACGGAAGAAGGCATCACGCGACACTCCCTGGGCATTGGCCAGTACCAGTGCGCCATTGGTGGAAAAGGGGCTGACGTCCACAATGGTGGAGGATACGGCCATAGCCGCAATAAAGCCCACCGGCCCCACGCCGCCATCGCCTTGCAGAAAGGGCACCGCCAGCGGAATCAGCGAGCCCAGCACGGCGGTGGAGGAGGCAAACGCCGACACGACCGCGCCCACAAAAAGCAGCAGCAAGGCCGCCATCAAGGGAGAGGTCAGCTGGGCAACACTATGGCCGACAAAATCAATCGTGCCCATGGATTCCATCACGCCCACATAGGTGCTGACACCCACAATCAGCATGATTTCAGGCCAGGACACTTGGCCCAGTGCGCGTTTTTGCAGATTGGGGGCCATCAAGGTCAGTACCAGACCGATGGTGATCGAGGTAAAGCCAATATCCTGTTTGAAAAACAAAGTCAGCACGGCCAGGATGAACAGGCCGACCAAGGTAAGAACGCGATACCATTGGGGGGCCTCGTTGGCACCATTACCGGCTTCGACCAGGGCATCGGGGCTTTTCCGGGCGGTCTTGCGCTCTTCACCAAAGGCTTCGGCTTCAGCGTCGCCAAATACTTGCGGGCCACCCGAGCCATGGGCTACGCGGGCAACGTTTACGTCTGCCGAACTTAAGTCCACTTTCTGACGCATCAGCCTCAAACCGCCCATCCACACGAATAGCAAAATGGATACGGCCAGGTTGATGCTCAGGCTGGCCATCATGGTGGCCATTTCATTCAAGGGCAAACCGGCGGCGCTGACCACACGGTTGGTGATGCCACCGTAAATACTGATGGGGGAGAAGCCGCCCCCTTGGGCGCCATGAATCACCAGCAAACCCATCAAGAGCGGGTTGATGCCGTACTGGCGGGCAAAGCCCAGCGCAATCGGGGCAATGATGGCAACGGCGGCCGGGCTGACGGCACCCACAGCGGTCAATGCGGCCGTGATCAGAAACATGATCCAGGGAATGGCGGCGATGCGGCCACGCACGGCTCGAACGGCCATGCTGACCAGCCAGTTGATCGTGCCATTGTTCTGAGCCAGAGCGAACAAATAGGTAATACCGGCCAGTGTTAGAAACAGGTCAGCCGGAAAGCCGCCCATGATTTCCTTGGCGCCCATGCCCGCCACCAGCGTGCCCACCAGAAAAGCGCCTACAAAAGCAATCAGCCCCATATTGATGGGTAGGGCGGTCGCCAGTACGAACATGCCTCCTAATACGGCAATGGATAGCCAATGCATATGTCTCGTCTCCTTGTAATTGAACCTTTTGCAGGTTTCTGGAAACGACCATATCAGTGGCGGTATAGGGCTATCAATAAAGCTTATGGGTGAATGATTACGCTAAACGTAATGATTAATCAGGGGCGTGATGGTTGAATGTTCAATCAGCATTTGTCTGATGCAGCAGAGAGAACAGGGGGGCGGATTTGATGAGCGGTTCGCTGCAGAGTAGTGGCTTGACGCGTGTGGGCGCTACCTTTGGGTTGCTGAGCCAAGTCCGGCTTTACCCGCCCATGCGCGTGATTACTGCCGGTCCAGTTCAGCCAGTAGTTCGCTGCTGTGGATCGTGCTCCCGAAGTGATGTTTCCACAATTTGATACCCAGCTCGCCGGAGCGATCCAGGGACGAGCCAACCGTCAGATCCGTAATCAGGGTGGGGTGCAGCCCGGCATCAAACAAGGCAAACCCGGCAGCCAGCACGCAGGTATCGGTTTGAATGCCGCAGACCAGAATGCGATCAGCCTGACATTGCTGCAAATATTCCATTGCAGCGGGGCTGGGGGCGTAGCCGTGCTTGATGAAGATTTGTTTGGCATCGACCAGACAGCGATCGCTGCGCGGCGGACACCAGCCTAGCTGATTGGAAAAAGGGGTTTGAGACTCGTCGTGCAGTTCAATCAAGGCCGCGCAAGGCAGGCGGGTGCTCAGGGCATTAATGCCGTCGATCAGCCAGGGGGGCGGTGAAAAGCAGCTTTGCACATCGACAACAAGGAGGATCTGTCGCATTGCAGTGGGCTCGGTAAGAGTGCTTCAGCGAATGTCAGCCGGAGCTCGCCTGGGCCTTCTGAAGCACCGTCAATCAAGCCCTTATTGAAACACGGAGTCAGGCGCTTGGGCGAGCCCAGGTCAGGCGTGCACCGACGATAATGCCCAGCACTGTCAGCAAGGAGGTGGCCGACAAGGTAGACAGACCGCTTAAGCCCTGGCCTATGGTGCAGCCCAGGGCCAGCACGCCACCTACGCCCATCAAGGTACCGCCTGCCATGGAGCGCAGCATGTGGTGGGGCGACTCAAAACCTTCCAGCTTCCAGCGGCGACGCAGCAGGGCGCTCAGCAAGGAGCCGGCCACCACACCCACCACAATCATGATGGTAAAGCGCGGGCTCATGCCGGTGGAGATCATGGCGTATTGAATGCTTTCCCCAATCGGGGCGACAAAGCTCAGCGAGCTGACGGGTAAAGGCTCGAAGGGATCATCGCCCAGCCAGCCGGTAGTCAGCCAGCCTGCCACAATCAGCAGCCCTACAAATCCTCCGGCCAGCAGGTCATTGAGGCGTTGGCCGTCCTGGCGACGCAGTAAGGCAAAAACGATCAGGGCGGCGACGAGGAGGGCAATCACCATAGAGCGGAGGGGACCCTCGGACAGGGTCGCTGCGGGCAAGGTGACACTGCTGGCTTGGGCGATGCTCATGCGCAGCGGCGCCAGCAGGCCCGTCAAGGTGACATAGGCGGCGATACCCAGACAAAGCACGACGACAAAGGAGCGCAGATTTCCCTGTCCCAACAGAACCAGAGCTCGGGCGCCGCAGCCATTAGCTAGGGTCATGCCTGCCCCAAAGAGCACACCTCCAAGCGGCACCAGCAGCCAGGAGAAAGTGGGGTTCAGGTACAGGACCTTGTCCAGACTGATCAGCCCGTAGCCCGCCGCCAGTTGTGTCCCGGCCAGGGCCACGGCCAGCGCCAGGGCAAAGCCCTGAAGCTTGTAGCCGCTACGCCCGGACCAGCGCTCGGTCAAGCCACGATAAAAGCAAAAACCACTGAGCTGGCCACTAATGCCAAAGAGCAGGCCAATGGCCAAGCTGACCCACAGTACAAGTTCTGTATTCATCATGTGCGCTGGATGTTAGGACCGGGTTGGAACCACTTAGCCTTTGGTGCCCCAGATGTCGCGACTGATCGCGGCATACCAGGCCTCGCCATACTGGGCTTCCTGCTTGCGAAAGGCCGGGCTGGCTTCTTTAGGGCTGACCCCGCCGGACGCTTCAGCCAGCTTGTCATCGGCAAAGGCGTACAAGTGCCCCACAGAAATGCCATAGTCGGGAGCGATCAAACTGTAGCAGGTATTGCTCAGTGTGGCCTGTGGCGCAGGCTTGCCGCTCAAGGCATTAATGATGGCAGCCGCTGCCAGCTTGGCTTGCGTATTGGCAGAGAAACCGGACTTGGGCATGGGTGAGGCAATGGTGGCATCGCCCACCACATAGATGTCCTTGACCTGTTCGGACTCGAAGGTATGCGGGTCAATTGGCACCCAGCCGCTGGCGTTGGTGACACCGGCCTGTTCGGCAATGGCTCCGGCTTTTTGTGGCGGGATCACGTTCAGCACATCGGCTTTGTGGATCTCGCCAAACTCGGTTTCCACGCTCAGCTTGGCGGCATCCACGCGCGTGACTTTGCCGTCTTTGGAGAAGGGCACCCATTCGATCATGTCGCCATAGACTTGTTTCCAGCCATCCTGGAACAGGCCCTGTTTGGAGAAGCTGTCTTTGGCATCCAGAATCAGGATCTTGGATTTGGGTTTGTTCTGCTTGAAGTAATGAGCCACCATGCTGGCGCGCTCGTAAGGGCCGGGCGGGCAGCGGAAGGGGTTTTCGGGGGCTACCATAATGAAGGTGCCGCCGTCGGGCATGGCATCCAGCTGACTTTTCAGCAAACGGGTTTGATCGCCCGCTTTCCAGGCGTGCGGGGCCAGCAAGGAAGCGGCTTCGTCATAGCCTTCCAGCGTGTTCCAGCGAAAATCAATACCGGGTGAGAGCAGCAGCTTGTCGTAAGACAGCTTCTGGCCCTTGGCCAAGGTCAGGGTTTTGGCCTGGGAGTCGACCGCAGTGGCCAGGTCGTGAATGACATCGATACCGGCTGCGCGCAAATCATCAAAGCCGTGGCCCTGCTGTTCAAAACGGCGCAAGCCGGCCAGATACAGATTGGTGAACGGGCAGGTGTAAAAGGTGGTGGCCGGTTCAATCAAGGTGACTTTCAGGGATGGATCACCGCGCTTCAAGTAACGGGCAGCGGTTGCACCGCCAAAGCCGCCACCGACCACAACGACATGGGCCGAGCTGCTGCGCGCGTACACAGGCAGGGTGCTCAAGGCCAGACCAGCCACACTGGTTTTACCGACACGGCTCAGCCACTGGCGACGGGAGGAGTTCAAGGGGGTGCTCATTCTTAACGTCCTTCCGCAACGCTGCGAGGGGTGGAGGAGACTGCAGAGAAATAACGTGCCAGGGCTTCCAGATCCGCATCCTGGTAGCCTTTGACCAGGCGACTCATGATGGTGGTGCCAGCCGGAGGCGTATCGGAGGCAAAGGCGCGCAGTTGCTCCAGCAACACCGCTTCGGGGCGGCCAGCCAGCGAGGGAATGATGGTCGTGGAACGCCCATCCGGGCCGTGACAGTTCGCACAGGAGCTGGCCACCGTTTTGATGTCCTGCGTGGAACTGGCCCAGGCCGGTGCGGTGGCACTGCTGGCCACGAGCAAGGCGGGGGCAAAAAGGAGACGACCTACCAGAGAGAGGGACATGGGCATTCTTCTTGTCAATGTGCATCGTTGTAGGAAAGGACGCTCAGCGTAGCATTCCCCTTACGCCCACCTTGTATGACTATATAGAACACTGTTATGAACTCAGCGCCCGTTAAGGGCGCTGAATGGGGCAGGTCAGGGGGCCGGGCTGGAACTGGTCCGCAATCAGTCGCTGATGCTCAGCTCCGTCTGGCCGGTAATGACAGCGCCTTGATCGTCCGTCCAGCTCATTTCCAGAGCCCCGGAGTGTCGTGCAACAAAGGTGAATTCAATATACGGGTTTTGGGAAATCGCTGTTTCCGGCTGCCAGTTGAACAAGGGCTCGCCGTTAAAGGTGGCCTTGAATTCGTGGATGATGTTGCGCGGCACAACCTGGCCTTCCTTGCTCAGGCGCAGACCGCTTTCCATACGGTGTTCGACCAGGGCGCGCACGCGCACAATGTCGCCCGCCTTGGGCTTGGCATTGCTGATCCAGATACGTGGTTTACTCATGAGTGCCCCTTGTTTACATGCCGCAGCCGCCAGCAGTCACCGTGATGTGATGCTGGGCGCTCAGGACGCGGCCATCGCTTAACCGTGCCAGGGCGCGGATGGTTTGGGTTTCAATCAGGCGCAGGCGAACTGCTACTTCCGTTGTTCCGGCCAGGGCGGTGAAGTTGAAGCGGCAGGCCAGCGGATGCGGGTTGCCCTGGGCCAGAATGATCAGTTCCTGGCAATACACATCGTCGCTTGCGGGCAAGTCCAGCACCACTTTGACGGGCACTGCGGCGGGGTTGTCGCCCAGAGCGGGCATATCCAGCTTCATGCCTTTTTCTTCTGGGCTGGCGCCTTTCAGGAACTCGTCCACAATGGCTTGGACCTGGGCCGCAGTGGCCGGTTTCAGCAATTGGTCAAAGGCGACTTGCGCATGCAGATTGAGGGGTAGCCACGCGGCACCCAGTCCGGCGGCACTGCCCAGTACAAGCTGGCGGCGGCGGACAAAACGGGAGGGAAGTTTAGAGGAAGTCATTGAAACGGGTCTTGATCCACTGGAAGTCTTCTTGAACAAGGTCGGGGGTACGGACATCCATGTCGATCTGGGTTTGCAGAACCTTGCCGCTTGCGTCCAGCTCGTATTCAAACTTGACCGAGATTTCTTCTTGCGGATCTCCGTTGACCATCATGTAGCAAAGATTATCCGGCAGCACGGGCACCACTTCCTTGCCCGCGATACGTTCGGCCAGGTTCTGGGAAACAATCTTGGCTACGGCGTGTGCCACGTGGGCGCTCTTGGGGTAGTGGCCGAACTGGTCGGAAATAAAGCCCATGGAGTCCCCCACCACGTAGACATTGTCGTCGTCGCGGGCAGTGAACAGGCGTGGGTCAATATTGGCCCAGCCCGTGGGTTTGCCATCGGGGCCTGTACCGATCAGGCCTGCGTTCCAGACCATATCGGCGGCCTGGTGCGGGGGCATCAGCACCGCGTCGTCAAAATCAAAATCGCCGGCGGTGGTCTTGATGTGCTTCTTGAAGGGATCGACCTCACGCACTCGGGCATTGGGGACGTGGGTGATGATGTCCGGGTACAGCTCCTGGAAGGCTGCGCGGTATCCCTCGCCAATCGGGGCAATGGTGGGCTTGGGGTCCAGAATGATGATCTTGCCCGGAATCTTGTTGGTCTTGATATGCCAGGCCATCAAACAGGCGCGCTCGTAGGGCGAGGGCGGGCAGCGATGCGGTGGCGGGGGCAGCGTCATCACAATGGTGCCGCCCTTGAAGGCTTTGAGCTTGTTCTTCAAGGCAAACATCTCGGCATTCGGGATGTAGGCGTTGGGAAAGTGCTGGCGGGTGTATTCCGCCGCGTAAGTGTCATTGCCAAACCAGGCATCGTAGGCATTGCGTATGCCGCCCGACAGGATCAGGTAGTCGTACTCCAGCGCGCCTTGGGTCGTGCGCACGGTTTTCTTGTCGCGCTCGATGGCGGTGACTTCGGCATGAACCAGGCTGTAGCCGTACTTGATGGAGGGCGCCAGCATGTCGTGGTTCAGGAAATCCGTGTTGACGATGTCAATCAGCCACTTGTTGCTCATGGGGCCGGACCAGAACGTGGGGTTGCGTTCGATCAGCACCACTTGTGCCTGGGGCACCAGCTTGGACAGGTACTTGGCGGCCGTCATTCCGCCCCAGCCGCCCCCACAAATGACAATGCGCGGGCCCTTGGTGTGGCGCGGCAGGATCTGGCTGGTGTTGGTGATGATGGCGGGGGCCGAGAGGCTGGCAGAGGGCAGAACCAGGGTTCCAAATGCGGCAGCCGGCGTGGCCAGCAGGAAGTTTCTACGATTCATTGTATGTTCCTCGTGATCATGACATGACACACGTCAATCAGGATAAGTAGACCGCTAAGTGCGAGCCAGTATAGCCAAGAGTGCTTTGATTGCGTGGGGATTTTTTATAGGCTGAAGTAAGTTGTTCAGGCCTCAAATACCGTTTGGCGCTGAAATGGCGGCGCTTTTCCCCAGGCGTTCTTGTGTTGGAGATGGCAGGGGCAACTGGCCCGGACATGGTGCGCAGTGGCATCCCGGATGCAAGGGCGGCGCTAGACAAACAGGATGGACAGGCTCAGGAAACAACAGAATTTCCGGATTTTTACAATTAAAAAGTAACGGAGCTATCTTTGTGGACGCAATCGGAGGATAGTTCAGGGAGAGAAAATTTTTTTCTCTGATCGTTATTACATTTAGGACTTATTTTGAAGACAGAAATTGGTATTGTGAAGTGGTTCAACAGCGAAAAAGGCTTCGGATTCATCGTGCCGGAGAACGGCGGCAAGGATCTCTTCGCACACCACAGTGAAATTCAGGGAACCGGGTTCAAAACTCTGGAAGAGAACCAACGCGTTTCCTTCATCGAAGGTGCAGGCCAAAAAGGCCCATGCGCAACTAAAATCCAAATTCTTTGATGATGGGCTTGCCTGAAACAGGCAAGCACCTCGTCAAACAGAAAAGGCCGGACCCTGATGGGCTCCGGCCTTTTTTTATTGCGTGGCTTGGTTTTAGTTGCCCTGGTCGGCAAGGGGCACGGTCAGACGCGCTTCCAGCCCGCCACTTTTGCGATTCAGCAGCTCCAGCGTTCCGCCATGCTGGGTGGCGATCGCGTTCACAATCGACAAGCCCAAGCCGTAGCCCGCCTGTTGTTGCGAGCCGCGCCAAAAACGGTTCATGGCCAGATCCCGTTCGCTGTCGCTTAATCCGGGACCGTGGTCCAGCACCCTGAGACGCAGATAGCCCGGCTCTCCTGCTTCAATCCGCAGGCTGATCGGTTGCTGGGCTTTGGTATAGCGCAAGGCATTGTCGATCAGATTCTGTACGGCCACTGTCAGCAGGGATTTTTCAATCTGCACCGGGCCGGGTTTGCTGCGTATATCCAGCGTGATCTGGTCTATGGTGTCGCCGTAGATGGCTTTAAGGGCATGCAGGGCAGCGTATACCGCCTCGTCGGCCTGGCTACTTTCCATTCGGGCGCTTTGCCCGTCCAGCCGTGCCAACTCCAGCAGCCGCTGCAAAATGTTCTGTAGCTGTTGCACGCCCTGGTCTGCCTGGCTCAAGGCCGTATCCAGCGTGTTGCGTTCTCCAGGACGCTGGGCAGCCAGATGGGCAACTTGAATATGGGTTTTGATTCCGGTAAGGGGTGTACGCAGTTCGTGGGCAGCGCTATCGGTAAAGCGGCGTTCGCGCATGATGGCGGCTTGTTGCCGCTCCAGTAGTTCCTCAAGGGTTCGCAGCAAGGGTTGCAGCTCAACCGGGACGTTGACTTTGGGCAGTGGGCTGTCGTCCCCGGGACGACGGCGCGACAGCATGTCCCGAATTCGCTCCAGGGGAGCCAGGCCGTGACCGATACCAACCCACAAAAGCAGCAGGCTACCAAACAAGGCCACGACAAAGGGCAGGCCAGCCGAGAGCATGATTTCCCGTACCAGTGCTTCGCGTATTTCTATGCTGTCGGCGGCGGCAATCTGAATATGGCCTTCGCGCAGCACAAAGGTGCGCCAGCGCTTGCCACCATGCACGTGCGTGCCAAAGCCCAAAGCCACTTGTGACATATCCGGGCTACCCGCAGTTCGGCTGACCGCCTGAATTTCTACTTCGCTGCGCACCACACTGATTTCGCAAGCCACCCCATCTCGGGCAATGATGTCCAGGGGGCGCTCTGCGGATTGGGCCAACTCCTGCAAGTTTGGAAATTGGGCAACCAGTCCAGCCACCATGCGGGCCGATGCTGCCAGTCGGCTATCCAGCGCTTCACGCAAGGAGTGGCGTGCATCCATCAGCATCCAGGTGGCGACTGCACTCCAGAGCACGGTCAGGGAAATGCCGATAACCAGCAGCAATCTAAGGCGTAGGCTCATGGTGTGAAATACCTAACCGGCAGGCCCCAGTTTGTAGCCCAGGCCCCGCACGGTCTCGACAATATTGCTGCCCAGCTTGCGGCGCAAATGGTAGATGTGCACATTGATGGCATTGCTTTCCAGATCCTGATCGTAGCCGTAGACGCTGTCGCACAGTTGTTCGGCACTCAGGATGGTGTGCGGTTTGCTGAGCAGGGCACGCAACAAGGAGAGCTCACGTCGCGCCAGACTGACTGGCTTGCCGTCCAGGGTGACATGGCCGGTGGAGGCACAGAAACTGAGCCGCCCATATTCAATGCAATCTGTTTCGTGGCCCGCTACACGTCGTGTCAATACATGCAGGCGTGCCAGCAGCTCGTCCAGGTCAAAAGGTTTGATGACATAGTCATCGCCCCCACCCAGCAGCCCTTCAACCCGGTGATGCAGGGCGTCGCGAGCCGTCAGAATCAGAATGGGCAGTTTACGGCCTTGTTCGCGCCAACGCCGCAGCAGCGTCAGCCCGTCCTGATCAGGCAAACCCAGATCCAGAATACAGACATCAAAGTGCGAAGACAGCAAGGCCGTGTCGGCCAGGCTGGCCGTGCCCACGTGGTCCACGGTCAGCCCATGCAGTCGCAAGCCCGCCACAATTCCGCTGGCGACGAGCGCATCATCTTCAACAAGTAAAACGTGCATTCTCCCCCCTGTGGTAAATGCGGCTTGTGCAGGCAAAGCCTGATGTTTATTACGTTTCGGCGTTCATGTTAGCAGTCTTGGGGGCAGGGGCGAGAGGGAAAGTTCTCTTAATTTGGCCTTAATCCTGATCCTCTACTGTGATGTAGATTGCATTGCATTTGTATCTCGGTACTTACTTTTTTAATAAAACCGGCTTGGGCAATGACGTTTCTTTAGGCTTAGCCGCATGACAGATATCGGGCATTTATTCACATGACTCCTATATTAGGAATATTACTGGCGACCAGTTTTGTCGCCTCTTTGGTGGCACTGGGCATTCTTGTCTGGGCCGTGGCAAACAAGCTGATCTTCGTTGGGAAGAACGAAGCTGAGACCATCTTCATGAAAGGTGAGCTTGGTCAGCCGGATGATAGTGCTTCCTTTGGGGGGGAGAATGAAGCACAGACACATCGCTTTGACGTTTTGCGTGCCGGTATTGACCGCAGTGGTCGGGGGCCGGTTCTGCTTCTGGTCACGGTCGGGATTACCTGGCTGCTGATCGGTTCGGTGTTTGGCGTGATGGCCTCGCTGAAATTGCATTGGCCCGATTGGCTGGCCGACGTGGCACAAGTGACCTTTGGTCGTGCGCGTACCTTGCACCTGAACATCGTGGCTTACGGCTGGTTGTCGGTGACCGGGATTGGCGTGGCCCTGTGGTTGTTGCCGCGTATTTTTCATACGCCTTTGCGACGTCCCAATATGGTGTACTTCGGCGCCGCCTTGTGGACCCTGGGGGTATTGGGCGGCACGATTGCCGTGGCCAATGGCTGGTCCGACGGGATCGAGTGGCTGGAATTCCCCTGGCAGATCGACATTCTGTTGGCAGTAGGGGGCTTTTTCCTGGCCTGGCCTGCCATTGAAACCGCCGCCAACCGCAAATCGCGCCACATCTATGTGTCGGGCTGGTACTTCCTGGCCGGCATGGTCTGGTTTCCCTTCCTGTTCCTGGTCTCCAACATCCCCGGTCTGCACATCGGTGCTCAGCAAGCAACCGTGAACTGGTGGTTTGCTCATAACGTGCTGGGTCTGTGGCTGACGCCTATGGGTGTGGGTGCGGCGTACTACATCATCCCCAAGATCATCGGCAAGCCCGTGTATTCCTACAACGTGTCCTTGCTGGGTTTCTGGAGTCTGGCGCTGTTCTACAGCCAGGTCGGTATTCACCACTTGATGGGCGGTCCGGTGCCAACCTGGGCCGTCACCTTGTCCGTGGTGCACAGCATCATGATGTTTGTGCCGGTGATTGCCGTGGCCATTAACCAGCACGTAACCGTTGCGCAGAACCTGTGGGCCTTCAAGCAATCCATGGCCCTGCGTTTCGTCTGGATTGGCGCGCTGATGTACACCTTGTCCTCCTTCCAGGGTTCGCTGGAAGCCATCCGCTCGGTGAACTCGGTCACGCACTTCACGCATTACACCGTCGGTCACGCTCACCTGGGCGCCTACGGCTTTGTGTCCATGGTGATGTTCGGCACGCTGTATTACATGATGCCGCACATTCTGGGACGTCGCTGGCCCTTCCCGGCTCTGATCAAAACCCATTTCTGGCTGGTGACGGCAGGCTTCACGATCTACGTGCTGGCTCTGAGCATTGCCGGTGTGGTGCAGGGCATGGGCTTGATGGACCCAGGTTCAAGTTTTGGCGAGATCACTCGCAAGATGGTTCCGTATCTGGAAGCCCGCTCTATTGGCGGCACCATGATGACACTGGGCCACTTTGTCTTTGCGGCTCACTTTGCCTTGCTCTTGCTGCGCAAAGGTTCCGCTGTTAATGCGACTCCTACACTTGCTCGGGCAGATGCGTCATGAATCGACTCTTACCTTTACTAATCGGGGCCATTGGCGTGTTGCTGCTGGCTACCTTGATGCTGGTGATTTTGCCAGCCTGGCAATTGCGTACCTCGGAACCGCCGGAGCAGTTGCAACCCTATACCGCCCAGCAACTGCTGGGGCGTGACGAGTACGTGGCCAACGGCTGTTTGTACTGTCACAGCCAGCAGCCACGCTCTACCGGTCAAACCCTGTTTGATACGGCACGTGGCTGGGGCCGTGCCTCCACACCGGGCGATTACTTTTACGATTCGCCCCACCTGCTGGGCACCATGCGTACCGGTCCGGACCTGTTTAACGTCGGTGCGCGCATGAAAAGCCGTGACTGGCATTTGACCCACCTGTATCAGCCCCGTGCGATTTTTGACTGGAGCCTGATGCCGTCCTATCCCTATATGTTCGAGCTGAAAGACCAGGTTTCCGAAGGCGATGTAGTGGTGCGTTTGCCAGAGTCCCTGCAGCCTGCGGGCAAGCATGTGGTTGCTCGCAAGGAAGCGCTGGACTTGGTGGAGTACCTGCTGGCTCTGGATCGCACCTATGCGACCAGCGCGCAGGAACTGGATAAACGTGACCGTGGCTACGATCGTCGCCCCGCTGAAGCCTCGACGGATTCGGGCGCTAAATAGGACAAGTCATGACAATGGAAAAAGTTTCTAGTTCGCCCCAGGTCGAGAACATCGACCCCACCTTCGAGCCGTGGGAACCGCCGCGTCCCATTCCAATCTTCCTGTTGGCTGTGTTGTTCGCGTTGGCCTTGGCCGGTGTGGGTCTTTACCTGCACGATCTGGCGCCACATGCCGCAGCGGACAAGCCGACCGCCGCTATTGTTGCTTCCAATGCAGGCGACACCCCTGTGGTGCCAGCCATCCCCGCACTGAAGGATGCGCCCGTACTGGTGCATTCGGGGCAGGGCAGTGTGTGGAGCTGTGCTTCCTGCCACGGCGAGGCCGGTGAAGGCGCAGGCATCACTCCTCGTTTGGCCGGTATACCCGAGGCGTATCTGCTCAAGCAGCTGGAGGATTTTGCTCAAGGTACACGCCTGAACGAGTCCATGCAGTACGTAGCTCGCGGTTTGAAGCCTGAGGATATGAAAGAGCTGGCTGCTTACTACGCCAAGCTGCCTGCTCCCGCCATTAATGTGCCCAGTTCGGAAGCGAACCTGGCCCGTGGCGAAGCCCTGTTCCATAAAGGGGACTGGAAGCAGAACGTGCCTGCATGTATCAGTTGCCACGGCAGTCAGGGTGAAGGCGTAGGTACGTCTTTCCCGCCGTTGGCTGCGCAACAGGCCGAGTACTTGTTCAGTCAGTTGTCGGCCTGGAAAGGCGGCCATCGTCACAACTCGCCGCAAAGCCTGATGGATGACATCGCATCGCGCTTGTCCTACGAGGACCTGTATGCGGTTTCCTATTACGCCGCCTCGCTGCCAGCCAATGGCAAGCAGGCGAAATAAGATCAGAACAGAGAGCTTTTTATGAAAGACACTCAAAAAAATGGTCGCAGCAAATCCACCATGTCGGGTGGACGCAGACTGGCCTGGGGGGCCGGTATTGGTGTGCTGCTTTTTGCGATTGGCTACGGTTTGAATGCCAAGGGCTGGTTGTCCTTTTCCTTGGGTTCGCCCGACAAGGGCACCATCCAGCTTGGCGAGGCCACCTATAGTCGTGAGGCCATGGAAGCCGATCGCAAGGCACAGAGCAAGGACAAGCATTCGGTCACGGCTGGTATGCCGGTAGGCGCAGATGGTTACTACGTGCCACCGCCAGAGAGCAGCATTCCGGATACGCCGTATGGCGAGGCGGTTCGTCGCGGTCACAAGATCTTTATGGAAACCTCGACCACGGTGTCGGATCACGTGGGCAATACTTTGGCTTGTGTGAACTGCCACCTGGACGGTGGTCGTCGTGAACACTCTGCGCCTATGTGGGGAGCCTATGTCAGCTATCCCGCCTATCGTGCCAAGACCAAGGCGATCAGCACGCTGGAAGATCGCATCATTGGCTGTTTTACCTATTCCATGAATGCGCAGGCCTCGCCCTCGGGTGTTGCGCCGCCCGCTGGCAGCGACGTGTATCGTGACTTGATGACTTATATGTACTGGATGTCCGATGGCGCGCCTACGGGTCAGAAGTTGCCGGGTGCTGGTTTCCCCAAAGTTAAAAAGACCGAACTGGGCTATGACGTAGCACGCGGTAAAGAGGTCTATACCAACAACTGTGTCTTGTGTCATGCGGTCGATGGCCAGGGGCAGAAGGATGCCGAAAGTGGTGTGGTGTTCCCGCCTTTGTGGGGCCCCAACTCGTATAACTGGGGTGCAGGGATGGCTCGTATTGATACGGCTGCTGGTTTCATCAAGGCCAATATGCCTTTGGGTAAACCGTTCTCCTTGTCCGATCAGGATGCCTGGGACGTAGCGGCTTACATCAACAGTCATGAGCGTCCCAAGGATGCTCGTCAGAAGGGGACGGTTGAGCAAGCGCGTGTGGAGTTCCATGATGGCGAGGAAAGTTACTACGGTAAGGAGGTGAACGGCGTGATCTTGGGTGGGGGCATGGAGAAGTAAGCCTTTGGCCTGTTTGCTGTTTGTTTGAAGATGAGGCCGCCTCAGTTTCTTTTGGGAACTGAGGCGGTTTTGTTTTGGGCTTCTTCTTCTTCTTCTTCTTCTTCTTCTTCTTCGTTTTCCTGAGTGTTGAGGAGTGGGGGGTGTGGAGCAGGAGGGTTGGGAGATAAGGAGTGCAGAGAGCCTGCATGTTTAGATAGTGACTCGTGAAAACGCCGGTCTGGGCCGGGGGGCCGTCCTCCGGGCTTGGCTCCTTGCCGGTGCTGCGCACCGGTGCCCTGGTCAGGCTTGCTATTCGGGCGCATCCTGAACTCGCGAAAGTGCCTTGTCCCCCGGACAAGGCACAAGCATTTCGCTCAAACAGCAGGACGCTTGAACCCCGAATAGCAAGCCCGCCTGCGGCAAGAAGCCTGAATCGCCCAGAGGACGGCCCCCCGGCCCAGACCGGCTCACAATGACTATAAAACTGAGACTTCCGTCCTTTTGGGGCCTGGCTGTATGTGGCTTCTTTCTGCTGCTCTAAGTGCGTTGGGAGCTGGAAGGGTGTCGAGGTTTGCTTGTTGACCGTCACTTTCAGCAGTTGGCGGGTAGAGGGTGTGGGGGATAGAAAAATAGGAGCCCACTACTAGCTATCGAGTGCCTGGTGTTTTTATGGGAGTATGAATCTTGCTGAGGATATCCCGGCCTAACAAGCAGTCGTGCGTAATCTTGAGCTTGTCGTTTGTTTTTGAAGCCGAAGCGCTCGTCATGATGGTTGTTGTTCAGGTAGGCATAGATACCGCGAGAGACGAGGCCAGTACCGACATTGACGAAGACAGGTTTGTACGTCCATCAGACGTAGTGTCGTTGATTCCGTGTTCAAGGCGAGTCGAACATCAGCCATTAGCGATTAGCCATTAGCCATCAGCACTCAGTAAACCAATAAGCAGCAATCAGTTGCCGCATAAGGATTGTCTTTGCAAATAATCGCTGAGAGCTGTTTCGGTCCTGCTGGGGTGTTGGGGCGATTCAGAGTACTGGCCGCAGGCGAGGGCTCGATCGGGGGTACAAGCATCCTGCTGTTTGAGCCGGACGCTTGTACTTGGTCCGGGGGACCAAGTACCCGGCGAGTTCAGGATGCGCCCCGATCGAGTTCTCGACAAGGGTACCGGCGCGCAGCGCCGGCCAGTGCTCAGCCCCGACACCCCAGCAGGACCGAAACAGCGCCTTCCCAGAGACTAATTAGGTAAAAACAATCTCTAATTGAGAGCGAAGAGCCGAAAGACGCTACAAAGCCACCAAGCGCTTCAAATCCAACAAGGTGAAATGCCCATGATCCAGCCACCCGCCGGTATCAATGAAAAACACATTCCCTAATTGCCGCATCTTGTGCGTCGTCTGATGCCCATGCACCAAAGCCCGAAGACCCTCTACCATGCCATCGTAGCCAGTCACATAGCGATCCCTGGACCACATACAGACATAGCGGTCATTGGCATCAAAACCCTCGGTATGAATGTGCTGCCAATTGTCGTAGGGAAAGTCGGCATGAACCATACCCACCAGTCCCAAGGGCGTTTCTATTTCCATCGCCAAAGGCAGGGCTTGCAGACGTTGAGCGATCAGTGCCTGCTCGTCCGAGGTGCAATCGTCCAGCCATAGCCCACCATGCACGCGATGATCCACTTCCTGAATAGGCTGCCCAATCGCCCGCCGCCAGGTCAGCTGCTCGTGATTGCCACAAATCGCATGAAACCAGGGCAGGTCCAGCCACTCCAGAACATGATGCGACTCCGGACCACGATCCACCAGATCGCCCACCGAAAAAAGGCGGTCCTTGGACGGATCAAAACGAATCCGCTTTAAAGACGTTTTCAGCTTGGAGAAGCAACCGTGAATATCGCCAACCGCAATATCGCGTCCCAAGGTGTTCTGGCTGAAGTGTGCTACCTGCATGATGATGAAACCCGGACTAGATGAAACGTGCTCATCACGGTACTCAGAGCAGCAGGCCGAGTCAAGAAAGACGCGGCCTGCCGCTGCACTTAGTCAGAGTAAGCTGTACTTGTCAGGCAAGACAGCCTCCTGTTCAGCAAGATGATTACCAATACAAATTCATGTTCAACATCACTTCCCGTTCCATGCCCCGGAACTGGCCGGTGTAATACTTTTTGTTGAACACATTGTTGACGTTCAGGGCTACCCGATAGCGGGACGTCTCATATGCCACCGCCATATCTGCCAAGGTGAAAGAAGGGTTGTAGTTCAGGCTGCCATCCGGCCGTACATCATTGGGCGATTTGCCTCGATACCGTACACCCGCCCCTACCATCAAGCCCTGAATTTGCTGGGGCCGATAGTCCAGCCACAGGCTGGCGGTCTGACGTGCGGTTTGCAACGTCTGCCGATCAATTTCTGCCGGGCGCTCGCTCTGCGTAGTCCGTGGATCCAGATAGGTATAGCCCGCCATCAGGTTGAGCTGAGAGCTAATGGGCAGCTTGGCTTCCAGCTCGATACCCGTGGATCGTACTTCTCCTGTCTGGACGCTGAAACGCGGGAAGTTCGGATCGGGCGTGGTGACATTGGTCTGGCGCAGGTCAAACACCGCAGCGGTAATCAGGGCATCGGTTCCCGGTGGCTGATACTTCACCCCGGCTTCGTATTGCTTGCCCTCGCGCGGCTTGAATGCCGTGCCATCGGCGGCCCGCCCTGTTGTGGGGTCAAAGGCGGTGGAATAGCTGATGTATGGAGCCACACCATTGTCAAACAGGTACAGCAAGCCCGCGCTGCCGGTGGTGGCGCGGTCCGTCATGCGCGGCTGCGTCGCACTGCTTTGTACGGTGCGAGCGGTGTCGTGACGCAAGCTGACATTGGCAACCCACTGGTCCCATTTCAGCTGGTTCAGCATGTAAATGCCGGTCTGCTTCAGATCGCGCTCGGAGTAATCCAGTTCGGGCGGTGTGATGGACAGCCCGTATACCGGGTCGAGCATGTCCAGATCAGGTACGTTCCAGCCAAAGCCCAAGCCGTCGTTTTCCTTGTAGCGCAGATAGTCCACACCAAACTCCAACGTATGCTCCAGTGGTCCCCAGTTAAAGTCCTTGCCGACCCGGCTGTCTACCGTGAAGGTGCGGCCTTTGGTTTCCTGGGCCAGGCTGGCGCGGGAGACGCTGCGCTGGTCGGCCAGAACGGCCATGGCGTAGATATGGCGGTAATCAATGTCGATTTCCGAATAGCGCAGGTTCTGACGCAAGCGCCAGCCGCTTTCGGTGTCATGCTCCAGAGCATAGCCAATGGCTTTGGTGTCGCGATTGAAGTAGTCAAACGCCGGGTCCCCGGCGGTGCGTTTGAGCGGCAGGTCAGTGACTTCGGGGTAATAAAACAGATTGGGCCACCAGGACTTGGGAGTGCCTCGTTCACGTGAATACGAACCCAACAGTGTCAGGCTGGTCCGGTCCGACAGTTTCCAAAGCAGGGCGGGGGACACCGAGACACGATCGTCGCGCGAGTCTATGGTGCGTCCATGGCTTTTGCGCCCGGACAGATTCAGGCGATACAGCAGGGATTGATCGTCGTTCAAGGCTCCACCAAGATCCGCCGTTAACTGACGGCGCTGGTAGCTGCCATAGCCCAGTCCCAGACTGTTCACGTGATCGGCTGTGGGGCGCTTGGACACCACGTTGACCACGCCGCCGGGGCGTCCCTGTCCATACAGGACCGAGGCCGGGCCTTTCAGCACTTCGATGCTGTCCAGGCTGTCCATATCATCATTCCAGGACCCATAGGTGCCTGCCGAGAGTTGCTTCAAGCCATCTTTGTAGTAGGCACTGCCGTCACTAAAGCCACGTATCACCGCGCCACTCATGCGCAGGTCGCCCGAGCCGGACACGTCAGTCTGAACGCCAGGGGTGTAAGCCAGGGCGCGTTCAATACTTTGCGGGGCCAGAATCTTTAACTGCTTTTGCGTGACGATGGAGACCGAACGCGGGGTTTCGATCAAGGGTACGTCCAGCTTGCCACCGCGGCTGCTTAGTGCGACGTAGCTGTCAGCGGTGTCTGTGGGGGCGCGGCGTATCGTGACTGGCGTCAATTGAGTCACACCGGCTGACAAGGTGACCGTGTTGCCGTCTCGGGTGTAGTTGATGCCACTACCGTCCAGCAATTGACGCAAAGCTTGCTCAGGTGCCAGATGACCCGAGACCGAGGGGGCTTGGCGTCCGGCAACTACATCCTGAGAGAAAAAAATCTGCAAAGAGGTCTGTTCGCCCAGTTTCAGCAGGGCATCGCCCAAGGGCTGGGCAGGGATCTGAATAGAGACAGTTTGCTGGGCCTGCACAGCAGAAGGGGCTAGGCTGAAGGCCAGACTCAGGCTTAAGGTCAAGGCACTCAAGTTCGCCTGCAAAAGGGGCGAGTGGCGACGACGTGGGGTAAAGGGGCTCACGATCCTACGTTTTCCAATGAAAATACATCTCGCGCGATAGACGCGCCCAGCCTTTGGCCAAAGGGACTCAGGGGGCCGTCCTGCACGGGATAGCCTCCTTCACCTACCTAGACGCACAAGGTGCTCAATCACCGGAATGAGAATCATGATTATTTTGTAACAGGCCCAGGAAGCTCTGTTTTTAGCGCGCCACAATGTGCGTCACACCTGACGCATCTCTTTGGACCCGGACTGGGGCAATGGCCGGTAAGGCCTTTACGACGGTTTCGGGTTGGTCGACATCGAAAATACCGGAGATACGGTGCTGGCGCAGGGCGGGGGCGTCCAGCGTCAAGGGCTGGGGCAGGTAGCGAGCCATTTCCTGTACCAGCACTTCCAAAGGCGTGTTCTTGAAAATGATCTTGCCGCGTTGCCAGGCTGTCAGGCTTTCCACGTCGGCCATGTGTACCGGACCGGGTTCTGCACCTTGGCGCAACAGGACTTGTTGCTGCGTCTCCAGGAGGCGTTCCTGGCGACGCCACCAAGGACCGGACTCCACTTTGACCGAGCCGGACTGAACGCTGACTTGCAGGCTGTCTCCCAGCCGTCGCACATTGAAGCGGGTGCCGGTGACGGTTACGGTGCCCAAGTCGGTGCGCACGATAAAGGGCAGGGTTTGGTAGTGTTGGACAGCAAAAAAAGCTTCACCCTGGAGTAGTTCGATTTCCCGTTTGGAGGCAGATAAACGAGCCTGGGCGATGGTGTCGGTATTCAAGTCCACAACAGAGCCATCGGGCAAGGTGATTTGCTGACGCTCGCCTTTGGCAGTGAGCAACTGTACCGTTTCTTCTACCGGATTCAACCAGCCCGACTGATGGATGGCTCCGGCCGAGAGGGCCAGCATGCCAAGTGCGCCCAAACCCAGTGTCAGATAACGGCGCTTGGGGGATGGCACACGACCAGGGGAGTGGGGCAGCAGTCTGCGCAGGCGTTCTTCCGGGACGGCCTGGCTGGCGCGCCACAGGTACTCCACCTCGCGGTAGCGGCGCGCGTTGTCAGGATCAGCGTCCCGCCAGGCTTGGAAGGCCTGGTGGTCCTGCTCGCTGGCTTCCCCCGATTGCAGTCGGGCGAACCAATGAGCGGCATCGCTGGGGTGATCCAGTTCGTCGGAGGAAGAGGGGTGGGTCATGGCGCGGGCTTTGTGTACGACATGGCGTCAGTCAGGTACGTAATGGTGCAGCCGTTCATGGATGTGACGCAAGGCACGAGTCATGTATTTTTCCACCATGCTGCGGGAAAGGGCCATGTCCTGGGCAATTTCAGTATGGGTCCAGCCCTCCAGTCGATGCTTGATATAGACCTCTCGGCATTTTGGGGGCAAGTCGGCCAGCGCGTTCACCAGCGCGTCGGCTAATTGCTCAAACTGGGCGTGGCTGTCAGCCCCGGCCTGGCGCGGATGCTCGGTATCGCTTAGCTCGTCCAAGGGTAAGACAGTCAGGACGGTTTGATGGCGATGGCGGCTGATCAGACGGTTGTTGGTGCCTCGTGCCAGATAGGCACGTGGGTTGTCGATCAGGGTAGTGTTGTTTTCCAGCATGCCCACAACGGTGTCGTGCATGGCATCTTCCGCGTCTTCCCGGCTCTCGGCCTTGCGCCGCCATACGCCAAACAGCTCGCTATACGAGGCGAGCCAGGCTTTTATGGGACGTGAAGGGTGAGACATTGAGCGGCTTAGCGGAGCAGGCGGAAAAAAGAATAGTGAATAATAGCAATAATTCTCATTCAGGTTGTTCTTGTTCGGCCTGTCTGTGCAATTTCTTCTGACCGGAAGGGTCTTGGGGTCAAGCTGCCCGTACCAAGCGGCTTGGTCTAAAATCCTTCGATCCTTATATCTTCTACATCTGAATTCCGAGGTTTTCATGTCTCAAACCAGCACTCCCGTTGATCCGGACGGCCTGCTTGAATATTCGGTGGTCTACACCGACCGCGCCTTGAACCATATGTCCAAGACCTTCCAGGAAGTGATGCGCGAAATCTCTCGCACGCTCAAACAGGTCTATCAGGCACATTCGGCCATCGTGGTGCCGGGCAGTGGCTCGTTTGGCATGGAAGCGGTGGCCCGTCAGTTTGCAACGGACCGAAAGTGCATGGTGATACGCAATGGCTGGTTCAGCTACCGCTGGACTCAGATTTTTGACATGGGTTCCATCCCCGCCAGCACCACGGTTCTGAAAGCACGCCCGATTGAGGAAGGCAAGCAGGCCGCTTACGCACCGGCCCCTATCGAAGAAGTAGTTGCTGCGATTCAGGCTGAAAAACCGGCTTTGGTGTTTGCCCCGCACGTGGAAACAGCCTCCGGCATCATGTTGCCCGATGACTATATGCGTCAGGTCGCCGATGCCGTGCATGCGGTAGGCGGTCTGTTTGTGCTGGATTGCATTGCATCGGGCACCGTGTGGGTGGATATGAAGGATGTGGGTGTGGACGTGCTGATCAGCGCGCCGCAAAAGGGTTGGACTGGCTCGGCATGTTGCGGTCTGGTGATGTTAAGCGAGCGTGCTCGTCAGCACATTGAAACCACGACCAGCACCAGCTTTGCCTGCGATCTGCGCAAGTGGCTGCAGATCATGGAAACGTATGAGAGTGGGGCCCATGCCTACCATGCCACCTTGCCGACGGACTCCTTGAAGGTGCTGCAAGAGGCGATGGCCGAGACGGAAGCTCTGGGCTTTGACTGGATCCGCAATCGTCAGCTGGAGCTGGGCCGCAAGGTGCGTGCCTTGCTCAGCGAACATGGTTTCCGCAGCGTGGCGGCACCAGGTTTTGAAGCGCCGGGGGTGGTGGTGTGCTACACCACGGACGACGGGATACATTCGGCCGCGAAGTTTGCCAAGGCTGGTTTGCAAGCCGCCTCGGGCGTGCCTTTGCAATGCGATGAACCTGCCGATTTCAAGACCTTCCGAATTGGTCTGTTTGGTCTGGACAAGCTGAACAATCTGGAGCGCTCGGTGGAGCGTTTGGCCAAGGCGCTGGATGCGATTGAAGAGCAGTAAGTTGCTGCAGTAGCGGTTGCTACATGAGAAGGGAGCCTTGCATGGCTCCCTTTTTATTTTTGCTCCCAAGTAGAGTGTGGCTTGCTTCTTCTTTGCCTACTACTTAGTGGCATCCCCAGGGGTCTTGGGGGCTTGATTGAGTTCACCCATGGCAAAGGCCAGGTTTACAGAGCCGACCAAACCTGCAGTATGAGCCATAGTCTGGGCTTCTTGTGCACCCAATAGACCGCTGTGCGCTTCGGTCAGCAAGGTCATGCCGGTCAGACCTTCCTTATAGGATTCCAGCGCACCTTGGTAAGTGATTTGTGCCGCCTCGACCAGGCTGGTGGCGGCTTGATGAGACTCCAGAGCAGCTCGCAGCGCGTCGGCAGCGATGATCATTTGCTTGTAGGCGTCTTGTTCGGTTTTGGCGACGCGTTCGCGCGCGGTGTCGGCACGCAACTGGGCTTCGCGCACTTGCTTGTTGCGTAGCCCAGCGTCGTAGATCGGGATATTCAGGGCCAGCACGGCGCCTCGGGAGGAGGATTGCGGGCTGACTTCGGGCAGGCTGCCTACACTTAATGAACCCATGCGTTTGGAGATAAAACCCATCAAGGCCAGCTTGGGCATGAAACTGGCTTCGGCTGAGTCTATGCCTGCCAGACTGGCCTGATGGGCGGCTTGCAGGGCCTGTACATCGGGCCGCTGGGCGATGGCTTTTTTCAGTGTGTCATTGCCAGGGATATCCAGATCCTCGGGCAGAGGGCGGGTGGCGCTATCGGCGACTTTCAGCTCCGTTTCCGGGGACAGGCCAATTGCGCCCAGCAACGTTTGATAAGACTGACGTGCCAGGGTGCTGGCATTCACGTGGTGCAGGCGGGCCTGGGCTTTCAGTTGTCGTGCCTGCGCGACTTCAATCTGGGTGCCCAGCCCATTGCGCTGCCGCTCCAGGGCGATATCTTCAATCAGTGCCGCATTTTTCAGCCCTTGGGCAGAGATTTGCTCGCGTTGGCGGGCCGAGTTGTAGTTGAAGTAGCTGATGGATACTTCTGCAATCACGGCCTGATGCACACCGCTGAAGGTAATCCGGCTGGCCATGGCCAGTTTGTCGGCTGCCTCTTGCAAGGCGGCGCGTTTGCCAAAGTCGAACAGCAGCCACTTCAAGGTCAGGGAAGGGACGGCGCCACTTAAATGGGTGTCGTAGTCCACATCGACTTCTCTACCCAGAATGTGCACGCTGCTGTCGCGGTCGCTGCGCATATAGCCGCCCACCACGCTGGCGGAGATCAAGGGCAGGTAGGTGCTCTCCACCATACCGGCAGCTTCTGCGGCTTGTTGGGCCTCGCCCCAGGCAATGCGGGTGCTGGGGTTCAGGCGCTGGGCCAGGTCGATCAGTTCTGGCAGGCTGTATTCGTGATGGGCTTGCACGCGGGGCGCTGGCTGGTTTTGATCCGGGCCGCTGTAATCGGCCAATGTCAGGCGAGGTGGTTCCGGCGCATCTTGCTCGGGCATGGCCTGGGCCATGGGTTTGTGATCAGGCGCCGCGCAGGCGGCCAGAGTCAGGGCGGCCGTCACAGCCAGAGTCAGACGCAATGCAGGAAAACAAGTCATAGACATAAATTCAGGAGGCAGCAGAATGAGTCAGCAGCGTAGCAGCATACTGCTGTCCGCCTTCAAGGACGAGTTGTACGGCCATGCAGACCAGCAAGAACCCCATGATGCGTGAAATGGCATCGACGCCGTTATGCCCGATCACACGCACGATGCTGAGCGAGGAGCGCAGGCAAATGAAAAAGATCAAACCAATCAGGATGGCCAGAATGATGGGCGTGGCCACCAGCACCCATTCCGCATAGTGCCCGCGCATGCCAGCCATTTTGGAGGAGGCACTGATAACCAGAGCCATAGTGCCGGGACCGACCGTGGAGGGCAGGGTCAGTGGAACGAAGGCGATATTGTTGTGGGCAGCGGTGTTCTGATCGGCTGCTTTGGAAACCACGTCGCTGACAGTGGGGGGAAACAACATGCGAAAGCCGATATACGCCACGATCAGCCCGCCCCCGATGCGCATGTCCACCATGGAAATGCCCAGTGCCGAAGTAATCCACAAACCGGCGTAGTAGGTAATCAGCAAGGCCAGAATGACATACAGCGTTGCCTGACGCAGTTGCTGCTTCTTTTCTGCTGCGCTCAAGGTTTCGCCCAACGACAGGTACATCACCATTGAAGTCAGGGGATTGGCCAGGGGCAGCAAAAATGCCAGCCCCAGGCCGAGCAATTTGAATAACTGCATCACTTCGTTGGGCATGGGAGCTCCTTGATGAGGTTTCAGGCGGGCAGGGCGTTCTTGTAAATCTTGCCGTCCTTGATGATCAAGAGCAGGTTCTGTTCGGGCTGCTCCAGAAAGCTCAGGCTTTGTTCGGGTTCGCCATCAATCAACAGCAGATCGGCCAGGGCACCGGCTCGGATCACGCCCAGTTCGCCTTCGTATGGTTGGCGCAGGCCCGACAGTTGCAGCAGTCGGCCATTATCTCCGGTCGCCATTTTCAGCACCTTGAGTGGGCTGTAAAAACGGGTCAGCTTGGACAACATGCGGCCATGGTGTGGTAGATGGGCGGGGGTGAACAGAATGTCCGTGCCCCAGGCGGTCTGGATCTGATATTTATCGGCCAGTTCGTAGGCACGTACGGTTCCTACAGCAACTTGTTGTTGCTTGGCCTTGCTGCGTGGGTCGTGCTGGACGTTGGCGTCTTCATCGGCCAAAAAGGGTTGCAGGCTCCACCACACGCCTTCGCCAGCCATCATGCGGGCGGTTTCCTCGTCGGCAAGTTGGCCGTGTTCGATGGATTTCACGCCTGCCTTGATCGCACGCTGGATACCACGAGCGCAGTACACGTGCACCATCACGTAGGTGCCCCAGTCGCTGGCGGCGCCCACCGCGGCACGCAGTTCGGCATCACTAAATTGCAGTCCTTCCAGTGGGTCGTACAAGGAGGTGACACCGCCCCCGGCCATCAGCTTGATCTGGCTGGCGCCCAGCATCAGTTGCTCACGAACGCGACGCAGGACCTGGTCGGCGCCATCGGCAATGCAGGTTACACCTGCTCGTTCGGTGTGGCTTAGCTCGCCTTCTGCGCGTGGCACTTCGTAGCGCATACGAAAGTCTGCATGGCCGCCGGTTTGCGCAATCATGGCGCCGCTAGGATAGATGCGCGGGCCATGCAGCAAGCCCATATCAATACCGCGTTTCAAGGAGAAGCTGGGGCCACCGGCATCGCGCACGGTGGTAAAACCGCGCAGCAAGGTGCGCTCGGCTTCTTTGCTGGCAATCAAATGCAGGTCAGCCGGGTCGGCCATCATGGCGGTCATCTGGTCGACAGCGCACAAGAGGCTATGCCAGTGGGCGTCGATCAGGCCAGGCATCAAGACTTTGTTCTGGCAGTCCATGACGGTGGCGTCGGCCGGAATCTCGGCAACCGGCATGACGGCAGTGATGCGGCCCTGGTCAATCTGGACGGCCAGCCCGTTTTTCAGCTCTGTTGTTTCACCATCAAACAGGCGCAGATTGCTCAGGATCAGTTTGGGAGCCAGGGCGATGGGTTTCTGATCCAGGGCATTATTGGATTGGAAGGCCGGGCCTGCAGGGACCGCGCTGGGGGCGAAACTGGCTGATGCACTCAAGCGCTTGTGAATGAAGGGAATGGAGGGGTGGGCGCAAACACAGGCTGGCAAGCCGTGACGATAGGCTTGGCGTTGTTGGCGCAGGGCAGGGGACTGGCCCAGGTAGGAGTAAGTCTGCATGGCGTCCTAAAAAATCAACGATAAATGAAAGGAAGGCGGACTCAAGACATACGCAGTTCGATCAGATCCAGCAGGCGGACCCGTTCGCGAGCGATTTCATCGGATATCTGGTGTGTGCGAGCTAAGGTGTAAACGGCCTCACGCGCGGCGTGGATGGCCCGGATTTGCATGTCTTTTTCCAGTGCTTGTTCTGCCAGATCCGGCTCCAGTCCGTCGCCTTGAGGGCTGTGAGCAATAGTGCCCAGGACGCGGTCGGCCATGGCCGTGTAACGCGCCCCTGAGGACTCGGGATTGTGCGCAATCAAGTCATTCAATGTCTGCGCCACCGACTGGGCGCTGGCGTGACGTACGGCTTGCTCGGCCCGTTCTTCCTGCTCCTGACGTCGACGCAGGGCAGGGAAGCTGACTCGTTTCATGATGGGTGGCAGGGCCAGGCTGGCCGTCAGCAGTGACACGATAATGACGACGGAGGCCAGGAAAATGGCCAGATCTCGGGCAGGAAAAGGACTGCCATCGGCAAGAGTGAGCGGCAAGGTCATGACACCGGCCAGGGTGACGGCACCTCGTACCCCGGCAATGGACAGCACCAGCACCAGGCGCGGGTTGGCTTGGGCGGTCTCAGCATCATGATGCAAGCCCAGCAGGGACAGGCCGCGTCGTAGCCACAGGTAAGCGTAAACGCATAGAAAGCGCAGCAAAATCAGGGTGGTACACATCGCGACCGCATAGACCAGCAGCCAGGCTGGATTATGGTGGCCGGTCTCCTGGACAACCTGTACCGCGCCGCGAAAGATAGCGGGTAGTTGCTCGCCCAGCAGGACGAACATCATGCCATTCAAGCTAAGTTGCAAGGTGTCCCAGACGGTCTTGCGCTGCATACGGGTGGCCGCCAGTGCATTGCCCGAGAGCTCGGCGTAGCTCATGGTCACGCCTGCTGCGACAGCGGCCAGAATGCCAGAGGCCTCCATTTGTTCGGCCAGGAAGTAGGACGCAAAAGGCAGGAGCAGGCTGAACAGAACCTCTGGCCCTGGCTCTTCGCCCCAGCGGCGCACAAAGAGATTACGCAGAAAAAGCAGGGCACGCGTGGTCACTACGCCCACGACCAGGCCGGCCAGCGTTAGCCACAGGAAGTTCTGGCTGGCAGACGTGATGGAGAAAGAGCCGCCCAGGGCCAGGGCTACAGCAAGTCGAAACGCAACCAGACCGCTGGCATCGTTGAACAGGGATTCACCCTCCAGCAAGGCCTGCAGTCGTGGCGGCAGAGGCACGCGGCGGGTAATGGCCGAGACGGCAACTGGGTCAGTTGGTGAGACAATGGCGGCCAAGGCGAAGGCCACTGGCAAAGGCATGGCAGGAATGAGCCAGTGCAGCACGTGGCCTAATCCGAATACCGTTAAAAAGACCAGAATAAAAGCCAGAACCAGAATGCCAATTCGGTCCCGAATTAAACTTTCCTTGGAAATGCGCCAGCCATCCAGAAATAATAAGGGCGGCAGAAACAGATAAAAGAACAGATCCGGATTCAGGGTCATCCCATGATTGAACCAGCCGGCAATCAGAAAGCCGAGCAAAATCTGTACGAGAGGGGCAGGGATGGCAACAGGTATTATCTTGACCACGCTGTTGCTGATTAAAACGGCGGCCAGCATGCTTAAAGTCAGGTTTACGTCATCCATGGCAACTCTGTGTAAATAACCGAGGTTATTGAGACCCTATCAGAAAGATGTTTGTCACTATACTCGTGAAAATCATAGATACACAGTTGCTTAATCCGGCAGAGATATAAATGATGTCTTTGAAAGGGCTCAGGTACAATTCGTCGCAGCGATCAGGGCGCCATGCGCAGATCGGTTTAACAATAATCAGGGAGATGCCACGCATGCGTGCGCTACTAGCCGGTCTGGCTGTCTTGCCCTTGTTGGGGGGATGTTCTCTTGCCCCGTCGGTCTATGTGGCGGGTTCGTATTTCCCGGCCTGGCTGGTGTGTGTGCTGGGCGCCGTGCTGCTGACCTTGCTGATTCGTTGGGGGCTGATTCGTGCAGGTGTGGATGATGCCCTGCCCATGCGTTTGCCTGTCTATGCCTGCTTGACGCTGGCACTGACCTTTGCCGCACTTCTTCTTTTCTTCGAGTGACTGAGCCATGACCCAGGCACAGAAATCCTCCCCCCGTAAAGGCGCTGCCCGCCTGCTGAGCGTGCTGATTGTTGTCGCCGCCATTGTCTTGGCTTGGTGGTATTTGCAGCGCTCTGCCAACAACCCTTTGTCCGAAGACGCGGTGATCGGTGCCGATGTGGTGCATATCTCCAGCTCCTTGCCTGGACACATTGAGCGCATGATGGTGCGTGACGGTCAGTTCGTCAGCCGCGATGAACTGCTCTTTACCGTAGACCCGGTGTTTTATCAGCTGCGTCTGGAACAGGCCCAGGCTGAACTGGCGCTGGCTCAGGCTACGCTGGACATGAAGCAACGGGCTGTGCGCGCAGAAGGGCATAACGCCGTCATTGCCGATGATCAGATTACCCGCGCTAAAACCAATTTGACGATGGCCACGCAAAGCCAGCGTCGCTTGGCGAATCTGGCGGCCAAGGGTTATGTCTCCCAACAGCAATTGGATGAAGCCAATACCTTGCTGCGTGATGCTCAAGTCACCTTGAAACAGGCAACAGAGCAATCCGGGGCCGCTCAGGCTCTGGTCGGCAATACGCAGGCAGAAGAAGCCATGGTGCAAGCGCGACAGGCAGGTTTGGCGATGGCCCAGCGTGATCTGGAACATACTCAGGTCAAGGCACCGCACAACGGTCGTATCGTGGGCTTGCGTATCGGCTCGGGAGAACATCTGATGCCCGGCACGTCTGTCTTTACCTTGCTGGATACGGATTCCTGGTATGTCACGGGCATGTACCGTGAAACGGATCTGAAAGAGATCAAGCCAGGGGCCTGCGCCACGGTGTATGTGATGTCCGATCCTTCGCGCAAGCTCTCGGGCAAGGTAGAGGAAATTGGTTGGGGTGTCAGCAGTCAGGAGCAGATCAATCTGCCGCGCAGCCTGCCCTATATTCAGAAATCCATGAACTGGGTACGGGTAGCGCAACGCTTTCCGGTGCGTATCCGTCTGGATGCCCCGCCCGAGGACTTGATGCGCATGGGTGCCTCGGCCACCACTATTATTCATCGCGATGGCAACTGCTAAGACCGGCGTGTCGGGTCTGGCGCGGCTGGTCTGGCAAGACTTGCAGCCCACCCCCGGTCGTCTGGCGCAAAGCTGGCGCGTGGCAGTGCTGTGCGCCTTGATGGTGCTGCTGGCCATGAACTACGGTATTCCCGAGTCTGCCGTCAGCTGCTTTGTGATCTTCTTTGTGATGAAGTCCGATGCCGGCGAAAGCTCGGTACTGGCGCTGGCTCTGGTGGTGCTGGTGTCCATTGTGGTGCTGCTGATGGTGCCATTGATTCAGGTCACGATTCAGTATCCGGCCTGGCGTTTGCTGGCCATGGTGCTGACCTCCTTTGTGCTGTTGTTTCTCGGGGTAGCCAGCAAGCTGGGCCCTTTGGGCGGGATTATTGCCTTGGTCATCGCCTTTGTGCTGACCTTGTTGGGCTATGTGCCCTTTGGCGAGATTGCTACCCGTGCCGTGCTTTATGCCTGGTTGATGACCTGCGCCCCCATGGGCCTGGTGCTGATCTTCAATCTCTGTTTTGGTTTGTACCCGCACAAGGTGTTGCGCCGTGAACTGGCAGCGCGTTTGCGTTTGTCGGCCCAGGGTTTGATGGGGCAGGCAGATACGCAGGATTTGTGGAACGAACTGGCTTTGGGAGTCAGTGCACAACAGAAGCGACTGGGCTGGATACGGCTGTTTCATTTGCGGCCTGCACAAGAGCAGGCAGAACTGGATCAGGCCATCTTGAATACCTACCGAGCCTTGCTGGCGGTTGCCGTCTTGCGCGATCAGCATCTGGACAATGAGCAGGCCACAGCATTTGCCCAGATGTGCGAACGCAGCGCACAGGAGATTGAACAAGGGCGTTTGCCGCAGATGGATGATCTGCCCGAGCTGTCAGCCTCCAGTTCTTTGGCCGAACAAGATTTGCGCGATGCCTTGCTGGCCTTGTCGGGGGCGGTGTCTATTGGCAAAGCGGATCCGGAACATGGCTCCTTCATGGTGCCCGACGCCTTTAGTAATCCGGTTTATCAGCACCATGCCTTGAAGGCGACGGCAGCTGCAGTGCTTTGTTATCTGATCTATAGCGCGGCAGACTGGCAGGGCATTCATACTGCCATGATTACCTGCTACGTGGCCGCTTTGGGCTCTACCGGGGAAACCGTACACAAGCTGACCTTGCGGATTGTGGGCTGTTTGCTGGGGGCGGCGCTGGGCTTTATCACTATCTTGTTTGTGATGCCGCATCTGCTGGATATTGGCGGCTTGATGGTTGTGGTATTTCTGGTGTCCCTGTTAGGGGCCTGGGTATTTTATGGCCCGGAACGTATCTCGTATGCCGGCATTCAAATTGCCTTTGCCTTTTATCTGGTGACCTTGCAGGGCTTTGGTCCCAGCTTTGACCTGGATTCGGCCCGTGATCGGGTGATCGGTATTTTGCTGGGCAATGCGGTGATGTACGTGATGTTTACCCAGATCTGGCCTGTCAGTATTGCAGGTTCGGTACGTCAGCGTTTGGCCAAGGCTTCTGACAGTTTGAGCGGCCTGGGCAGCTTATGGCAGGAACGTCCTGCCCAGGCGGTGCAGCAGTCAGCCAGCGTCGCGCAGGAGCTGTCGGCGGCCAAATATGGATTGGCTCTGATGCACTTGGAACCAGAGCGTTTGCGACCCGACCAGCAGCAGGCCCAGGAGATGCAACGTCAATGGCAGCAGTTGCGCCAGCAGTTCATCGGCCAAGCCTATATGCCTGTATCTCGCCACCGAAGCGATTGATAACCCTCATTACCTAGAGGTGATTTTCCCGTCCTTGACGGCTCGTAGAATGGGCCTCACTTCCCATTATCGGGATCAAAAGAAGCGCCGCAAAGGCCTCGGTTCGGTCGGAGACACCCCCGCATACCTACTTCTTTCTGCCTATGTCTGCACCTTGTTGCGGGCAGGGCAGGACTCGTCTTTGCTCGGCGTTTTCTTTGATTCAGCGTGTGAGAAGTCTCTTGCCCCCTTTGGGGCTGGAACTGTCCATTACTGATTCCTGATGACGGCAACGTACCGTTTCAGACATCACAATACTGATAAAGGAGCATGAAGTATGGCTGAGCAAGAATCCGCATTGCGGCCAGGGCAGGAGGCCCTGGTCCCTCCGGTTGCTGGCGGTTGGTTGCAGAAACATTTTGCCTATACAGAGCGCGGCAGTTCTCTGCGTCAGGAGGTCTTGGCAGGGCTGACGACATTCCTGGCAATGGTTTATTCCGTATTTGTCGTACCGTCCATGCTGGGCAAGGCGGGCTTTGATACCTCGTCGGTCTTTGTGGCCGTGTGTCTGACCAGCGCTTTTGGCTCCCTGCTGATGGGGCTGTGGGCGAATCTGCCCATTGCGGTGGGCTGTGCCTTGTCCTTGACTGCGTTCTTGGCTTTTGACTTGGTGCTGGGTCAGCAACTCAGCCCGGCCGTCGCCCTGGGTGCCGTGTTCCTGATGGGCCTGATCTTTACCCTGATTTCCGCCACCGGGATTCGTACCTGGATTCTGCGCAATTTGCCCCTGGGCATCGCGCATGGCACGGGTATCGGAATTGGCCTGTTCTTGCTGATGATCGCCTCCAACGAGGTAGGTCTGGTGACCCGTAATACGGGCGCAGGTCTGCCGGTTGCCCTGGGGGACGTCACGTCCATGCCGGTCTGGCTGAGTGTGCTGGGTCTGGCAGCAATTTTTGGCCTGGAGCGCCGTCGTGTCACGGGCGGTATCTTGCTGGTGATCTTGGGTCTGTCGGCGGTAGGCCTGATCTTCGATCCCAATGTGCGCTTTACTGGCCTGTTTGCCATGCCTAGCTTGCTGGGCGAGAACTCCTTGATCGGTGCCATGGACATAGGCGGGGCCTTGAATGCGGTCGTCCTGCCCAGTGTGCTGGCTCTGGTGATGACAGCCGTGTTTGATGCGACCGGCACGATTCGTGCGGTAGCGGGCAATGCCGGGCAATTGGACAAGGATGGCCAGATCATCAATGGCAGCCGCGCCCTGACGACGGATTCGCTCAGCTCTTTGGTGTCTGCCAGCTTGGGGGCTTCGCCTGCCGCCGCCTACATTGAATCTGCTGCCGGCACAGCCGCCGGGGGACGTACCGGTCTGACCGCGGTGGTGGTTGGCCTGGGTTTCCTGATGCTGATCTTCCTGTCGCCTTTGGCCGGTCTGGTGCCTTCCTATGCGACTGCGCCTGCCTTGATGTATGTGGGCTTGCTGATGCTGGGCGGTGTGCGTCATCTGAATACCGAAGATACGGTCGACACCATGGCGGGTCTGGTGTGCGCCGTGTTTATCGTGCTGACCGTCAATATCGTCACAGGCATCATGCTGGGCTTTTGCACGCTGGTGCTGGGTCGCCTGTTCTCGGGTGAACTGCGTCGCCTGAATGTGGGCACGGTTCTGATTGCCATTGCCCTGGTTGTTTTCTACCTGGGTGGCTGGGCCTTATAAAGCAGGGCTTGGGAAGGGCTGGTGTTCCCCTTTACACTAGCCCTTTTTCTGAAAACCAAAGGGGTACCTGTGCTGGTCGCATTTGATTTTGATGGCACGATTACAGACCGGGACAGCTTGCAGGACTTCATACGTCGCATGCGAGGCTGGCCGGTCTGTATTCGTGCCTATTTAGCTTGCGTGCCACGCGTCCTGGTCTGGGATCGCGGTCCGCAGCGTCGTCAGGCGATCAAGCATCGTTTTCTACGCAGTGCCTTGGGTGGTTTGAGCCGGGAGCAGGTTCAGGCTTTAGCCGACACCTATGTGCGGGACTATGTGCCGCAGATTGTCCGCCCGGAAATGATGGAACGAGTCCGTGCCCATCGAGAGCGGGGAGATACGGTGGTGCTGGTCAGTGCCTCGCCGTCCATTTATTTACAGCCCTGGGCGCAAGCACAGGGAATGGCTCAGGTGCTAGCGACAGAGTTGGCCTTTGATGATCAACAAGGTTGTGTGGGCATGGCCAGCGCCAATTGCTGGGGGCAGGAGAAGGTGAATCGCTTGCAGGCGTGGCTGGGCGATAAACCCGTGGAGCTGGATATGGCCTATGGTGATAGCCCCGGTGATGCGCAGATGCTGGCCCATACGCGTCAGCCCTGGCTGCGGGGACGGGATGCCGCTCTGCCGGCGCTGGAAGTCCGATAGTCGATTGTAGGGTTTGCTCTGTACCGCTTTAGTTGCAGGCTTGGCAGCCTGGTGGCAGGCCTACAGTCCAGGGCGGGAGATCAAGATAGCAAAATGCCCGACCAGAATCTGCTTCTGGTCGGGCATTTTTTCGGAGTGATTTGCAGTGATTAAGTCAGCGGAGATCAATCCCGACGCAGGGGTTTGATCCTGGCCGCTGGTTTAGTTCTGATTGCGCTTGATTGCCATACCAATCAACAAGCTGGCCCAACCTTGGGTCAGCAAATCAATACCCAGTATCAGGCCCAGAATCCATACGCTATTGCCGGGCCAGCCTGCGGCAATGATCAAACCGGCTGCCAGTGTAATCAGGCCGGAAAAGGCCATCCAGCCGCCACCTGCCTGGGCCCGGTTCTGAAACCAGATCCAGAGTCGGAATGCGCCGGAAGCAATCAGGAAGGCGCCAAAAATCAGGGTCAGGACGGTGGCACCTACCAAGGGGTTGCTGATGGCGATCAAACCGGCGAACAAGTACAAAATGCCGCTCAAGCTCCAGAACAGAAAGCCGCGCCAGCCTTTGGAACTCCATGCATGAGCCAGATGCAGCACGCCGCCTATGGTCATCAGGATGCCGACGTACACCACGCTGGCAACCGTGGCGCCAACCACGTAGATCAAGGCGATCAGACCCAGAATAATCAGGGCGATGCCCAGACCAATAAACCATCCTGGTTTCAAGGGCAGTTGACGTAGCAACTCAGAGCGATTGTTGTCATGTGGACTTAGAGCCATCTATGTACTCCTTGCAAGGTTAAACCGACGCTACGGTCTTAACTTTACTCCAGACCCGGGCAAGGGCCTAGTGATATGCAAAGAGCCTGCTGCAGAAACACGAAGGCCCTACCGTTGCGGTAGGGCCTATGGGCCGCTCTGGCGGCGGTGAACTGTCATGATGACAGTTTGGGAAAGCTGTGTTTCAGACAGCTTACTGACACTATGTCAGTGGTTTCAATGTACGTTAGCTAATCAAAACCAGCCAATTATGGAAAACCCGGAAGTCTGAAACAAAGCCCTTCAAACCGGTAAAACAGGCAGTTTGAAGGGGTGGGAACAGGGCCTTAGTGGCCGTGTGCGCCCTGGTGACCCTGGCCAGCCTTGGTGTTCAAGGCACGGACCGGAGCGCTGATTTTCAGCTCTTCCTTTTGACCGGCGGCATTCTGGATTTCCAGGGTGAGATCCACGGAACTGCCCGCCTCAACCTGTTTGTCCAGACCCAGCAGCATGATGTGGTAGCCGCCGGGTTTCAGTTCCACAGCCTTGCCAGCGGGCAGGTCGAGTTTTTCAACCTGGCGCATGCGCATGACTTCGTTTTCCATCGCCATTTCGTGGACCTCCACCTGCTTGCTCAAGCTGCTGCTGGCGCCCAGCAATTGGGCGTTCTCGGTAGATTGCAGCACCATGAAGGCGCCGGTGGCTTGCTGGCCGGGAACCGTGGCGCGAACCCAGGGATCGGTAACGGTGACTTCGGCCTGGGCCAGGGTGGGCAGGCTCAGCAAGGCGGCCAGGGAAAAAAGAGAGCGAGCAATAGTACGTTTCATGTTGGTAATCCTGTTGGGGTTCACTTGCTCAGAGCCAGTACCTGGCGGATATCAGCCACGGCTTCTTCAGCCGTTTGCGTATGACGCAGGGCGATCTGCAACTTGCCTTGTGTGTCATACACATAGGTCAAGGCGCTGTGGTCCATGGTGTAGCTGGAGCCGGTAGGAACCTTTTGATAGAAGACTTTGAAGTCGCTGGCGGTTTTGGCCAGCTCTTCCTCGGTGGGGCGCAGGGCCACGAAACTGGGGTCGAAAGCCTGCATGTAGGCTTGCAGCAGTTCGGGCGTGTCGCGCTCCGGGTCAATGGAGATAAACAAGACTTGCAGCTTGTCGCCATCCTCGCCCAACTGTTCCTTGATGTCGACGGCACGAGTCAGGGCTGTCGGGCAGACGTCGGGGCATTGGGTAAAACCAAAGAAGATCAGCACGATCTTGCCGCGATAGTCGGCCATGGTGCGACGTTGGCCTTCGGTATCCAGCAAGCTGAAATCCTTGGCAAAGTCGGCACTGCTCATGTCTACACCTTCCAGATTACGAAAGGCGGGCTGCTTGGGGGCCTTGTCGCCGCAGGCGCTCAGGACCAGAGGAGTCGCCAGCATGGCAAGCAGGAGCTGGCGGCGTGAGAAGGAGGCGTTCATAGAAATATCCCGCTAATTGACAACATAAGGTGGCTGCGCCGGGCAGCCGAGGCTGGTCAGGAAACGAGCGTGGAGGGGGGACCGCGCGCACTCAGGGGCGGGCCCGTCAGGGGCAGAACGGGAGCCGCCGCCTGTTGGGCAGTGTCCCAGGTATGTCGTGGTGTAGGTGTCAGATTCCAGGCAGGGCTGGGATCATCATTCAGGGCTTTTTGCGCCTGGGCCTGGGCGAACAGACAGGCCGCATGCAGGCTATGTTGCTCGTCGTGCTTTGGGCCACCAGGTAGCTGGCTGCTCCATTGCGCCAGGAAAGGGTCGCCCTGAACGCACAGGCTGAGCGCGGCTGCATTGGCAGGGTCGGCGCTGGGCATGTAGCCGTTGGGGATCAGACCACGCAAAAGCAGGGCGCAGATTGCCAGCACCAGTAAAAACCGGCTGCGAGTACCTGAGGTGGGGAATGCGCAGTGCCTGATCATGATCAGAGCATTCTAGTACAGATGGAAATCAGTTTGCCCAGATTCTGTGGCACAGTAGACGCCTATCATCAAGGAGCTTGATATGCGACAGATTTATGGGGTGCTGAGCGCCTTGGTCATGGTGCTGGGGCTGGCGGCGTGTTCAACACCGGATCGCTCTGCAGACAGCAGCTGGAGTCGACCTTCCGGCGTTGAAATCTATGGGGAAATGGATGCAGGGGTAGGGACGGTGCGGCAGTCCCGCTAGGGAGACTGCCGCATGCCGCGTCAGGCCAGGGCTTGGCCTGCGCTATCAGCTGCGTCCTGTTTTTTCATGATTTCTTCAGGATCAGCTTCATCATTCAAGTACGACAAGGCTTTGCTCAGGCTATAGGCCGGTTCAAAGGAGTCGGGGTTGGCCATAGGCCAGCCCACACGGAAAATCGTTTGACGATAGTGGCCGCGCAAGAGTTCGCCTTTTTTCAGATCCGGGAACAGAGCCGACATCACGCGCACTTCGCCGTTGCTGATACGGCGGGCAATATGGTGAGGACGTAGCTGGTCCGGATGTTCCAGGCCCGCCGCACCCAACAGTTCAGCCAGGGCTTTGAGCGTATTGCCATGGAAGCTGGCCACGCGCAGGGATTTGTCATCAACCACCAGGGCTTTTTGACGCTGCGGATCTTGTGTCGCCACGCCAGTGGGGCACTTGTCGGTATGACAGGCCTGGGCCTGAATGCAACCCACCGCAAACATGAAACCACGCGCGCTATTGCACCAGTCAGCGCCCAGGGCCATGATGCGGGCCATATCAAAGGCGCTGATGATCTTGCCCGAGGCACCCAGGCGGATTTGTTCGCGCAAACCGATACCCACCAGCGTGTTATGAACCAGGCGCAGAGCCTCGCGCAAGGGGGTGCCGACGTGGTCAATGAACTCCACGGGGGAGGCACCGGTACCGCCTTCCGCACCATCGACCACAATAAAGTCCGGTGTGATACCTGTTTTCAGCATGGCTTTGGCAATGGCAAACCATTCCCAGGCATGTCCAATACAGAGTTTGAAGCCCACGGGCTTGCCACCGGACAAGGTACGCAGCTTGGCCACGAATTCCAGCAGCTCTACGGGAGAATGGAAGGCGCTGTGGCTGGGGGGCGAGTTACAGTCCACGCCTTCCGGCACACCGCGTGCCAGGGCAATTTCAGGCGAGACCTTGGTGCCGGGCAAGATGCCGCCGTGGCCAGGTTTGGCCCCTTGCGACAGCTTGATTTCAATCATCTTGATGTGATCCTGAGTGGCTCGTTCGGCAAAGCGTTCGGGAGAAAAGTTGCCTTGTTCATCGCGGCAACCAAAGTAGCCCGAGCCAATATTCCAGATCAGATCACCGCCATGACGCAGGTGATAGGTGCTGATGCCGCCTTCGCCCGTGTCATGCGCAAAATTGCCCATCTTGGCACCCTTGTTCAGGGCCAGGATGGCATTGGCCGACAGCGCCCCAAAACTCATGGCCGAAATATTCAGCACCGACAGCGAATAAGGCTGGGTACAGTCCGGCCCACCCACCGTGATACGGAACTGTGAGTCCTTGATGTGCTTGGGCGTCATGGAGTGGTTGATCCACTCGTACCCATTGTTGTAGACCTCCTGGTGAGTACCAAAAGGCTGCTTGTCGACCTGCTGTTTGGCGCGCTGGTACACCAGGGAGCGGTCCGCCCGCGAAAAAGGCAGTTGCTGCTCATCGCCTTCCAGAAAGTACTGGCGAATCTCAGGGCGTATGGCTTCAAAGATAAAGCGCAGATTGCCGATAACCGGGTAGTTGCGACGAATGGCGTGACGAGTTTGAGTGATGTCCACCAAGCCCTGAATGCACAGGGCCAGCCCTGGTATCGCCAGCCATAGCCAGCTTGCGCTTCTGAACAAGGAAAGCAGCAAGAAAAAGGCGGTCAGGCCAATGATGATGTAGAAGGCGGTGTAGCGTGTCAGCCACTTTTGCATAAAGACTCCTGCCAAGAAAACGGGGTGACGGGCAGGATTTCGGGTACCTGCCGGTCAGGCTGCCAACATCATAGAACGCTCCCGTACGGTTTGACCATGCCTGGATGGCGATAGTTTATGAAAACTAACAAACAACCACGGAGTGGCTGAAAAAGGGCGGGGCAGGGCGCAAATTGTTTAGCTTTGAAAGGCGTGATGGAAACCAGGGAGGCTGTTGCGGTGCAGCATGAAACAGCGTGTTCCGCCTTGAGGCTTGTGTATGGCGGGCAGGGCCGGAGCTGCCATAAACACGATATTCAGCTAGCTGTAATTGAATAGGTAGGTAAGCTATCTATATAATCATGCTTTAGCCTTTGTTCTGTCTCCTGTCTTTTATGTTTCCCTCATTTTCCTGGATCCAGCTGGATCGACCTGCGCTCCTGCATGGCCTGAATTTGGCCTTGGCAGCGTGGCTGTCGTTCACCATCGCTGTTTTGCTTTCCGTTGATAACCCGTTTTGGGCTGCCATGCCGGTGTGGGTGCTGTCGCAAGCGTATCGGGGGCTGGTGTACGAGCGGGCTTTGTGGCGGATTTTGGGAACGTTGGTGGGGGCCGGTTTGGGATTGGCGTTCCTGCACTTGCCCAATCCTTATCTGCAATTGCTGGGGATGGCCCTGGTGGTGGGGGTGGCCTCGGCCTTGACCCATGTGTTTCGGGGCGCTTTTTCTTACTTGCCCATGCTGGCGGGGATCACGATTGGCGTGGTGGTCTTGCCCTCGGTGCTGGCTCCGGAGGCGTCACTGGATTTGGCCTTGTCGCGAGTGGAGTGCACGCTGATCGGGGTCGTGGTCACTACCTTGCTGTGCTCGCGGACAACGCCGCGCAGTCAGCGCAAAACGTATTACGAGCGCGTACGTGTCCTGGCGGCGGATGCCTTGCGCATCGCTGCTCATGCTTTGGGGCCGTCTTATCAGCAGCCGGATCAAAGCTCGTGGAGCCGTGTTCGCCAGGAGATTGTGGATCTGGATGCCCAAGCCCGTATTCTGGCGGCCGGCTCTCTGGATGCTTATCGACGCCTGCCTTATGTGGATGCGTTTCTGTACGCCGTGATTGAGCTTTTGGCCGCCAGTGCGCTGATTGTCCAGCAAAGGGAGCAGGGCCTCTCGCCTGCCGCGGATTACGCACGCGACTTGCAGGAACAGGCACAACGCTTGCAGGACGGTCTGAGTTTGCGGGTGCTGGGCAAGACAGCCTTGCGGCACGAGGGGCAGATCAGTCTGGCGCGCTTGCGCCGTGCAATGGGTCAAATACAAAGGGCGGAGCAGGGGTTGTTCGCTGAACGGGTGCAGCCCAGACGGCACCGTTTTCTGACGACGCCTGCTGTTTCGGTGGATTGGCCCTTGGCAATCCGCACAGGCCTGGTCAGTGGCCTGGCCGCTTTCACTGCAGGTGGCATCGCTTACGCTTTGGCCAGCCCCGCGCTGGAGTTGATGGCGATTGGGGTGTGTACGTTCTCCATTATTTTGGGCTCCATGCCGCGTCCGCAATTGATGAGCCGAACCATGTTTACCGGGATTGCCGTGGGCGTGCTGGTAGCCAGCTTTTATCGCTATTTCGTCCAGGTACACCTGGTTGCGGACTGGCAGGTCATTCTGTCCGTGCTTCCTTTTTTGGTGGTCGGCGGTTTGTTACGTGCCAACCGTCCTACGTCGACCTGGGCATTGGACGCGAATATGTGTTTCCAGCTGGCCAGTCAGGCCGGGATGGCGGCGGTTACTTGGCCCATCATCTTGAAGGAGTCCTTGCCTTTGCTGGCGGGCTCTGCGGTCGTGTGCAGTGCTTTCTTCCTTTTGCCTCGCCGGACTCATCCTCGTGGCCAAGCCTTGGTCAGACGTGTGGTGCGCGAACTGTATCCGTTGATCAAGCGTTCGCGCCCGCGCCTGTTCCGGGTCTGGCGTGCGCGGGTAGTGCGTCAATGGGTGCGTCTCTGGCACTGGATGGGCGAGCAGACCCCCCATGGTTTGCTGTCCTTGATCAACCTGGGCCATGGCGTGGTCGCGCTGAAGCGGCTGGCCAAACGCGGACCGGAGCAGCAAGCCTGTGTGGAGCTGGTCTGTGAGTTGCTGGAAGGGTTTGAGCATCAGCCCGTGGAGTTGGCCCAGCAATTGCTGCGTATCAGCCAATCCTGTACCGACACGGTATTGAGGCAGGCGATCATGGATGTGGCGCAGTCCTTGCAGGGGGCGCAAGCGGTTCTGGTTTATGCTTACCCGCCTGATGCTACGCCGCGCGCTGTGGAGACTTCCTGATGAATCACCAACTTTATGAACGATTTGGCCTGTCCATGATTGTGCTGGCGCGCCTGTATCGTCGTGAACTGGATCAGACGCTGGTGCGTTATGGCGTGTCCGAGGCCACCATCCTGCCGATTCGCTATCTGGCCCAGTTGGGGGAACCCATACGGCAAGGGCAGTTAGCACGCATGATGCGTCTGGAAGGCCCCACCCTGGTGCGCCTGATCGACCAGTTGGAGTCTGGCGGTTTGCTGGAGCGTGTGCCCGACGAGCAGGACAAGCGCGCTCGCCTGTTGTGTCTGACTGAAAAAGGGCGGGACTTTCACGAACGCCTGCTGGAATTGCTGCGCCAATCCCGTGCTCCCCTGTTTGAAGGGATTGCGGACGCAGATATAGAAGCGGCCTTGCGTTGTTTTGACGCGCTGGCCAGCAATCTGGGGCTGGAAGCAACGGATATGTCCAGCCTGTTCGGGGATTGATCAAGTGCCTGGGCGGGGCAGCGTAAGCGCATGTTCCAGATGGTGAGCAGAAAGCAGGGGCTGGTTTCCTGCTTTTTTACTTTATGGTTGAATAAACCGTCCTTGTTTCAGCAATAAGGAGGGTATGCCATGAACGATGTAGATCTTGCACGCTTGGTCAAAACCATGACCGAGGCCCAGCTGACGCTGGCAACCGCAGAATCCTGCACGGCAGGGTTGATTGCGTCCACGCTGGCTGACCAAGCGGGGGCGGCAGCTGTACTGGACTGTGCTTTTGTGACGTATTCTCCGCAGGCCAAGTATCGCTGCCTGGGCGTCGATCAGCGGGTGCTGGCGGAAAACAATCTGTGCAGTGAGGCAGTGGCGCGGGCCATGGCCAAAGGAGCCGCAGAATTGACCCCGGCCAATTTGATCATTGCCAATACGGGGGTGGCTGACGATATTGCGGAGCCGCAGATTCCGGCCGGCACGCAATGTTTTGCCTGGCTGTTCAAGCCACAGGATAAATTTGATCCTTTGGTCGTCTATACGGAAACGATTGTTTTCGATGGCACGCGGGATGAAATCCGCCAGCAAAGTGCGAATCATGCCTTGCTGCGCATCGAGCATTGGTTGCGGCTGGTTAAACAAGAACGCCAGGGTGTGACCCCTGGCGTTTGATACCGCTAACTGGACAAGCTAAGCCTGTAAAGGCTTAGTTTTCCAGGTATTTGCGCCAGACGCGTGGCAGGATACCGCCATGACGCCAGTACTCCATGTCCTCGACCGTATCCAGACGCACAATCACCGGCACGGACTGGGTGCTGCCATCCAGGCGATGGATGATCAGCTCGGCCTGCGAGCGTACCCCCAGGTTTTCTTCCAGGCCCTTCACATCAAAGGTTTCGGTGCCGTCCAGGCCCAGGGTATCGGCATTGGTGCCGTCCTGGAACTGCAAGGGCAGCACACCCATACCGACCAGGTTGGTGCGGTGGATACGCTCGAAACCTTCGGCAACCACCGCCTTCACGCCCAGCAGAGCAGGGCCTTTTGCGGCGGAGTCGCGGGAAGAACCGCAACCGTAGTTCTTGCCAGCAATCACCAGCAAGGGAACCTGACGTTCCTGATAGGTCTGGGCCGCTTCAAAAATACGCATCACTTCGCCTTCCGGCATCACCTTGGTGACGCCGCCTTCCACGCCGGGAACAATCTTGTTGCGCAGACGGATGTTGGCGAAGGTCGCACGCTTGACCACTTCGTGGTTGGCACGGCGCGTGGTGTAGTTGTTGAAGTCTTTTTGCTCCACACCCTTGGACAGCAGGAAGTCAGCAGCAGGCGTACCCAGGCTGATCGAACCCGATGGCGAGATGTGGTCGGTGGTGATGGAGTCACCCAGAATCGCCAGCGGACGCATGCCGCGCAGGTTGGCCACGGGAGCCGGTTCGCGCTGCAGGCCGTCAAAGTAAGGCGGTTTGCGGATGTAGGTGCTGTCGGCTTCCCATGGGTAGTGGCCACCATTGCTTTCGCGGGCCAGGGCATCCCAGGGTTCGCCACCGTCGTACAGCTCGGCATAGCGTTCGATGAACAGGTCGCGGTCGTAAGCGCCGTGGATGGCTTCTTGCACTTCGGCAGATTTGGGCCAGATGTCGCTCAGGTAGACGTCTTTGCCGTCCTCATCCTTGCCCAGCGGGTCGCGGGTCAGGTCTACATTCAGGTTACCGGCCAGGGCGTAGGCCACAACCAGGGCGGGCGATGCCAGGTAAGCAGCGCGCACGTTGGCGTGGATACGGCCTTCAAAGTTACGGTTACCCGACAGTACGGCGGTGGCAATCAGCTTTTCGGATTCAATCGCGTTGACGATATTGGCAGGCAGTGGGCCCGAGCCGCCGTTACACGTGGTGCAACCAAAGCCGGCAATATTAAAGCCCAGTACGTCCAGGTCGTCTTGCAGTTGAGCGCGCTCCAGCACGTCAGCTGTTACTTGGCTACCGGGCACCAGCGAGGTCTTGACCCAGGGCTTGCTGCGCAAACCACGAGCCACGGCGTTACGGGCCAGCAGACCGGCGGCCATCATATTGGCGGGGTTAGCGGTATTGGTACAGGAAGTAATGGCGGCAATGACCACATCGCCATCATTCAGCACAAAGTCCTCGCCTTCCACGGGTACGGTACGTTGCGGGTCGTAAGGACGGCCAGCAATTTTCTGGTGATGAGCGGGGAAGGACTGGGCAGCGGTGTCCAGATCCAGGTGATCTTCAGGATTGCTGGGGCCAGCCAGGCTAGGCTTGATGCTGCTCAGGTCCAGTTTCAACACGGTGTCGTAAACAGGAGCGGGAGCGGCCGGGTCGCGCCACAGTTTTTGAACCTTGCTGTATTGCTCGACCAGATCAATCTGTTCTTGTGGACGGCCTGTCATGTGCATGTAGTGCAGGGCAGCGTCGTCGATGGGGAAGAACACCGCGGTTGCGCCGTACTCTGGTGCCATATTGGCGATCATGCCACGGTCGCCCAGGGAGAGCTCGTCCACGCTGGGGCCAAAAAATTCGACAAACTTGCCCACCACGCCCAGTTCGCGCAGTTTTTGCGTAATGACCAGAACCAGGTCGGTAGGCAGCACGCCGTCATTGAGCTTGCCAGTCAGCTCGATACCCACCACGGCAGGCAGGGCGATGGCGACGGGCAGGCCTACCATCACGGCTTCGGCTTCAATACCTCCGACACCCCAGCCCAGAATGCCCAGGCCGTTAACCATAGGCGTGTGGCTGTCGGTCCCGACACAGCTGTCGGGGTAGACCAGATCCACGTCCTTGCCTTCTTCGGTCCATACAACCTGACCAATATGCTCGATGTGCAATTGGTGCATGATGCCTTTGCCAGGTGGCACCACTTTCACGCCGTCAAAGTTGCTGGAACACCAGCGCAGGAAGGCAAAGCGCTCGCCGTTACGTTGGTATTCACGTGCCAGGTTGATGTCGGCTGCCTTGGGGTTGGCCCAGCTGTCCACTTGGAGGGAGTGGTCAATAATCACGTCGATAGGGACTTGAGGGCGCACGCGGCTGGCGTCACCACCGGCTGCTTGTACGCCTTCGCGCAAGGCGGCCATGTCCAGCAGCATCACCAAACCCAGAATGTCCTGACCAAAGACGCGGGCAGGGTAGAAGGTGATGCCGTCGCCCACCTTGCGCTGGAGCAGGGAGTCAATTTCCTGATCCACGTCGGCGTGACGCACGGCCTTTTGACGACAGAGGTTTTCCAGCAGAACGCGCAGCGAGTACGGCAGCTTTTCAATACCGGGGATGTCGGCGATAGGAACGTAACGTACGGAACGTCCGTTCAGGGACAGCGTTTCTAGGGCAAGAGACTGAGACATGGCAAACGATTCATCCGTAATAAGAAGCCAGGAAAGCGGGGCCAACCTGAGCAAGAATAATCAATAAAATTATGCGTCTGGAGCCTTGATAAAACAATTAAATTGTATTTTGTTTGTATATAATACAATAAAACGATCCGGGATCGCTTCGATTTTTAGGAATGTCGGCATGAAAAGCCAATCCAATTCTTTGCATGTCACCTTGGCACATCGCCTGCTGGACTACGTGCGGGCAGGGCATTTGCAGGCCGGGCATCATTTGACGGAACAATCGCTGGCCGAGGCGCTGGGTGCGTCGCGCTCGCCCATACGGGGCGCCTTGGCCTATCTGGCGGAAAAAGGCATTGTGGGCGCGCAGCCGCCCCGGCGCGGCCTGTATCTGTTGAAAGGAGCCGACCAGCTTGGTGTGATCGAAGAAGAGTTGGGCACCAGCCAGGACGACCAGATCTACTTGCAACTGGCCCGCGACAAGCTCTCGGGCATTTGGGGTGACACCTTGTCAGAAAACGACGCCATGCGTCGATACGGCCTGACGCGCGAGCGTGTGCGCCGCATTCTGGCTCGTGCTGCCAATGAAGGCTGGATGGAACAGCGCGCCAGCAAAGGCTGGTCTTTCCTGCCCATGATTGACGGCCCTCAGGCTTGCGAAGAAAGCTATACCTTGCGCCAGATGCTGGAACCAGCGGCCATGCTGCTGCCGGGCTTCGCCATTGACTCCACTGTCTTGCGTCGGGTGCGTTTGCAGCAGCAGGCCTTGGCCGACGGGGGCTGGCGTCATGCCGGACACGCGGAAATGTATCAGGCCAATGCCACCTTCCATGAAGCCTTGGCCTCCTTGTCCGGTAACCGCTTTATCGCCCAGACCGTGACACGCCAGAACCAGTTGCGGCGCTTGCTGGAATATCAGGAAACCCTGGATCGGGAACGTATTCGTCGCCAATGCCTGGAGCATCTGGCAATTCTGGATTTGCTGGAAAAGGGCGAACGCGCTCAGGCCTCCGCCCTGCTGGCCCGCCATCTGGGCAATGCCAGTGAAGAGAAAGTACAGCAGCTGGAGCGGCAGCAGCAGCAACGCAGCGGCCTGCCCGGCGCTGTTAGTGAATCGATGGTCTCTCACGCCGAACCCATGGAGGAGACGGCGCAATTTTCTTTAATGGCGCAAGCCAAGAACCAGGAATAACGTGATGAAGCAAAAATCCCTTCCCGCCGTGTTCATGCGTGGTGGCACCAGCAAAGCCTTGATGCTCAATATTGCAGACCTGCCTGCCGAGCGCGACGACTGGACGCCTCTGTTTTCCGCTGCCATGGGTACGCCGGACCCTTATGGTCGCCAACTGGACGGCATGGGCGGTGGTGTTTCTTCCTTGTCCAAGGTTTGTATTATCGGCCCGTCCAGCCATCCGGACGCGGACGTGGACTATACCTTTGCGCAAGTAGCCATCAAGGAAGAGAAGGTGGATTACCGTGGCAACTGCGGCAATATGAGCTCGGCCGTCGGCCCTTACGCAGTAGAGCAGGGCATGGTCAAGGTTGAGGATGGCGAAGCGTGTGTACGCATTCTGAATACCAACACCAACAAGATCATTCACGCCCACCTCACGGTTGAAGATGGTCAGCCCCGTTATGACGGCGATTTGTCGATCCCTGGCGTCGGCGGCACGGGTTCGCCTATCCGTCTGGACTTTGTGGAACCGGGCGGTGCCTCTACTGGTTCCTTGCTGCCTAGCGGTGAATTGACCGAGTGGCTGGATGTGCCTGGCGTAGGCCGTATCGAGGTGTCGCTGGTGGACGCGGCCAACGCAGCCGTTTTTGTACGCGCTGCTGATGTAGGCCTGACCGGTCTGGAATTGCCCGACTGGCTGGAAGCGCACCCCGAAGTGCTGGAGCGTCTGGACGCAATTCGTGTGCAGGCGTCGGTACGCATGGGCATTGCTCCCGATGTGGAAGCCGCACGTCAGATTCGCATCGTGCCCTTTGTTTGCATCGTGTCGCCGGCTCAGGACAACCCGACCTTGTCTGGCGACGTGGTTCCTGCCAAAGAGATTGATCTGGTTGCCCGCGTGATTTCCAATGGCCAGCCGCACCGCGCCTTGCCCTTGACGATCTCGCTGTGCACCGCTGTGGCTGCTCGTTTGACGGGCAGCCTGCCTTCGCAATGTCTGTCCGACTCGGTTGCCCCTCAAGGTCCACTGCGTCTGGGCATGCCTTCCGGTGTGCTGACAGTGGGCGCGGAAGTGGAAAAGAAAGACGGCCAGTGGTTTGCCAAGGCCGGTTCTTTCTATCGTACGGCGCGTCGCCTGTTTGATGGCCGTGTGTGGGTTCCTGGCAAAGCCTTGAAGGACTAATCCACGATACGCAAGTCCTGCGAGGGTGAACGCCCGAAGCGGGACTTGTAGTCTGCACAGAAGCGGCCGAAATGGTTGAAGCCGCAGCGCAAGGCAATCTCGCTGACCTGGGTACCCGGCACGGCATGACGAATGGCTTGCTGGGCCGCTTCCAGACGAATCTGTTTCAAGAACTGCATGGGGCTCAGCCCCCGCTCCGTACGAAATGCCAGCGTCAGGCTGCGCACACTGGCACAGGCCGCGGTGGCAATCTGCTCCAGCGTCAGGGCCTCGTCCAGGCTGGCCCGCATGAAATCCTCGGCTCTTTGTACCCGGCGCGAACTGGCCGGGCGCACGCTTTGCTGCAATTGCTGGCTGTAGTTACCCGGCTGGGTATGAAACAGATGCAGCAAAAGATTGTCCTCGGCCTGACGCGACCACTGGTCCATTTCGGGCGGCAAATGCCCACCGTACGCCAGCAAGCTGCCAATCTGGTGCTGCCAGGCGCAGCCGTGCGGCGAATCCAGAGACATGCCAGCGGCAAATTCAATGGGCCGATCCAGGCTCAAGCCCAAGGTCTGACGGGCCACTTCTTCCAGCCGGTGGCGCGGAATCTTCACTAAAAACTGTTCACAGCCCTGTTCCCAATCCAGTTCAACCTGCAGGGAAGGGGAGATCACGCTGGCGATTTTAGGGTTGGCCTGGACATACTCCCGACCAACCCGAATACAGGAGCGTCCCTGTATAGGCACCTGAAACAGCAGGAAATCCTCCAGAATCCCCGGCGACACCTGCACCGCCGCGCCATATTTCAGCAAGACAAAGGAAAAGCTGTGGCTGCTGGCATAGCGCAGGGAAGCATCGACCGGGCCGTCATTCCAGGTCAAGCGGTGCTCGGTTAAAAAACCGGCCGTCTCGCTGCGTGTCTGGTCCGGGCAGCGCGATTCAAAGCGCGGCGCACTGTGTTGCAAGGGGGCCAGCCCTGACATAAACCACGCTTGCATGATGTGTGTCTCCAAATTTTTGCCGGTTCGGGATAAGGCTTGCCATATCTGGATAGCCGCCCATTCTGCGCCGGTCTAATGTATTTCAAACCTAAAACAGTAGTCCTGTCCCGGCACCTTAGCAGATTGGGATACGACTGGGAATTGCTGTATTCACGTAGTCCCTTGGGCCCGTCTTTTCTGGCTTGCAGGACAAGCGCCGCAAAAATCACGGGCGTCAGTGGTACACAGCTTCCGGCGTATTGGGGGTAGTCCAAGGCAGAACTAAAGTCCAGTTTTTTAAAAGACAGAGGACGGAGACAAACATGAAAAAACAAGTGGCGTTCTGTATGAGCACGCTGGCCTTGGCCCTGGCCTGTAGTCCGGCATCCAGTCAGGAAGTATTCAAGGTGGGGCTGCTAACCACCTTGTCTGGCCCTGGTGCAGCCATTGGCGCAGAAATCCGTGATGGTTTCGAGCTGGGCCTGAACCACTCGGGCGGCAAGCTCGGCGGGGTGGATGTAGCCTTGACGGTGCTGGATGATCAGCAAAAACCAATGGAAGGCCGCCAGGCGGTGGACCGTCTGGTCAAGCGCGACAAGGTCGATGTGATTACCGGCATGGCCTTCTCCAATGTACTGCTGCCCGTGATGCCGACGATTTTGAACAGTGACACGGTCTATATTTCCGCCAATACCGGCCCGGCCGATTACGCGGGCGAACGTTGTCACCCCAATTTCTTCAGCGTGTCCTGGCAGAACGAGGATATTCCCGCTGCCATGGGCAAGTACGTGACCGATCAGGCGCACAAGAAAGTCTATTTGATTGCCCCCAACTACCCCGGTGGTCGCGAGTCCATTGAAGGCTTCAAGCGTCTGTTCAAGGGCGAGATTGCCGATGAAGTCTATGTGAAGGTCGGCCAGATGGATTACGCCGCCGAATTGGCACAAATGCGTGCTTCGGGTGCGGATGCCGTGTTTTTCTTCCTGCCCGGCGGCATGGGCGTGTCTTTTATCAAGCAGTTGATCAACTCGGGCCTGTCCACGCAACTGGCGGTATACACCCCCGGCTTCTCGGCTGATCAGGACACGATTGCCGCGATTGGGGAATCCATGAAGGGCATGGCGAATGCCGCCCAGTGGTCGCCGGATCTGGATAACCCGGTCAACAAACGCTTTGTGGCGGATTTTGAAAAGACCTACGGTCGCCTGCCTTCCATGTACGCCTCCCAGGGCTACGACGCCGCCTTGTTGCTGGATGGCGCACTGAAGGCTGACCCCAAGGCCGCTACCGACCGGGAGGCCCTGCGTAAAGCCTTGCGCAGTGCACCGTTCGAGTCTGTACGCGGCGCCTTTGCCTTTAACAACAACCAGTATCCGGTGCAGACCTACTACATGCGTGAAGTGGCCCCGAATGACAAGGGCCAGATGAGCAACAAGATTGTGTCCACCGTATTCGAGCAGTTCCAGGATCATTTTGCACCGCAGTGCAAGATGGAAAAGTCATAAAGAGGGTGCGTCAAGCATCCGGCAGCAAGGAGGTAATGATGAGCTATAGCAACGAACAGCTGTCCGCATTGGTGCGGGGAGACAGCGTACATAAATCGGTCTATACCGACCCCGAGATCTTCCGTCTGGAGATGGAACGCATTTATGGCCGTGCCTGGATCTACATCGGCCACGACAGCCAGGTGCCTAATCCCGGCGACTACCACACCACCTTGTTGGGCGGCCAGGACGTCATCCTGGTGCGCGGCAGCGACAAGAAGGTGTACGTGCTCTACAACCGTTGCCCGCACAAGGGTGCGAAAGTAGTGGCCGATGGCTGTGGCAACGCGGGCAAGTTCTTTCGCTGTCCTTACCACGCCTGGACGTTCAAGCTGGACGGTCAGCATCTGGCCGCTCCGATGAAAAACGGCCTGGAAAACACCTGTTTTGATCCCAAGCACCCGGACTTCTCCATGCGCCGTGTGGCTCGTGTGGAAAGCTACCGTGGTTTTGTTTTTGCCTGTCAAAGCGCCCACGGCCCGGACCTGAAAGAGTTTTTGGGTCCCATCATCACCTCCATCGACAATCTGTGCGATCGCTCACCCGTGGGTGAAGTGGAAGTGGCCGGTGGCAGCTTCAAAGTCTGGCAGCCTTCCAACTGGAAGGTGTTCTACGAGAACCTGCACGACACCATGCACGCCAACGTGACGCACGAGTCGTCCTACGTGGCCGCCCGTGAGCAAGCCGAAGATTACGGCTCCATGCCATTGGAACTGCACATCATGGACGGTAACGGCGAGCCCTACGGTTTCTGGGAAAAGCTGGACCTGTATGCCTTTGATAACGGCCACGGCTATATGGAAGGGATTTTCAATCCAGGTGCCATCGAAACCGACCCGATCACCAAGGCGCACTACGAAACGTTGAAAGAAGCCTACGGTGAAGAAAAAGCCTTGAACATTCTGGGCGAGAACCGTCACAACAGCATTATTTACGGCAGTGGCTCGCCCCACACCGTATTCCAGCAGTTCCGTGTGATTCGCCCAGTGGCGGTGGACCGCACTCATGTGGAAATCCAGCTGTTTCGTCTGAAAGGTGCGCCGGACGATATTTACAAGCGCGGCCTGATGTACGCCAACCTGATCAACTCGCCGTCGTCCAACGTGATGCCGGACGATATCGAAGTCTATGGCCGCTGTCAGGAGGGTAACCAGACCAATGGCGGAGACTGGATCAGCATGCACCGCTATGACGGCACCGACAAGCCTATCGAAGGCGGTATGGTCGCCACCAACGGCACCAGCGAATTGCCCATGCGTAATCAGTTCCGCGCCTGGAAGCATTTCATGACTACCAGTCTGTACGACGCGCCTGCGCAGTCGGAAGACAGTGGTAAAGCCACGGTGCGTTCGGCTTCTGGTGAGCCCATCGCCCCCGCAACACAGGCTTAAGCGGGCTGCTGTTCGAGCCAAGGAGAATTCTTATGTTGTTTGATATTGATTTTGACGTCAGCGTGGATCAGGTCACGCCTGTGAACCTGAGCCTGGAAGCCATCCGTGAAGTGGAGCAGTTCATCTATCACGAAGCTCGTTTGCTGGACGAGCGCCGTTGGCAAGCATGGCTGGATCTGTGGACTGAGGAGGGCATGTACTGGATTCCTCACAGCTACGATCAGGAAAGCCCTTACGAGCACATTTCCCTGTGCTGGGAAAACAAGCTGCTGCGTGAACTGCGTATCCGTCGTCTGGAAAACCACCGCAACTGGTCCCAGCAGCCAATCACACAGTCCTGCCGTGTGCTGGGCAATGTGATGATTGATGGCACTGATCCGGAAGGCTATCTGGTGGTGCGTTCCAGCTTCCACTCCATGGAGTGGCGTGGCAAGGATCCGGTCTACCGTGTGGGCAGCCTGATTCACAAGCTGCAGGCCCAGGAGGGCGGTGGCTGGAAACTGCGCATGAAGCAGGTGAACCTGGTGGATCGTGACGCGGTTCACGGCGCTATTCAGGTGTACATCTAATGTCGGCAGCCCATCACACAGCCTTGCTGGCCCTGCATTATCAAAACGACGTCCTGCACGCCGATGGCCTGATCCGCGTGGGGGTAGAGGCCAATAGCCCCCAGCGTCAGGCCTTGATCGAGGCCGCAGGCCGTTTGCTGGCGCAGGCCCGCGCACAGGGCGTGCCCATTGTGCATGTGCGGGTGGGCTATCGGCCTGACTATGCCGACCTGCTGTGCAATGCGCCGATTCTGCACAATGTGAAACGAATCGGTGCCATGCAGACTGGCAGCTGGGGAGCCCAGTTCTTTGACGGGCTGGCTCCCTTGCCTGACGAGTTTGAAGTCCACCACACGCGTATCAACGCTTTCTTTGGTTCCGCGTTGGAGCCGGTGGTGCGTCGTTTGGGCGTGGAGCGTCTGGTGATTGCCGGTGTGGCCACTCATTCCGTGGTGGAAAGCACGGTACGCCATGCGGTGGATATGGGCTATGAGGTGGCGGTGGTGGCCAGCGCCTGTGGTGCTCCCCCCGCGACCCATGAGGCCTCCCTGGCCAGCATGAGCCTGATTGCTCATATTGACCGGGACGAAGATTGGGCGACGGTGTTCGGCGCGCCCCAAGCACAGTAGGAGAAGGACATGCAGCAGGACATGAAGGTGAATTTACAAGGTAAGGTCGCCATCGTGACCGGGTCCACGCAAGGGCTGGGGGCAGATATCGCCCTGGCTCTGTGTGCCGCCGGTGCGTGGGTGCTGATCGTGGGTCGCAGTCAGGAAGAAGGTCAGCGTACCGAGGCGCGTCTGCAGGCCGTAGGCAAGGCCCAGTTCATGGCCGCCAATATTTGTGATGATGCACAGCTGGATGCCTGCGTGCAGGCCGCCCTGGCACAAACTGGCCGCATCGACATTGTGGTGAACAATGCCTGTTCCTACGGGGACGAAGGCCTGGCTTCCAGCCGGGAGCTATGGCATCAAACGCTGGATGTGAACCTGATCTCCAGCGCGATTCTGGCCCAGAAAGCCACGCCGCATATGGGGCAGGGCGGGGTCATCATCAATATGGGCAGTACAGGTGGCAAATTCGGCGTGGCCGGACGCGCGCTGTATCCCGCCTCCAAAGCGGCCATCCTGCAGTTTACAAAAAGCTTGGCCGTGGAATTGGCTCCCTCGGGCATTCGTGTGCTGACGGTCTCGCCAGCCTGGACCTGGTCGCCATCCGTTGAACGCATGAGCGGCGGTTCGCGCGAACTGGCCAATCAGGTTGGGGCGCAAGTTCATCCTTTGGGCCGAGTCGGCTCCGGTGAAGAGGTCGCCCAGGTGGTGCTGTTTGCCGTGTCGGGAGCGGCTTCCTGGATGACAGGCATTGATCTGCCCGTCGATGGTGGCTTTTCCGTACTCGGGCCAGAGCAGGGCAAGTCGCCCCGTCACTGGTTTGAACGCTGGCAGGCGCAGTCGTCTGGCTCATAAATAGAAAAGTGCGGTAAAAGATGTCCAGGGCTTGTGGACAGCTGTTTCTTGTGGCGTGTTCACAAGCCCTGACCCCGTTCAGGGCAATTTAAAAAAGGTGTGGGATGACAGACTCAACAAATAAAAAATCGTATGCCGTCATTGTGGTGGGCAGTGGCATTAACTCCCTGGTGTGTGCAGCCTTGCTGGCGCAAAAGGGCAAGCAGGTCCTGGTGCTGGAGCGTAACGACCGTGCGGGCGGGTGTATCCGTACCGAGGAGCTGTTTCCGGGCTTTACCCATGAGTTGCTGTCGTCCTGGTACCCCTTGTTCACATCCGGCGCTGCCTATGCCCGTTTGAAAGACGATCTGGCCGCCCAGGGCGTGGAGTTTCTGGAAAACGGCTATACCACCGGTGTGGTGGGCAGCGATGGCAAGGGCCTGGCCCTGCGCCACGATGTGGGCGATTCCATTCAGCGTATCAATGGCTTGCAAGCTGGTGATGGCGATGCCTTTGGTGCCATGTGCAGCCAGTTGTTCGAGCGCGATGCAGGTCTGACCTTCGGCTTGCTGGGCACCGAGCCATACAGCCGTGGCTTGTTGGGTTTGCTGTTCTCGCAATGGCGCAAGCGCCGCATGGACGGCATGGTGCAGTATGGTCGCGAGTCCCTGGAGTCCTTCCGTCGCTGGGCCGATCGTGAACTGAAAGATGACCGTGTGCGCGGCATGATGGCTCCCTGGGTCTTGCACTCGGGCCTGGGCCCTGACGACGCCTGCTCGGCTTTGATCGGCAAGCTGACCTTTGCGGCTGTGGTGGCCGGTGGTATGCCTGTTGTGAAAGGCGGCGGCCAGAATCTGGTGCGTGCCCTGTGCGCCATTATTGAAAAGGCCGGTGGCCGTATTCAGTTGAACACCGAAGTGGAAGAAATTGTGCTGGAAGGACAAAAAGCCCGTGGCGTGCGTGCCGGCGGCCAAGTCTACGAAGCCAGCCATGTGGTGTGCAACGTTACACCGCCACAGCTCTATGGTCGTTTGTTGCCGGGTGCTCCCGCTCAAGTACGTGAACAAGCCAATGCCTACCGCTTTGGCCGTGGCGACATGCAAATTCATCTGGCGTTGGACAGCATGCCTAACTGGAGCGATCCAGAGCTGCTGAAAGTACCGTTGCTGCACCTGTCCGACAGCCTGGAAGACGTCAGCATGAGCGTGGCCCAGGCCAATAACGGCCTGATCCCGGCCAAGTTCACTGTTGCTATCGGCCAGCCTTGCTCTCTGGACGCCAGCCGTGCGCCGGAAGGCAAATGGATACTGTGGATGCAGATGCAGGACATGCCGTCCAAGCTGCGCGGTGATGCTGCTGGCAAGATCGACGTGCCGGAGGACGGCAAATGGACCGAAGAAGTCGGCCAGGCCGTGGCCGAGCGCATCATCGACCAACTGGAAGGCGTCATGCCCGGTTTGCGTCAACAAATCGTGGGCCAGAAGGTACTGTCGCCGGCGGACCTGGAATCTATCAACTGCAATCTGGTGGGCGGCGACCCCTACTCGGGCATCTGCTCCCCTGACCAATTCTTCTGGATGCGCCCCTTTGCCGCCAGTAACGGTGCCCGGTCTCACGCCACACCGTACAAGAATGTCTACCACATTGGTGCGTCCACCCATCCAGGCCCAGGTCTGGCGGGAGCGTCCGGATTCATGGTGGCGGAGCAGATTCGTTAATCCTGCTTGTTCCTGGGCCTGAGGCTTGATGCCTGCAGGCAGAATAACCGGCCGGGGTAGGTGTTTTGCACCTGTTCTGGCCGGTTTTTTTGCTTCTTGGCATTCAGCCAGAAGAGGGGATGAGGGGGAGTAAAGGAGCCGGAACCTGAAAAGTGAGCAGTTCGGGGCGTTTATCGCCAAAAAAACAGGGTTCTCGTGAATACCTCATGCGCCAAGCCCACAATAGTTCGGTATTCTGTGCATGTTTTCTCCTGCCCTGGCGGTTTCATGCTTGGGGCCTGATTGTTTAGCCGGAGTTTTATTGATGCACGCTTTTCGCCGTTCGCGCCTGTGTGCTTTTTTGTCCTTGTGGCTGCTGGCTGTGGTGCTGGCTGTTACCGCTGTCCCTGTGACGGCCGAGACGGTGGCATTGACGCCTGCGCAGGCCAGTGAGTCCCTGAATGAATTGCGTGACACGCTGCAAACTGTCCAAGACCGTTTGCAGAAAAATGATGGCTTGGGCGATTCCGATCTGGTTGCCTTGCGCAATCAGTTGCTGCTGGCGCAAGAGCAGGCTCAGGAAATGAGTGTGCGTCTGGAGCCTGAGCTGTTGAGCGTGACCGCGCGTCTGAATCAGTTGGGGCCTGTGGATGATCCGGCGGGGGAGTCCGAGGACATTGCGCGTCAGCGTGCTCAATTGCAGCAGGCGGTGACCGAGCTGGACGGCATGATCAAGCTGGCCCGTTTGATCGGCGTGGAAACAACACAAGGCCTGGATCAGGTGTCCAAGCAGCGCCGCGTAATTTTCCAGGCGGAATTGGGTCGGCAGTCGCAGTCCGTGTTGACACCGCGCTTCTGGCGCAATGTGTCGCGCGATTTGCCCGGTGATCTGGCCAGGGTCGAACGCATGCGCAAGGATCTGGCTCAGCGGGTAACCGATTTGCCCGCTTATGTGCTGTGGTCGGCAGGAGCCCTGGCTTTGGTTTTGTTGGGGCTGTCAGTGTGGGCGGTACGGGGGCTGGAGCGTTTTACCATCAACCACACCAAGCCCTCGCGCTTGCGACGCTCTTTTTATGCGACGGCCTTGATTGTGCTCTACAGCCTGACGCCCGGTTTGCTGGCATCGGTGGCGGCAGGGCTGTTTTACTGGAACGGCAATCTGGCTCCGGATCTGTCCAGCTTTGTGTCCAAGTCCGTATTCGCCTTGTATCTGGGTGGCTTTGTGACCGGGATGGGCCGCGTGCTTTTGTCGGCGCAGCGTCCTAGCTGGCGCTTGCCTCCCATTCCCAGCAATGTGGCTTTGAAGCTGGCATGGTTGCCCATTGCTCTGGGCATCATGGTGGCCTTGACCTGGATGTCGCAGCAATTGCTGGGCCTGATCAATGCCACGCTCAGCACTACCTTGCTGATCAACAGTTTTAACACGCTGACACTGAGCATCTTTATTGCCATTGCAGCCTGGAACTTGAGCCAGGGGCGTGAGAAGACCCCCGTTCCAGAGGGCGGCGAGGACCCGCAGAAAACGGCTCCGGTTCAGCAGGGGGCGACCTGGTTACGCGCCATTCCTATCACCTTGGGTGTGGTCATTGGGCTGGGGATGATTGCCTTCTTGCTGGGCTACATCGCCTTGAGCAGTCTGATTGTGCAAGAGGTGTTGTGGCTGAGTCTGGTGATTTGCACCTGCTATGTCCTGGTCGCGCTGATTGCGGATATCGGTCAAAGCCTCTTGCTGCAATTTAAAGAGAAGCGCGCCGCTAATGAATGGACCAGTACGCAATTGCGTGGCAGCAGCCAGATCGTGATCGTGCTGTCCGGAGCCTTGCGTTTATGCCTGATTATTACGGCGATTACCCTGGTCTTGCTGCCTTTTGGGGAAGACCCCACGCAGTGGCTGCAGCGTCGTTTGGGCTTTTTGGTTAAAGGTTTTTCTTTAGGTCAGGTTCAGTTAAAACCCAGCTCGGTCCTGCTGGCCGTACTGATTCTGGTGCTGGGGATTTTGTTTGTTAAAGCCTTGCAGCGCTGGGTTGCCAACCAGCTTTTGCCCGCCACGCGTATCGATCCGGGTATGCGAGTGTCTACTGCTAATCTGTTCAGCTATGTGGGCTACTTTATTGTGGTGGCTACGGCGATTTCGTCTCTCGGAATCGGTCTGGAGCGCATGGCCTGGGTGATTTCAGCCTTGTCGGTGGGTATCGGTTTTGGCTTGCAAGCGGTGGTGCAGAACTTTGTATCGGGGCTGATTCTGTTGGCCGAACGTCCCATCAAAATTGGGGACTGGGTCAGCCTGAACGGGGTAGAGGGCAATGTACGCAAGATCAATGCCCGTGCCACGGAAATTGAAATGTTCGACCGCTCCACCTTGATCGTGCCGAACTCCGAATTCATCACCAAAACCGTGCGTAATGTGACCTTGAGCAATCCCTTGGGGGTAGTGAAGGTCAAGATCAATATGCCTATCGACACAGACGCTAAACGGGTACGTTCTATCATGCTGGATGTGATGCAGAACTACAGCGACGTGCTGGCCGACCCGGCGCCGGATGTGACGCTGGATGGCTTTGATGCCAACGGCTTGCAGTTCACGGCGACCTGCTATGTAAGCTCGCCTCGCATTGGCAGCCGGGTACGCAGTGTCCTGATGTTCGATATTCTGGATGAATTACGCAAGGAAGGTCTGGCGTTGCACCATACTCAGACCATGACGGTGTTGCCCAATACACCGGTCGCCAGCCAGAATGAAAGCGGCAACCCCTTGCTGAATGATTGAACCTCGATAAAAAAAACAGGCAGGCCCCAGGGAGACAACAGCCATGAAGACGCTACGACTAGGTGTGCAGGTCTTGCTCTTGTTTCTGGCTCTGCTGGGGGCCTGGCCACAGGCACAGGCACAAGCCTTGTCCGAGGTAGAGCAAGAGCGTGAGATGATTCGAGAGCTGCAGCAGGCCCAGGATGAAATCCGCCTGATGCAGTACCGCCTGGAAGGCAACCAGGTATCGATACGGCCCGAGCGCAGCTACGAGGAAGATCAAAAGCTGGTGCGAACGCAGGAGCTGTCCGGACGGGTGGTGCAGTCTTTGGAGCGGCGCAGCCGCCTGTTGAAGGCACGTTTGCAGGAGCTGGGCGAAGATTCGGGCGATGAGGCCGAGCAGCTCATCGTTCATAACGAACGCATGCAATTGCGCCGTGCCGATGCTGCCTTGCGGGCTGATCTGCGCGTAGCGCGTCTGGTGCAGGTGGAGGCGCAACAAGCCCGTCAGTTGCTGCGAGAGGCGACGGTGCGCTATGAGAAAGCGAAGCGTTGGCGACGCAATGCCTCTTTGGTCCTGCTGGAAAGTTTGCCCGAACTTGCACAGGCCTGGCCCGCTGACCGTTCCAAACTATCTGACTTTGCCCAGCAGTGGCGAGGAACATGGAGCAATAGCAGTTGGCAGCAAAGCAGCGCCTCATTGTGGATGGCGGCGGCGGTTCTGCTTGTGATGCTGGCTTTGTTCCGCGTCATGCCCCTATGGGTAAGCCGTTATCTGCCAGCCGGACGCTTGCGTCGCTCCAGTCTGATCATTGCTAATTTCTTCCTGTGGTTTATCGCTACCTGGGTGGTAGTGGACCAGCTGGTTGAACTGGTGTTTCAACGGCCAGGCCTTTCTCCCACCCAGTTTGAGCTTCTGGCTTATTTGAAAGTAGGAGCTTGGGCTGCGGCAGTGGCGCTGGCTTGCCTCAAGAGTATGGTGGTTCAGCCTCGGGCTTCCTGGCGTTTGATTCCCGTTTCCACTCAGACTCAGCATAGGCTGCGTTACTTTGCACCCGCTTTTTTTCTGCTGGTGTATGCGGACATCACAAGCAGTTTTTTTCGGGGATCGATAGGTTTATCGGATGCATTTCAGTCCATGGCTGATGGTGTGAGCAGCCTGCTGTATTTGATCCTGTATGGCTATGGTTTGTGGGTTCTGCGAGACGAGCTGTTCAATCGTACTGATGTCGCGGGGCAGGGGGCGAGCCGAACGGGACGCAGTTGGGCTCGTCTGGCCTTTAAAGGCGGCGTCCTTGTTTACATTCTGGTGTTGGGCTTGTTCATCGGCGGCTGGCAAGGCCTGTCGGATGACTTGATGTCGCATTTCATCACTATGCCCTTGATCCTGGGGCTGCTGGCCTACGTTTGTATGGTGTGGCTGCAGGACATTGCGGATTCCTTGCTGACCTATTTGCGTAATCGCAGCCATGATCCAGAGGCTGCGCCGATTCGCGTGCAAAGCCAGTTCATCGTTGTGTTTTTTGCTATCGCCCGGATGAGCGTGTTGCTTCTGGCGATCTGGATGGTGAGTGGGGATTGGTTAACTGAGCCCAAACAGATGCTGGAGTCGGGGCTGGATGTCTCGCGTGAGGCCTTGCGTCTGGGAGCGGTGCAGTGGCGCCTGGACTTGTGGCTGATTGCCTTGGGCGTGATGCTGGTGGGGGCCGTCCTGATTCATTTTCTGCGCACCTGGCTGCGTCAGCATTACATGCCTAACACCACGCTGGAGCCGGGCCTGCAAAATGCGATCGTGGGCATGGTTGGGTACGTTGCCTATTTTGTTCTGTTGGTGATCTGCCTGTCCATGCTGGGTGTGCCGATTGAATCGGTGACCTGGATCTTTACGGCCTTGACGGTGGGTCTGGGTTTTGGCTTGCGAGGCATTGTGCAGAACATTGCCTCTGGCCTGATGCTGATGGTCGAGCGTCCCGTCAAAGTGGGAGACTGGGTGGAGGTAGAGGGCAGCGAAGGCAATGTGCGCCAGATTCGCTTGCGGGCGACCTATGTTGAGCGCTTTGATCGCACCATGGTCATGGTTCCCAACTCCCAGATGATGGGGCGGCAGGTGCGTAATCTGACTTACACCCCGACCTCCTTGGGCGCGATTGAGTCCCGCTTGCTGTTTCCGCTGGATGTGGACGCGGATGCGGTCATGCAGATTTTGCGTGAGGCCGTGCAATCCGAGCCGGAAATTCTGACCGAGCCAGCCCCTATCTTGTCTTGCGACGGAATTTTTGGGGATGGGGTGGCATTCAGCACCCGTTGTTTCATCAATACCATGCGAGTCCAGCGCCGGGTGCGCAGCAATCTGATGCTCGATATTCTGCGGCGCTTGCGTCAACAGGGCATCAGTCTGCATCCGGCCCAACGCTGGGTTCAGGAAGCCATGGACAAAGACAGGGCCGAAGACCCCGACCTTTAGGGTTTTCCCAGTGATTGAAAGCTGAAATATTCATCCGTATAATTTGTTTAGCCACACTAAACAGAATAGACGCATTATGCGTATCAGGATGGATGAGACATGAGCAAGAAACAGTCCCCACAGGACGAGGCCCCCGTATCGCCGTGGCGTGCTGCCAGCGCAGCGGGTTTGGGCACCATGATCGAGTATTACGACTTTCAGCTGTACGGCGTCCTGGCTGTGACGCTGAGCGTGCTGTTTTTTCACGCCGGCAATGAGAACGCGGCCTTGCTGTCCACATTGGCCGTGTTTGGCGGGGCCTTTCTGGCACGCCCCTTGGGCGGTATTTTCTTTGGCTGGTTTGGCGACAAGCATGGCCGTACCGCTGCCTTGATGTTCACGATTGTGGGCATTGGAGTGGCCAGCGCCTTGATGGGCATGTTGCCTACCTACGCCACGCTGGGCCTGGCTGCACCGGCCTTGCTATTGCTGTGTCGTTTGCTGCAGGGCTTTTTTGCCGGTGGTGAAATTACGGGCGCAGCTACCTATGTGGCGGAATGCTCGCCCCCCGGCAAGCGCGGTTTCTTTGGCGCGTTCAACCCGGCCGCCGCCACTTTGGGCTTGTCCCTGGCCACCGGCGTAGCCGGCCTGGTGACGGCGCTGGTGGGTAAGGAAGCCATGCTGGATTGGGGCTGGCGTATTCCCTTTCTGCTGTCCATTCCCTTGATCATTCTGTGCGTCTGGGCTCGTTCACGTATCGAGGATTCGCCGCGCTTTAAGGAAATGCTCAAAAGCCATCACCCCGAGCATTCGCCTTTGTCCTTGATTGTGCGTGATTACCGCCGTCCCCTCTTGCAAGTCATTGCCATTGGTTTTGCACAGAATGCAGCAGGCTACGTGGGCGTGGTCTATCTGAGTACCCATTTGATTCACACCCTGAAATACGACGGCACCGCGGTGTTCTGGCTGATTTCCCTGGTCACCTTGTGCTCGGCCTTCATCATGCCTTTTGCCGGTGGCCTGTCTGATCGCTTTGGCCGCAAACCCTTGCTGACGATTGGCTTGCTGGGTTATCTGGTGCTGGTGCCGCTGACGATGTGGGTCGCCTCCTGGGGCAGTTTCCCGCTGGCGGTGATCGCGGTGGCCGTGTCCATTTTGCCCTTCATCGTAGTGCAGGCCGTGGGCTACCCCTTGTATGCCGAATTGTTCCCTACGCGAGTGCGCTATAGCGGCGTGTCGCTGGGCTTTAACATCGCCACCATTCTGGGTGGAGCGACGGCGCCATTCGTGGCGTCCTGGCTGACGGGCCTGACCGGTTCCAGCATGGCACCTGCCTTTTACGTGATGGTAGTGGCGCTGATCGGGATTGTGGCTTTGAGCACGGTGCAGGAAACCTCTGGCCGTCAGTTGGCCGATTGATTTTCAAGGAAGTAAATGATGTCCGGATATTTTCTTTATCACTCCATTGGCATGTTCGAGGGCAAGGAAGCGGCCATGCGTGCCGAGCTGGATCAGTTCAGCCAGGTCTGGTCGGCGCAGGACGATGCCCAGTGGGGGTACGCTCTGGGCCAGAAACAGGCTTTCATGGATGCCTGGGCCCGTTTGATTGGTGCTGATTCCAAGGATATTGCGCTAAGTGAAAACGTCACTGGCGGCCTCTACAGCATTCTGGGTTCTTTGCCTTCGCATGTGCTTAAAGGACGTACCTTGCTGGTTGCGGCCGATTGCTTTCCCAGCCTGCATTTCCTGTTGCAAAAACTGGCCTTGCGCCTGGGCTTCACCTTGCGCACCGTACCTTTGAGCGCCGGCCTGTCCTATGTGACGGACGATGATTTCATTAATGCCTGGGATGACAGTGTGGGTTTGGCCCTGGTGACCTGGGTCAGCTCTACGTCCTCGCACCGGGTGGATGTGGATCGCATGGCGCAATGTGCGACGGAGCACGGCAGCCTGATGGCGCTGGATTTGACACAAGCTGCCGGGCTGGTGCCGTTCACCGTGCATGAAGGCGTGGCCTTTACCTTGTCGGCCTCCTTGAAGTGGGCATGCGGCGTGTCCGGTGCCAGCCTCTTGCATGTGCGTGCAGATTTGATCGAGCAGTGCGAGCCGGAGTTTCGCGGCTGGTTCAGCCAGGAAAATCCCTTTAACTGGAATCTGGACCAGTTCAGCTATGCTGACGGCGCGCGTCGTTTCGACCACGGCACACCGGCTATTTTGGGAAGTATTGCGTCCCTGCCTGGCATGCGTTTCGTGCTGGAAACCGGCGTGGAAAAACTGCTGGAGCAAAACCGGGCATTGACGGCGGTCTTGCTGGATCGTGCGGCCAAAGCCAATTGGCCCGTGCTGACCCCATTGGCCGAGAACGAGCGCGGCGGCAGCATCATGTTGCGCGCCAGCAGTGCCCAGCGCGCTCAGGCTATGGTGGATCAGCTGCGTGAGCAGGAGCTCTATTGCGATCAGCGTGACGGCGTATTGCGTCTGTCGCCCGGTAATGTCTGCACCGAGCAGGATGTACTGCGCTTGTGCGACACCTTGCAAGCCGGCTGGTAAAGGAGGAGGGGATATGGATAGCCAAACCTGGGCTCATCAGGCCAGCCGTCGTATCGAACGATCCGCCAAGGTCGTGATGGACTATATGGCGGATCTGGATGCGCTGGGACGCTGGTCCCTGGGCTGCTTTGACACCGAAACGGTGGAGCCTGGCCTGGTGGTGGGGACGTCCTTGTTTGATGGTGGCCAAACCCATGTCAGCGTGGAGATTCTGGCCGAGCAAGGGCTGATTCGATATTGGGTAGGCAGCGCCACGCAACGTACCCCGCGCATCAGCGCCATGGTGCAGCCGCTGGATCAGAATTCCTGCATTTTGATCATGCTGGCGACACGCGGTGCAGACATGGATGAAAACCGCTGGCTACGTTTGCAGCGTTGCCATGAAACCGAGCTGGATCTGATCCAGGCCCAGCTGCACAGCGCCGCCTAGTGCTCGTGCTTAATAGCTGGGTGGGGTGATCGCCACAATAAAGCGCACATCCGTGTCGTAAGGATTGCGGTAGGCATGGGGCAGGCTGGAGTTGAAATAACAGCTATCGCCCGTTTGCAGACAGTGCTGATCATCCCCTACATCGACCAGCAGCTGGCCTTCCGTCACCAGCACACATTCCTCGGCAGGGTGGCTCCAGCGCTGCCCGACCGAGCTTCCTCCCGGCGGCAAGAAGCCCGCCAGCATTTCAATACTGCCAAAGCCCGGTGACACCCGCTGGTACTGCACGCCCGAAGCGGATTGAATGCTCATGCGCTCGTTCTGGCGCACCACCGCCACTTGCTCCACATTGTCATCCAGCAGGGAAAACAAGGGCGTATCCAGCGCACGTGCAATTTGGCGCAGGGTATCCAGACTGGGTTGGGTCAAACCGCGTTCCACCTGGCTGATCAGGCCGGGGGAGACTTGGGCAAGCTCGGCCAGCTTGCGCAGAGACAGTTTTTTATGAAGTCGGACTTGGCGAATACGCAAAGCGGCCATGTAGAAGCGGGGATAGATAGTAAAGCCGTCATTGTAAGACAAGCCCGCAGGGCTGAGGAGCGCGGGACCTGGCCCACCTGCTGCTTATCGGGCCAATCGGTTCAAGTCTTTGCCATCAGTTGGGGATCGTCGGCCCATTTTTCTTTGATATGCAGCATTTCAGGCAGGCACTTGTCCAGCAGAGCGATCAGTTGCGGGTCAAAGTGCTGGCCGGATTGTTCGCGCAGATAGCTGATGCAGCGCTCTACACTCCAGGCTTTCTTATAGGGCCGCTCACTGGCCAAGGCATCAAACACATCGGCCACCGCCACGATGCGGGCGGGCAGGGGGATATTCTCGCCTTTTAAACCATAGGGATAGCCACTGCCATCCCATTTTTCATGGTGATACAGCGCGATCGTGCGTGCCAGTTTTAACAAACCATGCGAGTGCTGGCCAATAATGCGGGCGCCAATCAAGGTGTGCGTACGCATGATTTCCCATTCTTCGGGTGTTAGCTTGCCGGGTTTTTGCAGGATGGAATCCGGGATGCCGATTTTGCCAATATCGTGCATGGGCGCGGCGTGCAGCAGTTCGTCGGCCGCTTCGCTGGAGTAACCCAGCCAATGGGCCAGAATGCGCGTGTAGTGGCTCATGCGGATGACGTGGCGGCCAACTTCGTTGTCCTTGTATTCGGCCGCTGTCCCCAGGCAACGGATAATCTGCAGGCGGCTGTCGCGCAGTTCCTGCATTTGTACCAAGGACAGATGGTTGCGTATGCGTGCCTTCAGAATTGCCGGGTTAAAGGGTTTGGAGATGTAGTCCACCGCCCCCATGTCCAGCCCCATTTGCTCATCCTGCGGCTGCGAGAGTGCCGTTACAAAAACAACGGGGATGTGGCGGGTTTTAAGGTCGGCCTTCAAGGCTCTACAGACTTCGTAACCCGACATTTGCGGCATCATGATGTCCAGCAAGATCAGGTCCGGTAGATCCCGTTGTGCCAGCTCCAGCGCCTTGATGCCATCTTTGGCAAAGAGCAGCCGGAAATCCTGTTGCAGCGTATGGCGCAGAATCTGCAGATTGGCGGGCTCGTCATCGATGAGCAAGAGGGTGGGGCGCGGTGAGGTAAATTCATTCATGGCGTGGCGGATCCTTGGCCAAGCTCGCATTCAGGTCTTTGATCAGCTTGGACAGGATCAGGCTGGCTTGAGCAAAGTCGAACACGTCGATGGTTTTATTAAGATCATTCAGGGTATCGGTTTGCCCTGTGCTTTCCAGATACTGACAGACCACTTGCAAGGCAGGCTCATCCAGCTCGTTGAGCAAGACGCTGCTATGCAGAATGTGGAGATGGTTCAAGGCAACGTCGGGGGTATGCACCACGACGTGTTGAGGGTCTGAATAAGGAGTCGGTGGGCCGTTGTGGCTAAGTTCTTGAGCGATGCGGTTGAACATTTCCTGCAACTGTTCAATACGGCGACGCATCTGGCGAGTTTGACCACGACGAATTTTTTCTTCCAGCTCGGCGCTGAGGGCAGACACCTGGGGCAGGCCCAGATTGCCGGCGGTGCCGCGAATGCCATGCAGGCTGCCCAGCACAATCTCCCAGTTCGGGGATACCTGCTTGATTTCATCGAGTGGGTAGCGGGTATGCAGGTCAGACAGAAAGCTCAGCAGAGCGCGACGCAGACGGACCTGGGAACCCCACAGGCTCAGGCCCAACTCCCAATCGATCAGGCTGCTCTCTTGTGGTTCGACGCTGTGCTCCATGGGGCCAGTGGGGGGCAGACCCATCACCATGGCAATCTCCTGCAGCAAAGAGGGCAGATCCAGCGGTTTGGTGGCAAAGCCATTCATGCCGGCCTCCTGGGCCGCATGACGGTCGGACTCCATGACACTGGCAGTCAGCGCAATCAGTGGCAAAGGCAGACGCGCTTCACGGCGCTCCTGTTCGCGCCACCGGCGGGCGGTTTCCAGACCGTCCATCTCGGGCATGTGCACATCCAGCAAGGCCACATCAAAATCTTCTTTGGACAGCAGCTCCAGCACTTTGTGACCGTTGTCGGCCGCTGTCACGGAATGTCCGTGCTGCTCCAGGGCCAAGGTCAGCAGTTCCTGATTCAGGCTGATGTCATCGGCCACCAGAATGCGCAGCGGCGGCAGGCGGGGCACGGGCTGATCGTCCGGGCTCAGGCTGGGTTCTTTACCCGGTTCCAGGGGAATACGGACTTCAAAGACGCTGCCCACGCCCAGGGTACTTTCAACCTTCAGCGTGCCGCCCATCAGATCCACCAACTGGCGGGCAATAGATACGCCCAGGCCGGTACCGCCAAAACGGCGGCTGATGGATACATCGGCCTGTGTAAAAGGGGTGAACACATGGCGCAACTGCTCAGGAGTCATGCCAATGCCGGTGTCCGTGACGCGGATGGAGACGGTATTGCGCCCTGGTTCGGGATTGACATCCACATGCACCGCTCCGCTTTGGGTGAACTTGATGGCATTGCCGATCAGATTGTTCAGCACCTGCTGAATCCGCATTGGGTCGCCCTTGTAAAACTGATGCAGCTCGGGCGCATGGTTCAGACGGAACTCCAGGTTTTTGGCATCCGCTGCCAAACGCAAGGAGGCCACGACCTGATTGCACAATTCAATCAGCGAAAAATCCACTTGCTCCAGCTCGACCGAGCCGCGTTCCAGCTTGGTGGTATCCAGAATGTCGTTCAGCAAAGCCAGCAAGGAGTGGGCGGACTGGTTGATGATGGCAAGGTGCTTGTTTTGCTGCGCATTGATCTGATCATTCAGCATCAAGTCGCTAAAGCCAATAATCGCGTTGAGCGGGGTACGGATTTCATGGCTCATATTGGCCAGAAAAGCCGTCTTGGCCTGGGCTGCCTGCTCGGCTTTTTCCGCACTTTGACGCAGGGATTCGGTCAGTGCCTTGTAGCGGCTCATGTCAGTGACAAAACCGACAAACAGCGGGTCACCCGGCTGGCGTACCTTGCCCACGGCCAGGCGCATCGGCAGCAAGCTGCCATCCTTGCGCAAACCGGTGACATCCCGGCCTACGCCAATAATTTTTGGGTCGTTGGTGCGTAAATAATTGGACAGATAGCTGTCGTGGCGCGAGCGGTCCGGCTCGGGCATCAGCATGTTCACATTGCGCCCCAGCACCTCGCCAGCCTTCCAGCCAAACAGGCGTTCGGCTGAATGGTTGAAGTCCAGAATGGTGCCGTGGCTGTTGATGGTAATAATGCCGTCAATCGCCGTATCCACAATGGCCCGGTTATGCGATTCGCTTTCTTCCATCTTCAAGAACAACTGGCGGTAGCGCAGCAGGCCGTTGGCCGCGGTCACCAGTACCGTCACCGTAATGGTGAAGGTGGACAGCACCATGGAGGCAAAGGTGCTGTTGAAGATGATCATGTCATCGGGCGGTGTGGTCTGGCCTATAAAGCGGGCGGCCGCCATGCCGGTATAGTGCATGCCGGAAATGGCCAGGCCCAGCACAATGCCGCTGATGACCACGCGTTGCAGCAAGGTCAGGCGGGTGCGATGCAGGCGAAAGCGTATCCACAAGGCCAGCGTGGCCAGTACCACGGCCAGCACAATCGACAGGAAGAAGGTGATGGGTTCATAGCGCAACACCGGCGCCATACGCATGGCAGCCATGCCACTGTAATGCATGGTGCCTATACCCAGACCCACCAAAATACCGCCCACAATCAGGTGCGAGCGTTGTACACGGGCTTGCGAGAGAATTTGCAGGGCGACCCAGGATGCCCCTACGCTGGGCAGAACCGACAACATGGTGATGGCCGGGTCGTAATGGACGCTGGTGCAAAGTTCAAACGCCAACATGCCAATAAAGTGCATGGTCCAGATGCCACCGCCCAGGGCGATGGCACCCGTACAGATGGCAATCTGGCGGTGTATGCGCAAATCAGCCATGCGGGCAATATGGGCCGTTTGCAAGGCCATGCCCGAGGAGAAGATGGCAACCAGTAGCGACAGGATGACCAGACCACTGTTATAGCTGCCAACCAAAAAGGGAGCCATCTGGTCTGCACTGATGAAGAACTGGTCGAGTATCCGCATAGGTGCTGATGTCCGAAGCGGCCCATAGGGGGCCAAGTTAGACGAAATGTGTCAGGCTCCCCCTGCCTGCCAGAGGGAATGTAACGGTGAAATTCGGATAGGTTACCGAGTTTGTCTCTTACTGTGCGCTTTTTTGTATGGATTCAACAAAAAAATTCATGGCTAGAGCAAGGTTCCTGTCAGCAACATCGCGGCCACGGAGAAGTAAATCACCAAACCGAGCACGTCCACCAGCGTGGCCACCAGGGGTGCCGAGGCACTGGCCGGGTCAAAACCGACGCGCTGCAAGATGAAGGGCAGCATGGAGCCAATACAAGAACCGAACGTCACAATGCCCACCAGAGCCAGCCAGATGGTGAAGGCAATCAGCAAGGAGTGCTCGCCATAGTCGTACAGGCCCAGGTGTTGCCAGATTTCGATACGAATAAAGCCGATCGCCCCCAACATGGTGCCCAGCACCAGACCCACGGGTAATTCGCGCAGCAGGACACGCCACCAGTCGCGCACCCGGACTTCACCCAGGGCCAGACCGCGAATCAGCAAGGAAGTGGCCTGCGAGCCGGAGTTACCGCCGGAGCTCATGATCAAGGGAATGAACATGGCCAGGACCACGGCCTTTTCCAGCTGTATTTCGTAGTACTGCATGGCACTGGCGGTCAGCATTTCACCCAGGAACAGAATGGCCAGCCAGCCTCCCCGTTTGCGAATCATGGTGCTAAAGCCCGCTTGCAGATAGGGTTTGCCAATATGTTCGGCCCCCCCGAAGCGGTTCATGTCTTCGGCGGCCTCGTCCATCAGGGCGTCGATCACGTCGTCTACCGTCACAATGCCGATGATGGCATTGGCCTCGTCCACCACTGGAATGGCCAGAAAGTCGTGGCGGCGTATCAGTTGGGCCACGGCCTCCTTGTCCGTCAGGGCCTGCACGGCAATGGGGCTGTCGCCACTCCACAACTCGGTCAGGGCCGCTTGCGGGTCGGCGCACACCAGCTTGCGCAAAGGCACCACAAATTGCAGTTGTTGCTTGTCGTTGACCACATAGATGGCATAGACCGTTTCGCGGGTACTTTCCACTTCCCGAATGTGCTGCAAGGTTTGTGCCACATTCCAGCTCATGGGCACTTGCAGAAACTCGGTAGTCATGATGCCGCCGGCTGTGTCTGCCGGATAGTGCATCAGACGCATGATGGAGGTGCGGGTGCGCTGGGTCAGGCGGCCAAGAATCTGCTCCTGGTCTTCATGGTCCAGGTCTTGCAGCAAGTCGGCCATTCGGTCTTCGGCCAGTTGCTCCAGCACTGGCAGGCGTTCGGGACGTGTCAGCTCCATCAAGAGCGCACTGGCCCAACGCAACTCCGGCACTTCCAGCAAGGCTTGCAGACGTTCGTTGTCCAGCTCCTGGGCAGCGAGCAGCGCGGGGCGTTGCTCCAGCTGATTCAGGGCCAGAACAATATCGGCAATCGGGGTTTGAGGGCCAAGTAGCTCAGTTGATGGATGCGTGGACATGCAATACTCCAGTGGGCGTGCAGGTACAGGGTCTTGAGTTCAGGACGTTGGCACCGGGCCAACAGACCGTAAAGCGAACCGGCTCAGTTCGCACGAAACTCGCTAGGATAGCGTTCTTTGCGGATACGTGCTTCCCAAGCCGGGCGCAGGAAACGCCAGGCCGCTGCATTTTGTCTGGGAAATTGCTGATGCTGTGGTCTAAGTATGTCTGTGAATCGATCCATGATTTACCCATAGAACCGCTCAGTGCACTACCAAGCTGAAACTCAGCGTGATGAAGAATATCGCCATCGTAGGGAGGTCTGCGCTGGAAGTCAAAGCGATTGCAATGATGCGCAAAAAAATGATTTGTGCTGTTAAGGTGAGGCTTGTGCCCCTGCACCGAACTTGAGACGGTTCAGAGGGTGCTATAGTGCCCGCTTTGCCGCATAACGGCGACTCGACCCCGGCGGGCCAAGGCCCACTACACGATCAGGAACAACCATGAGCAATGCGATTAATTTTGACAAAGGCAACTACCGCTTCATTCCGACCGGCGTGAACCGCTTTTCGGGCGGGGTGGCCGCTCAGCCCGGTTACGAGATCTGCCGGGTCGTGTTTTCTGCCCCCGTGCCACTGAAAGAAGGTTTTGACTTGATTCAGGCCGTGCTGGAAGCAGAAGAGCGTCCCTTGACAGCCTTGTGCGCCTGCGAGCTGCGCTCGCCCGAGCCAGTTAGCGACAGCGACTTCAACAAGTTCAATGAGCTGTATCTGGAAACGCTGAAAGAGTGGGGCCTGGTCAAAGGCAAGCATAATCCGGTCGCCCGCAGCAACGTGTCGCCGCTGGTAGGCGCACCTGCCGAGCCCAGTTTTTACGCTTTCAGCTACACGGTGGAAACCGATATTGAAGAAGCCACCTTTGTGATCGCAGGCAGCTGCGAAGTCCCCGAAACGCCCGACGACTATATAGAGAGCATTGTGGCCTACCAGGACGTGTCGCCTGAAGGGCTGTTGCAGAAGGCGCAATGGGTTCTGGGTGAAATGGAGCGTCGTCTGGAAGTGTTGGGCCATGAATGGGCTGACACGACGGCCACCCATGCGTACACGGTGCACAATCTGCATCCTTTCATGGCTACTGAACTGGCTCAGCGCGGTGCGATCAACCATGGCTTGGGCTGGCACCTGGCCCGTCCTCCCGTCAAGGATCTGGAGTTTGAAATGGATTGCCGTCGTATCCTGAACGAACGCGTGCTGACCATTGATTAATTGATCAGCCCCTAAAACAAACAGGCCCACGCTAGCGTGGGCCTGTTTGTTTGATGTCTGGCTGTTTATGCCTGGCTATAAGCTGACTGGCTGGCAGACTGCTGATAGCGACGACGCACAATCAGGCCCCACGCCAAGCCCAGAACGGCGGACGCCAAAGAGCCACACAGAACGCCCAGCTTGGCAGCATCCAGCAAAACGGGCTCGGCAAAGGCCAGGTTGGCCACAAAGATGGACATGGTAAAGCCAATACCGGCCAGCAAACCAATCAGGGTGACGCCGGCCCAATCCATGCCGGCAGGCAGGGTACATAGCCCCAAGCGTACGGGCAACCAGGTGCCCAGCAAGACGCCCAGGGGCTTGCCCACAATCAGGGCAATCGCCACACCAAACAGGGCGCTTTGTGCACCGGCGGCATTCAGGTCCAGACCATTCAGGCTGACCCCGGCATTGGCCAGCGCAAACACCGGCATGATGATGAACGCTACCCAGGGGTGCAGCAGTGCAGGAATACGCTGGACCGGAGGCAGAATCTCGCGTTGAGCCAGCTGCATTCTCTGCAGCGTGTGCATGACCTCGTGGGTGTCATGCTGGCTTTCCAGTTTGGTGGCCAGTTCCAGATTCAGGTGGCGGGCCTTGCGAGGCAAGGGCAGGGCGCGCACAGGGCTCATCATGCCCAGAACCACACCGGCCAGTGTGGGGTGAGCACCTGTCTTCAACAAGCCAAACCACAGGATCGCACCGGGAACGACATAGGCCCAGGCCGAGCCTATGCCCATTTTTTGCAGACCCAGGACGGCCACAATACCAACGGCTGCAATCAGGAAGGCGCTATAGTCCAGGCCACCCGAGTAGAAGAAGGCAATGATCAGGATGGCGACCAGGTCATCAATAATGGCCAGCGCCAGCAAAAACACCCGCAAGCTGGGGGGCAGGGAGCGGCCCAGCAAGGCCAGCACACCCACTGCAAAGGCAATATCGGTGGCGGTAGGAATGGCCCAACCCATCAGCACAGTCGGGTCGGGATTCATGGCGGCGTAGATCAGCGCGGGCAGGGTGATGGCGGACAGGGCAGCACAGATAGGCAGCATGGCCGAGCGCCAGTCGGACAGGGCACCGTCATGGATCTCGCGGCGGATCTCCATCCCGACAACCAGGAAGAACAAGGTCATCAGAATATCGTTGACCCAAAAATGCAGATCTTGCGAGAAACGCCAGGAGCCCAGCTCCAAGGTCACTTGGGTGTGCCACAGGGCAGAATAGCTATCGGCAAATGAAGAGTTGGCCCAGATCAGGGCTATGGCGGCAGCCATCAACAAGACCACACCGCCCAGGGCCTCGATATGCAGGAGGCGTTGCAATTGGGCTTGCAACTGGCGGGTCAGAACATGGGCGCGCGGCAAAGGCGCACCGGAAGAAGGGTGGGACATGGTCGGCAAATCTCCACAAGGCGGCCCGACCTTGCGTATGTAATTAACCTGCCTTGCTGCACCATGCCAGCAAAACACCCTGCGCAATTATAGGGATGGAGCCTCTTTAAGGCAATCGTCAGCTTGGGTCTGTGTCGGGCGCAATATGTATGGGAATCGTGACTGGCCCATCGTTGGTCAGGCTCAATTGCATATCGGCACCAAATACGCCGCACTGGGTATCAGGCAGCCGGGTGCGGGCCATGGCTACCAGCTCGTCAAACAAGGGCTGGCTGATTGCAGGGGGCGCAGCGCGGCTGAATCCTGGACGGTTGCCCTTGCGCGTATCGGCTGCCAGGGTGAACTGGCTAACCAGTAATAGCTGACCACCGGCTTGCTGCAAGTTCAGGTTCATCTTGCCTTGCTCGTCCGAGAAAATGCGCAGGGCCAGCAATTTATCCAGCAAGCGTGTGGCTTGCTCGCGGGTGTCACCGTGCTCGGCACAGACCAGAACGGCCATGCCTGCGCCAATTTTTGCGACAGTCTGGTTTTCAATATCGACCTGGGCCTGGCGTACCCGTTGAATCAAGGCAATCATATTTATTCACTAAAATCAGTGGCCGACAGATTTGGAGAACAGATTCACAATCAGCACACCCACCACAATAAAACCGATGCCAATCATAGCGGCCAAATCCAGCTTCTGCTTGAAGACCACCCAGCCAATCAAGGAAATCAGCACAATGCCCACGCCACTCCAGATGGCATAGGCCACCCCAACCGGCATGACGCGCAGGCTGAGCGACAGGAAGTAAAACGCACCTGCGTAGAACATGATGGTGAAGGCGCTGGGCATCAGGCGCGTGAACTGTTCGGAGCGCTGCAGCAAGCTGGTGGCGATGATCTCGAAGAGAATCGCGATGAATAAATGCAGGTAGGCGAGGCTTACAGGGGTCATTGAAAATCAGGGTTGGAAACTGAACCAGCCAGGTAGCAGCAAGACACTGGCCCACAAGGCGGCCGAGGCCCAGGATGAGATATGAAAACTCAGAGGCGACATGGCACAGGTGCCCGCAATCAAGGGGACAGTTGAGCGCAAGGGACCAACAAAGCGGCAGGCCACAATACTAAACCATCCCCAGCGTGCAAAAAAAGCCTGCGCTTTTGCATACAGATGCAAACGCTTGCGGGCCCACTCGAAGTGGAACAGATTGCCACCGTAACGCTGGCCCAGAAAAAACGAGATGGCATTGCCCAGGCCGGCGCCCAGTGTCACGGACAGCCAGATCGGCAGCAAGCTCATTTCCCCGGCACCGACCAGGGCACCGACGGATAAAAGGATGGCTGTACCCGGTATGATCAGGGCCAAAAAGGGCAGGGACTCGACCAGGCACAAAGCGAAAACAGCGGGGGCCACCCATTGTGGGTTGGCGCTGATCAGGGCTGTGGCCTGTTCTGCAAAATTGCTTAGAGTGCTCAGCATATCAACCAGAAGGAAGGGACAGCATCATTGCAGTCTTTTAGTTCAGGGCAAGGCTCAGAATCAGGCGGTCCTTGTGCTGCAAGCCGTCCTCAAACAGGGCCTCGTCGTAATGGTGCAGGAAATAATCGGGCTCTACCGCCACCACTCGAAAGCCGGCGCGCTGATAGAAAAACAGGGGGTAGCCAATGGTGCCGGTGGCCACATATAAGGTTTGACCACCTTGTTCGCGTACATAGCTAATCAGGGCAGACAGCAGCTTGGCACCCAACCCATGACCCTGGTGCGAGGGCTGAACGGCGATGTTCATCAGCTCCCAATCCTGGGCGTTCCTGCGCTGCAAAATAGCAGCCGCCACGATGTGTTCCTGATCTTTAATGCACCAGGCGTGCGGTGTGTCTTTGTAGCTTTCAATCAGACTTGTGCTGGGATCAGCTTCCAGAAGCAAAGCCATGGGCAGGCTGGAGCCATGGACCTGTTCCGCTTGCCCAAAATCGTTGCTTTGGCTCATGAGAAATCTCCGTCCACGTAGAACCATTGGCCTTGTTCAAGGACAAAACGGCTGACTTCATGCAGACGGTTCGCCCGGCCATTCAGACGGTTGCGAGCGACAAATTCCACAATCGCTTCCGTGTCGGAAACACGTTCATGACGTCGCACATCCAGGCCCAGCCATTGCAAACCTTCCGGATTGGGTTCCAGCGAATGAGGGCGGGTGGAGCTATGCCAGGTGGCCAGCAGATAGTCCAGATCGTCGCGCACAAAAGCGCTGTACCGCGAGCGCATCAGGGTAGCCGCATCGGGGGCTTGCAAGTACTGCGGGCCTTGGTGCCAAGGGCCGCAACAAACTTCGTAGGTTTTGGGATTGCCGCAGGGACAGGAATTTTTTGAAGAGGAAGACTTTTTCAAGAGCGTAACTGCCAAGACCAAAGAATGGCACAAGCATACCTGAAAGCAGGTATTGGTTTATGGCGCCGCCGCGACGAAAAGTAAGGATTTACAGACCAGGCTTTGCTGTAGCTGGACTGCTTGTCAGGCAGGGGCGTTCGAGGGAGTACGGGTGTTGGTAATGTCTGATTGGTTCATCGTACGGGTAAAAAGTTCCTGGCCGAGCATCCAGCGTTTGGTAGCGGCGGCCCGATGCTGTGCTGCATCCTGACTTGTGATCCCTGGAATCCCCAAAAAAAAACCCGCCCGCAAAAGCGGACGGGTTAGCGGCATGCGATTCGCTGCGTCGAAGGGGCTTATTTAGCCGCGTCGATGCGCTGTTGCATACGCTGGGCGCGTTCTTTGGAGCCGGGGTGCGAGCTCATCACGCTGCTTTCGCCGCCGTCCAGAGCTGCCAGTTTTTCAAAGGCAGAAACCAGACCCTGGGTCTTGAGCTTGCGCTCGGTCAGCAGGTCAAAGGAGTAGTCGTCAGCGTCGGATTCTTGCGATTGCGAGAACTGAGCGTTCAGGAAGGCTTCGGACAGCTCGCCCAATTGGCTGGAGTTCAACTGAGCAACCACGCCGTTACCGGTGGCGGCAGCAGCGTCACGAGCAGCGGACAGGCCGTAGGCGGTTTGCATGGCTTTCTTGCTGTGGCCCAGTTCAACGTGGCCCATTTCGTGACCGATCACGCCGCGCAGTTCGTCGTCGTTCATCTTGTCCATCAGACCGGCATACACACGGATACAACCGTTAGCCATGGCCCAGGCGTTCACTTCCTGAGTCTGGTAAACCTTGAAGTTCGGTGTTTGACCGTTCAACTGTTTCGCCAATGGCTTAACGACACGTTGCAGGCGCTTGTTGTACTTGCTGTTGGGGCTGGCCACTTTGTTTTCAGCATCCATCTGCTTGCAGGACTGATCCGACAGAGCAATCACTTCCTGATCGGACAAATTGAACGCCTGGACAGCCTTGCTGCCGGCACCGACCATGCCACCCACATCCATTGTCTGACAGCCTGCAGTCAGGCCAGCGACGGCCAGCATAGCGGCCAATGCACCCATACGAAAAGTCATGAACTTCCCCTTCTACTTATATAAAGAGAAGCGATTTTAATGACTAGGCGGCGAAGGGTTCCTGTATAAAACAAACTTTAACAATTGTTGTTGGTGCACTTACACATAGATAAAAGGCCTGGGCGGGCACGATCAAGACTAAGTAAGGAGGTTCAGCCCCACAATGTCCCACTCATTCCCGAACGTTTGTAGTACGTCGCCTCGATCAGCGTTAAACGCTAATGATTAGGCACCGATGCTACTATCCGCCTCATAAAAACGAGAGGGAGGTAAGGGAAATGAGCAAGAAAATCATGGTGTTGTTGGGAACGCTGGTGCTGGCGGGTTGCGCGGCACAGACCCAGGAAGAACGCAGCCTGAGTGCCCAATCTTCACCAAGCTGTGCACCGATAGACGAGGCTGGTGTTGCCGTTTTGTTTGAGCGTTGGAACCAGTCGCTACAAACCGGCAAACCCGAGGTCGTCGTTAACAACTATGCAGAGCGCTCGATTCTGCTACCCACGCTGTCTGGGGTAAACCGCATCACCAAGGCAGAGAAAGAAGATTATTTCGACCACTTTCTGGCTGGCAAGCCGCAGGGCAGGGTAACGCAACGACAGATCACCCTAGGCTGCAATATGGCAGTGGACTCGGGGCTGTATACCTTTCATATGGGCAGCAGCGGCAAGGACGTAGGCGCGCGTTACACCTATACCTATCAATGGAACGGGCGGGATTGGCTGATTGTCAGCCACCATTCTTCGCTCTTGCCGGCGGATAAATAAGCGCTTTTCAGGCCTGGGTAACTTGCTCAAACAGCAAGAAGCCCGGGCTTCAGGTTTGTTGCTGGGTGCAAGCCAAACGGCAGGGAACAAGCGAGTTCGGCATTGTTATTATTAGTACGGGCCGATGCTTGAAAGAGGAATGAGATGGTGCCCCCCCCGTGAGTCGAACACGGCACCAACGGATTATGAGTCCGCTGCTCTAACCAAGCATGAGCTAGAGGGGCAACAAGTCCGCAATTATTACATAAAGTCTGTGTTTGTGCCTAGCGTAGCCACGGCTAGAGCAAGAGATTCAAGCATCTGGAGGCCCAACTGTATTTGCTCGCGATTGGTAGCACCTTGTTGTTTATCCTTGGAGCACAATGAGCGCGTCTAAAACCCAGAGAATAATGATGAAAACACTTATTTTGGCTTTGACCATGACAGCTATTCTTTCCGCCTGTGCCGTCCATACTCCCAGGGGTTCGGTGATTGTGGATCCGGATGGTTACGGTGGATATGGGCAGCGTCACTGTCCACCCGGCCAGGCTAAAAAGGGCAATTGCTAAGCAAGTACCGCAGGCTGCCCCCTTATTTGCGCTGATAGCGCTTGCTACCTGTGCTGGTTTCGCAATAGCGCCCTCCACGAGGGCCGGTGCAATAGGTTCCACTGGAGCAGGGGCAAACGCTGCTGGATTGCAGCGCCTGTGGCCTGGACTGCGAACTTTGTCCTGTAGTGCCGGTGTACGCAGGACACGACCGCTTGCTGCCGCTGGCTGAACCGTCACGGCATACAAAGACTTCCCCCTCGCAGTGGGAAATGCCACCTTTTTTGCCTGAGCAGGGAGTGTTTCCTGCCTGCGTGCTCAGAGGTAGCAATACCATGATCAGGCATAGGAACAGCCATTTCATTCTTGTCTCACATGCCAGGGACGAGCTTGAGTCCCCAATGGTCTTGTTATAAAAGGGGCATTGAAAAATAATAGTTTTTTGATGCTCTGTTATAGCAGAGGTTTTATTTGGATATTGTCATGCGAATCTTGATGCTTGCCCCCGCTTTATTGTTAGCCGCTTGCCAAACTACGGTGCCCACCGAGAAAGTCGGCAGTGAGGCCTGGCTGGAAAAGGTGGATCGTCAATTGGCTGTCTCCGATGGACAAGGGCATGGCCCTGACTATGGCTCGCAGGAGTGGTGCAACGTGGTGCATATCCGTTTGTATGGTCAGCGCTCAGCACAGCCCGTCCCTTGTGATCAGGCCTGGATGGAGAAGGTCGATCAGGAAATGAAAAAGCGTTAAGCCGCATTATGCAAGGCAGCCTGCGCTGCCAGCTTTTTACGAACGCCTATAGTATTTCCGGTGCTCCACCATGGTGCCGATGATTTCAATAGCATGCTGGTCGCTGCGAATGGAAGGATAGTCTTCGTTCAGCGGCACCAGCTCAAAGATTTCTTGCCCACCTTCATCTATGCACAAGAGCCGGTACTTCTTGAAGGTGGCTTCTTCTTCGCTGTTTTTGGCGACCACATAATCACCGGGGCGGGGCGTAAGCTCGCAATCCACAATAATCCGGTCGCCTTCCTTGAAGTCCGGCAACATGGAATCGCCCTTGATCTGCAAGGCAAAGGAACGCTCGGACAGACACAGGTCTGTCAGCAGATATTCCACTTCTTCAAACGTGAAGTTCTGACCGGGATCCCGAAACACACCTGCCTGCACATAGTTCAGCAGGGGGATACGCCGCTCGCCCATCATGGCGTCTTGCACGTTGGAGTCAAAACCGTGCTTAGCCCCAAAACCATAGCCTTGCTGATCCAGGCTATGCGCTTCCAGACCCACTTCTTTTTCTATGGCCCGCGCCACTCGTTCGCCAATGCTGCGCCCACCGTTGTAGGTGGATGACAGGTACTGGGCCAGTTGCGCCCGTGTGCGCCCAATAGAGCGCGCAAAGTCAGCCGCGTTGCCGTGAGCGCGGTCTTCAATCAGGCGTTGCAGGTTTCTGCGGCGAATCGAATAAATATCCATACCCGACATTAAAACAAGAAAAAACTAAACATAGGTTTAGATATTTCTTTTATTTACGTTTAGAACTATCTATACTCAATGCATGGACGCTAAACACATCATCGAAGAAATGGGCGGTCGCCGAGCCGTATTGCGTATCACGGGCTTGAGCAAAGGCCGCATATCTCAATGGGAGAAGGCTGGTGTCATACCGCGCGTCTGGCAACTGGTCTTCCATCACATGAACCCGGTGGTGCCCGCCCCAGCACCCAAAGAAAGCTCTAGAAATATCTAAGCATTTACGATGGGTTTGGCTTGCAAGCCATGCCTGACAGTTCGATTGCGTCATGGGGTGACGCAGTTCTTGTGCCCTTGGGGCATTGCCTATCAATCGGATGTTCGTGGCCTGTTTGGGCCAGGGATCCTGCTGCGCGTCATATTTTTGCAAATACATCAGAGGCGTGCGGTTTTTCAGGCGGGGGTGCCATGAAAACACGTATTCACAACCATCGACACGAGTTTGCTTGTCGTTGGCTTACACAGTCAGGAGCGTGCCTATGAGCAATATGCCGTGGTTTCGCGCTTATACCGAGATGGTGGACGACGAGAAATTGCGTCTGCTGGCTTTTGAGGACAGATGGCATTACGTGGCCTTGCTCTGCCTTAAAGGGCAGGGCGTGCTAGACAGCGAAGACACGCTGATGCTGCGCAAGGTGGCCGTCAAGCTGGGCCTGGACCTGCGCACCTTGGACGATGTGGTGCGCCGCTTAAGCGAAGTGGGCCTGATCGACCAGGAAACTTTGCAGCCTCTGGCGTGGGACAAACGCCAGATGAAATCCGACAGCAGCGCGGAGCGGGTGGCGCGTTTTCGGGCCAGAAAAAAACAGGAACAAGACGGTAACGAAGGCAGTAACGCGTCCGTAACGTTACCGAAACGGCCGGGTAACGCGCTAGATAAAGAGGCAGATAAAGAAGGAGATACAGATACAGATACAGAAAAAGATAAAGAAAAAATAAACGTGCGTCGCAAGGCTCCGGCGCTGGAGTTCTCTGCCTGGCCTGCTGAACCCCGTGCCGAAGTGATCGCAGATTATCTGCGTCATCGTCGCGAGATCAAAGCGCCCTTGACGCAAACCGCCCTGAACCGCCTGGGTACCGAAGCCCACCGTGCCTTGGAGATGGGCTACAGCGTGGACGACTTTCTGGCCGAGTGCATGTTGCGTGGCTGGCGCGGGGGCAAGGCCAGCTGGCTGGAAGGACGCAACGAGCCCCGTGCAGGTCAGGCGTCGGGCTTTGATCCCCTGGCTTATGTGAACCGTCATCGGCAACGCGAGGAGATAGACGATGTCATCGATATCTGATTTTTCCAACCCCTGGCTGCTGCGCCACACCAAGCTGGAAGGCATCAGCCTGATGGACCATTTGTATAACCGGCTCAATGGCATTTATCCGAACAAGTTCCGCTCCAACTTTCGGGACAAGCAAGCCATTGAAGACTGGAAACAGGCTTGGGCCGAAGCTTTTGACGAGGAAGGTGTCTCGCCCAATGACGTGGCACTAGGCATCAAGAATTGCCGTCGCATGTTTGATTGGCCCCCCAGCTTGCCGGAGTTCTTGCGCGCGTGCCGCCCTCAACTGGAACCAGAAACCGCCTTTTTCCAGGCTGTGCGTGGTATGCAAGCACGAGTGCGAGGAGAAATGGGCGAGTGGTCACACCCGGCTATCTATCACGCAGCAATCAGCATTGGACAGTTTGACATGCTGAATCAGGCCTACACGCAGCTGGAACAACGCTGGCACAAAGTGCTGGGAGATCACCTGGCCAAAGGACAGTGGCCAGAAATCCCGCCGCCTCGATTGGCCCTGACCTCCCCGCAAGACTGGGAGCAAGGGCGCCGGGAAGGGCAACGACGCGTGCGCGATCTGGCTCAGGTGATTTCGGGCGACACCGACAAGGACCCGCGAGTCTGGGCGAATCGGATCTTGGCCCGCCCGGAAGCGTGTTCCTTGGCTGTGCTGAAGATGGCCAAAGCAGCCTTGGGCAAGGAGCGAACCAGCCATGGATCTGATAAGACGGCGTCATCAAGAGGTGCATCAGGCGATCACCGGCGCACCTGCCCATCGCTACAGAGAACTGCTGGCTTTGCAGCGGAGCGGCCAGATCAGGCATTTGGTACAGCAGCCATCCTGGAGTCTGGTGCCACGGCTTTTCAGCCACCTGATACCTGCCGGCAGGATTTGCTATATCGCGGATTTTGCCTACACGGACAACAGCAGCGGCGATCGCATTGTGCAGCTAAGCGGCGATCCAGAAAGCCTGTTCCAAAGCATCAAACGAATTTTGCTGACCCGGATGCACTGCATCACCGTTCATCGGGCTTGAAGGAGGAACCCACATGACAATCAAAGCAGAAAAAAAGCAGGGTCTGAGCGGCGACGATTTGCTCTGGAACTGGGCCCGTTGGTGCTGGTCTGGGCAGACCGTGGGCAATATGGAACGCTACGTTCCGTGGCAAGAGGACTTCAGGCCCATACATCAAGACCACGCTTTGGCGGTTGACGCCCTCTACCAGCGCCTGCCGCATTACCAAGCCATGGTCATCCAGGCCGAGTACCCGCGCAAGAACGCTCAGTACGGTCATTTGACCGCCAGCGAACGTCAGACCACAGCCCGTTTGTGGATCAAAAAGGTGACTGGCGCGGTCCTTCGGGATGAAGACTACCGCCGCCATTTGATGGATTTCAGAATTACAGTCGAGAAGGAGATTTTGCGGTGAAGTATGCAGCCGAAGTCATAGACCTGTTAGCGGCCTATCCGGGACGAGAGTTCCGTATGATCCAGATTGTGCGGCACGTCAGCAAAGGCATGGAGCTGTCCACGGCCCAACGCAACGCCATGCGCGAAGGGGTCAAGCGTGTGCTGGTGCAGTTGCAGGATTCAGGCCAGGTGGACAAGATCAAAGAGGGTGAAACCTCTGCCTTTTACGCCTGGCGTTGCAGTCTGCAACATGGTCCGCTATGAATCTGCAAGGCTAATTGCAATAATGGGCGTGCAAAGTTGCGTCCAATGCAAACGAAACAACCCCGAGCAAGAAATTGCTGCGGGGTTTTTTTATGCCTGGTCACAGCAACCCACGCACAGTCGTCGATTGGCCGTCAAGCAGATGGCCAGGACCGTTCAGGAGAACTACACAAGATGAACTTTGAACAGATCAGTAAAGCCATTATTGATCACATGGTGGCATTGACCGGGATTGCTCAGGAGCGCATCGAGTATCCCAATGCGCACGCGGCCTTTACTCCGCCGGATACAGGCGTCTGGTGCCGTCTGCTGATCAAGAATACCGACTCGGAAATCTCGGGCATGAGTGCGAGACCCTACACCCGCAAATCGGGCGAGATTCTGATTGAGTGTTTTGATCGTTTGGGTCAGGGGCGTCAGGAGCTGGATCGCCTGAGTGATGCCGTGGATGAACACTTTTCCTTCTGGTCTGAAGGAGCGTTGGAATGCCTGGGCCTGAGCCAGGTCGACGTGGCAGCGGATGACCCGCAAAAACGGCCACAACGCGAAGAGTTTTACCAGATCAACCTGACCGTCCCGTTCCGGGCCGGTTGATTTTTTACCTGTTTTTTTGTGCCGACCTCGCGTCGGTTTTTTTTGCCTGCATACAGGAGAGATGCATTATGAGTTCTGGCGCTAAAGTTACTAGCTACCTGGTTAAAGAAACCGTTCCCGGTGTAACCCCCGGTTCGGGCTGGCAGACGCTGCGCGTTACCGGCAACACACTGACTCCTACCCTGAACAAAGAGGAGTCCGAAGAAATCACCGATTCGCGTATTGGTCAGGGTTCGATCGTGACCAGTATTGATATTGGTGGCGACATCACGGGCGAACTGTCCTACGGCACCTTTGACGAGCTGCTGGCCGCTGCCTTCTACGGCGAGTGGAAAGAGAACAAGCTGAGCGTGGGCGAGACCCGCAGCACCTTCAGCCTGGCCAAAGCCTATCGTGACGTGGATGTCTACGCGCTGTTCAAGGGTGCACATGTCAGCACCTTTGCCCTGGAAGTGCCTGAAGAAGGCAAAGCCACCGTGACCTTCACCATGTCTTGCCTGGATTACGAAGACAAGGAAACTCCCTTTGCCACCGATCCGGCCGAGCCCAGCCAAACACCTTTCATGTCCTCGATCAGCGTGGGCGATGTGAAAGCCAATGGTGTGTCTTTGGCTGGCCAGGCTTGCGTATCGGGCCTGACCCTGAATATCGACAATCAACTGCAGACCCAACGTTGCTTTGGTGCCGAGCGTTTGGGCCCCGGCGCCCTGATTGAGACCGCAGCAGCCATCACCGGCACAGTGACCCTGGCTTGGTCCCAGAAGGCTTGGGAGCTGTGGAAGAACCAGTTCAAACGCACCCCGATCGCCATTTCCTTCCCGATCACCGACTCCCTTGGCAACAAGTACGAGATCGATCTGCCCGCCATTGAGGTCGATGGTGACCTGCCTAACGGTGCCAAGGGCGACATTCTGAAAGTGGAGCTGAACTTCACCGTGGCCAAGCAAACTCCCGTGCTGACTCGTAGCCCAGTTGCTGCGCCTGCACCTTAAGGAGTGATGGCATGGCTTTGAAGATTAATCGCCTGGAATCGGTGCTGAGTCAGGAGCGGTGGGAGGATTATGACGAGGACGTGTCTTTCAAGATTGCGGCGCTTGATACCGAGGCTTATCAAATAGCCTTGGAGCGAGCTCGCCGCTTGATTGCACGGGAAGATGCAGGGCATTCACTGGCGGCTATTCGTGTTTCAAGTAACGATGTCCGCGAGCATGATGTTCAGTGCCAGTTGTTGAGCACGTATATCGTCAAGGACTGGAAGGGTGAGGTCCTTGATGAAGCGGGCAATGTCATTCCTTATTCGCCCGAGAATGCGACCAAGTTGTTGTCAGAGAACACAGACCTTTTTGTCTGGGTGATTGCGACAGCGGCCCATGTTGCGGCCAATGCGAAGAAGGAGGCCCAGGAAACCGTGGAAAAGTCCTCGCCCGGTTCCAGTGGGAAAAAGAGTGGGCCGGGCAAAATGAAAAGCGCAAGCTGATTCATTCGACTCTCGGTGCTCAGATCCCGGATGAACCTCCCAGTGATCCCATTACGGATCATGTCATCCGTGTTTATTGTGCTGCAGACCGTTGTCGGAGTGTCGTTGTCGGAATGGGCGGTGCGGTGCCATTGCCCCTTTCTACCGAGAACATAAGCGCTGTGGTCCAGGCATACGGAACCCCACTGCCCCGGCAAGAACTGGATATGGCTGTGTTTGAGCTTGATCGCTTGGAACGCAGTTGATTGCCTGGTGGTGGGAGCAGGAGTTGGGCCAGTTGGGGTTGCACGTTTACCTGGCTGGCCCAATTGTTTTGATAGGGTTCAGGTCCTGAGATTTGAATCAGCGTCTATGTGCGGTTTTCCCTGCTTTGGCAGGGTTTTTTTATCTGGAGAATTTGAATGGCGCAAGAGTCTCGATTGACTATTACGCTCGATACTCGGTCGGCGGAGCAAGGTGCCAAAGATCTGACGCTTGCCCTAAATGCAATGGAGGCGGCCGGCATTCGTGTTGCGGCCATGTCGGATCGAGTCAATGGCAGTATGGCTGGCGTCAGTCATGCGACCCTCTCAAGTGCTGCCTCAGCCGCTGTGATGGACCGAGTGTTGAAGTCTGCCTTAAGTAGTTTTTCGGCCATGGATTTGATTGAGATGGCCGAGCAGTGGGATAGCTATGCCGAGCGTATGGCGGTTGCGACGCAGTCTTTGGGCGAGTACGACCAGGCCCAGGCACGAGTGGCGCAGCTTGCTCAGGCGACATCCCGCCCTATTGATGAAACACGTGAAGCATTCATCGCACTTTCCCCGGCTTTGCGGGAGATCGGTCTTGGTTTTGATCAAAGCATGGATGCAGTAGGGGCTTTTTCTGGACTGTTGGCAACGAATGGGGCTAGTGCAGATAGCGGCGCAGTCGCCATGGAGGCGTTTGCCAATTCGTTTCGTACCGGTGCAGTTAATGCCAGTGACTGGGCGCAGATTACTGGTACTGTTGATTCCCTGATTTCCCATATGGCCGACAGCACAGGGAAAACGACGGCAGAGATTGATCAGTTGGGCAGGAGTGGGCAGATGTCTGCCCAGATGTTGGCTCAAGGTTTGGCATCTTCTTATATCCCTGCCTTGCAGCAACTGGAGTTGATGCCCAAGACAGTCAGTGGCGCGCTGACAAACTTGAACTCGGCATTTAGCGAGTACGTAGGCAATACGAATAACTCCTTGCAAGCAACGACATTGTTGGCTTCGGGAATCAACTTCATTTCCCAGAATTTTGAGTCGTTTGCAGATGTTCTGGGGACTGTGGCCCTGGGTGCACTGGGGGTCTATACGTCGCGGACGATTGGTGCTGTTGCGGCAACTGTGAGTGCCACTGTGGCGAGCCATACCAAGGCTGCTGCTACGCTTGCTGCTGCCAGAGCGGAAGCACAAGCTGCGGCTGCGGCTTTGGCAAGCGCACAAGCGAATCTTGGGTTGACTACGACCCATGCGCAGGTGGCAACAGCAAAGCTGGCGGACGAGGCTGCCACAAAGCGCTTGGTAGCCGTGCAATCAACCAGTGTAAGTACTGGTAGAGCATTGCTGGGCGTGTTGGGGGGGCCGGTAGGGCTTGGTGTTACAGCAGCACTCGCAGCTGGGTCGTTTTTGCTCTTTAGTAATAATGCAAATACTGCAGAGAAAAGTGCAAATAGTTTCCGTGGCTCGGTCGATTTGCTTAGTGTGTCACTCAATAAAATGGGAAGGGCTGCACTTGAGAATACCAAGTGGAAAATCGGAGAAGAACTGGTTGGTTTAGGGAAGGACATAGCTTTTTACAAGATTCAGCTTCAGAGTTTGGGCTCGCAGATGCATGCGATGCCAGATAAGAGTTCGCCTCTATATGAGCAGTTGAGTCGCCAGAGTAGGGATCTTTTTGAGACGTACGAAGTAGCGATGACGCGGGCGGAGGGCTTGCGATTAAAGTTTGAAAAGATTACAGAGTTGCTCAGTGCTCCTATCAGTGCTGGTGTGGAACAAGCATCGGAGGACTTTGTTAAGTTTGAATCCCAGATAGATCGTCAGATTGCACTCACTGGTAAAGCTAGTAATGCTGCATTGCTTCGATATGATCTGGAAAAGGGTCTGCTTGGGAAAATGAGTGATGAAGAGCACAAGCGAGCCCTTGAGAAGATCGAGATGTTAGAAGCTGTTGAGCGTGCGGAAGAGGCTGCTCGCAACGCTGCTGGGGCTGATATGGGAAGTCAGCAAAAGAAGGGAGTGAATCCGTTAGTTCAGGGGTTGCAGGATCAGGTAGCAGTGCTCGGGATGTCTGAGCGTGAGATGTTTAACTATCAGCTGCGACTTTCAGGAGCCTCAGAGAAGGAGATGGGGCTCGCAAATGCGTTGTTCGAAACTAAAGAGGCTTTTGAGCAGGCAAAAGTAGCCCAGGACGCATATAAGTCGCTTATGTTGGAGTTGAGCACAGAGGAAGAGCGCAGTACGGATACTTTTAAAAATAGAGTCCGTGTTTTGAATGAGGCGGGATTGTCTGCCGATGAATATTCCAATGCAATACAAAAGCTGGTGCAAAGCAGCATCTCTGTAGCACCTCAGTTCAATGAGCCTACCAGTACATTGGGAGGGGGGATTGGAGAGTTATTGAATGTCACACGAGGTGAGGCTGCACTGGATGAGTGGCGTGCAAAAGAGTTGGCAGAAAAGGCTGCGTACTTTGAGACCTTGGAAGGTATGGAGGAGGAACATGCTGCAGCTATTTTGGAAATAAATACGCGTTACAACGAGCAGCAGTCGATTCTATCTGAAGCATGGCGGTCAGCGACATTATCTAGTTTTTCGACTGTGACTAGTGATGCTATGCAAATGCTGAAAGCGTTGGGGCAAGAGGGATCGACAGCTTATAAGGTTCTTTTTTATGCCAATAAGGCCGCTAGCATTGCCCAAGCAATTATTAATACAGAAGTCGCTTACACCCAGGCTATGGCGATTCCAGGTGGAAAGGGACTGGCAATAGCGCCGTGGATTCGCGGGATGGGCTACGCCTCGGTCGCTATGATTGCGGCTACTTCTTTGAGCGGGATGGCTCATGACGGTCTTGACCAGATACCGCGTGAGGGCACCTGGTTGCTGGATAAAGGTGAGCGGGTGCTTAGTTCTAGACAAAATAATGATCTCACTTCTTATCTTCAAAGAGCTAACAAGACTTCTGCAGGGGGCGCACAGTCAGCTCCAATTAATGTCGAGGTGAATATTTCTAGTAATGGTTCAGCCCAAATGCAGACTAGTGGTGGCAGTCAGGCAGATGCCAGGCAACTAGGTGAATTGATTGCCGGGCAAGTTCAGAAAGTGCTGGCCAGTGAAATGCGGCAAGGCGGCTTACTGTGGAATCAACAACAAGGGTATGCATGATGAATACATTTACTTGGGCGGCGGAACAGCAAAATATGGTGCAAGAGGTTGAGTTCCAGGTTTTGTCAGCCAAGCTGGGTGATGGTTATGTACAACGGGTGGGCAAAGGGATGAACTCCAAAGACGCCAAGTGGTCTTTGGTGTTTTTGGGGCGACAGCAGCGTATTGATGAGATCACAGAGTTTTTGGATGAACATGCTGGATGGTGCTCTTTTCTTTGGACCCCACCTGGGCAGAGCACGGCGATTGTTACCACTTGTGGTGCCTATTCGCAGGAACATCAAGGCGCCGATGTTTGGCGACTGTCCGCAACTTTTGAGAAGGGGTTTCAACCATGACGATTACTGCAGATCTACAAAAGTTGGAGCCTGGTGCCATCGTGGAGTTGTTTGAGCTTGATGCTGAAGAAATTGGTGCTGGCACGTTTCGTTTTCATGGCTATTCGCAAGATACACCGATTTGGTGGCAAGGAAAAAGGTATGAGCCATGGGCTATTCAAGCGACAGGATTTAAACGCGCAGGTGAAGGGCGCCAAGCGACTCCTAAAGTGCAGGTGGGAAACATTGGTGTGGATGCTCAGGGCAAGCCTGTGCCAGGGGTGATTTCCGCCTTGTGCCGGATGTATGGGGATTTAGTTGGTACACGATTTATTCGGCATCGTACCTTAGTGAAATATCTTGATGAGGCTAATTTCCCGGAGGGTAATCCTGGGGCAGATCCTACGCAGTCTTTTCCTCTTGAGGTGTGGCTGATTGAGCAGAGGTCTGCCAGTAATGCCGAAGCGGTAGAGTTTGAGTTATCCAGCCCGTTGGATTTCCAGGGGCAGCGATTGCCAGGACGCCAAATTATGACGTATTGCTCTTGGACGCGTATCGGTGGCTATCGTGGGCCTTATTGTGGTTACACAGGTTCAGCCATGTTTGATAAGAATGATCAGCCAGTGCAGGACCCTGCTTTAGATCGTTGTCCTGGTTTTGTCCGTAGTTGCCAGTTGCGGTGGGCTAGTGTTCAGAACTGTCAACCTGAGGAAGCAGAGATTTCATTTGGTGGTGAACCGGCGGCTGATCGCCTCCGTTAACGATTGCGATGTATTGGATGACCGCTATAGGCGGTTTTTTTTATGGGTGTCATATGAATAAAAAAACCATAGAAGCGATTAATGCGCACGCCTTGGCTGAGTATCCACGTGAGGCAGTGGGTTTTGTGGTGGCTAAAGGACGCAAGGAAATTTATGTGCCCGGAGTGAATGTGGCTAGCGAGCCTGAAAATTTTTTCATAACTCGTCCGGAGGATTGGGTGCAAGCCCAGGAGCAAGGTGAGTTGATCGCTTTTGTGCACTCACATCCGAATATGTCGGCTGCGCCCAGCCAGGCGGATCGTGTGGCATGCGAGGCAATGGCTGAATATGTAAAACCTTTGGAGTGGTTGATTGTTTCAGTGATGCCAGGTGCAGGTACTCCTCAGGTACGCGAGATGGAGTCCTTCCGCCCAGAAGGTTATCAGGCCCCTCTGATTGGTCGTCAGTTTTATCACGGGGTACTAGATTGCTACACCCTGGTGCGGGATTTTTATCGTCGTGAACGGGCAGTGGTTTTGCCAGACTTTGAACGTGAGGATGGTTGGTGGGAGGGGGATGAAGAACTGTATCTTGATAACTTTGCCAAAGCTGGTTTTGTAGAAGTTGAGGATGGTCCCAAAACTGGTGATGTGATCCTTATGCAGCTGCGTAGCGATCGGGTTAATCATGCGGGGGTGTATTTGGGGGCCTCTTCCTTGGCTGAAGCCTCGCATTTACACCCTGTGCCCGATGCAATGCTGCACCATGCCTATGGTTACTTATCTGAACGAGTCCCTTACGGCGGTTATTGGGCACAGATTACTCGCAAGATTATTCGACATAAGGAGTTGTTGTGATGGCCACAGCATCGGTGAGTCAAGAGCTACGCACGATACGGTTGTATGGCAAGCTCGGTACCCGTTTTGGTCGGGTTCATCATTTGGCAGTTAATTCTCTGGCAGAAGGTGTGCGGGCTTTGTGTGTGTTATTGCCTGGTTTTGAGCGAGAACTACTGACCTCGGGGGACCGAGGCATCTCTTATGCATGCTTTCTATCCACAACGAATATCAACGAGGAAGCGTTGGAAGCACCCGTAGGCCAGGAAGAAATACGGATTGCGCCCGTGATTCGAGGCTCGAAACGAGGGGGGCTTTTTCAAACAATACTGGGTGTGAGCTTAGTCATTGTTGGTGCTTTGGTTGTCGGTGGTCATCCTGTGCTTGGATATGGGTTGATGGCTGCTGGTGCTGGCATGACCCTGGGCGGGGTATTTCAAATGATCATGCCTATGCAGGTGGGGTTAGGAACAGCGGATCAAGCAGAGAATAAAGCGTCCTACAACTTTAATGGTCCAATTAATACGACGGCCCAGGGGAACCCTGTTCCGCTAGGGTATGGGCGAAAAATAGTAGGTAGTGCTGTAGTTTCAGCTGGGATTTATTCAGAGGATCAGATGTGATGAGACTTCTTGATTACAACATTGCGGCGCCTGCGGGCGCCGTTCCTGTTTCTGGGGGCTACAGCGTCAAAGGTCACAAGGGCGGGAAGGGGGGCGGTGGCTCGACTCGTACACCGGTTGAGGACCAGGATAATCTGCACAGTATTGCTTATGCCTCGATTATCGATCTGGTCAGCGCTGGTCCTATTCATGGGTTTGCAAACAGTAGCAGCCCTTTGCGCTCTGTATACCTGGACAAAACGCCTATTGAGAATGACGATGGCAGCCTGAATTTTACAGATGTTCAATTGGAGTTCCGTGCGGGTACACAGGACCAACGGTACATTCCTGGTTTCCCGGCTGTGGAAGCTAGTTCGGCGGTGAATGTAGAGCTACGTTCAGACCAGCCATTCACACGATCTATCCAGAACATACATATCTCGGCTGTACGAGTAGGGTTGTCGGTGCGTGGTCTGAAACAGCAATCCGCTACAACCGGTGACATATCTGGCTATCGTGTTGAGTATGTGATTGAGTTGTCTACCGATAACTCAGCTTTTGAAGAAGTGCTACGAGCTGCCTTCGACGGTAAGACAACCCAGCAATATGCACGTTCTCATCGCATTGATTTGCCACGTGCGCAGGTAGGTTGGATGCTGCGCGTGCGTCGGACTACCGTTAATGCCAACAACTCTACGGTGAGTGACGTTACATACGTTGATTCCATTACAGAGGTCACTGATGCCAAGTTGCGTCGTCCGATGTCGGCTTGTGTTGGTCTGCGTGTGAATGCCAAGCAGTTTCAGAGTATTCCTTCGCGTGCCTTTGATTTGTACTTACGGGTGGTACGAGTACCTAGCAACTATGATGCGTGGACACATACTTACTCCGGGAGCTGGGATGGTACTTTTAAAGTTTCCTGGACAGACAACCCTGCCTGGATCTTCTATGACCTGGCCACGAATGCATGTGATGGCTTGGGGCGTCTTCTGCCCGCAGCTTGGTTGGATAAGTGGTCTCTTTATCAAATTGCACAATATTGTGATGAGCAGGTGCCCGACGGAAAAGGTGGTACCGAGCCCCGCTTCTCCTGCAATGTGTATTTGCAGGATAAAGCGGAAGCATGGAAAGTCTTACAGGATTTGGCATCGGTTTTTCGTGGGATTGCTTATTACGCTCAAGGGTCGGTGCAAGCAGTAGCCGATATGCCACGGGATCCGGTCTATACCTACTCGAATGCCAACGTAATTGATGGCGTGTTCAATTATGTCGGATCCAGTTTGGCGACTCGTCACACTGTTGCTTTGGTCTCCTGGAATGATGAGACTGATATGGGGCGGGCCAAGGTGGAGGTTGTTGAAGACCCGGAAGGCATGGTCCGCTACGGCGTAAGACAAGTTGAGCTAACAGCATTTGGGTGTACGTCTCAAGGTCAGGCCCAACGTATGGGACGGAGTGCTTTGTTTACCTCCCGTATGGAAACTGAGGCAGTTACTTTTGCGGTGGGTTTGTCAGGTAATTTGGCTCAGCCAGGGCAAATTATTGAAATTGCCGATTCACATTTGGCTGGGCGTCGTATTGGTGGTTTGATTCAAGCAGCAACTGATGTTGAAGTGACACTGGATGCTTCTGTTCGAGTCGTATCGGGTGATCGTTTGACGGTCGTATTACCGAATGGTGTTTCTCAGTCTCGCCTTGTGGTTGTTGAGGATGGTGAAGAAATAGAAGGACAAGTCCTGCTGGTTGACTCACCGTTTAGTCAGACTCCTGAGCCAGAGTCGGCTTGGTCTATCAGCTCGGCTGAATTGTCGACTCAGAAGTACCGAGTAGTTAGTTTGTCGGAAGGGGACGGCCTGAAATATACAATTAAAGCTGTCCAGTATGTGGATGGCAAACATGCCGCGATCGACTATGAAACCCGCGTGGAAACTCCACCGGTTAGCGTTGTTCCCCCGCCTGTTCAGAGCATTCCGGGTAATGTTTCAATCACCTCTTATCATGTCATTGATCAGGGGCAGGCCCGACATAATGCGGTGATTTCCTGGGATGCCGTTCCCAATGCTGTCGCCTATGAGGTGCAGTGGCGTCGGGATAATTCCGAGTGGGTTGTAGTCCCGCGTACGGGCTCCACCAGTGTTGAGGTTCCTAACATCTATGCCGGTGCGTATCGTGCGCGTGTACGCGCGATTAACGTCCTGGATGTGTCCAGCCTGTGGGGAAATTCAGATCTGACAGAGTTGTCTGGCAAGCTGTCTGCGCCTTTGCCTGTGACCGATCTGAGGACCAGCTCCATTCCTTGGGGTATACAAGTCAAATGGAGTTTTCCTGCGGATCCGAACATCACTGAGCGCACCGAGATCAGGTATAGCTCGACACAAAGCTTTGCAGATTCGCTGAGTGCCGGTGGTTTTGCGTATCCGACGGACTCATTCGAGCAAACAGGTTTGGCGGTGACGGCTCAGCATTTCTTCTGGGCACGTCTGATTGATAAAAACGGCACTCAAGGACCGTGGTTCCCGGCAGAGTCAAAACCCGGTATCCGGGGTGTGCCTTCTACATCGGCCAGTGACTATAACCAGCTGATCACTCCATCCATTGTTGAGGGCGGCTTGGGCGAGCTGCTGATGGGCGACATCCGCGACATCCCCAAAATCCGCGATTCCGTGGGAGATCTGACTCTTGAACTCGGTGAGCTGAATCAACGGGTTGATGAGGTCAACGGCCAAGTACAAGAGCTGCTTCTTGCTGATAAATGGGATTCGAAAAAAGCCTATGCAGCAGGTTCTGTCGTCTTTGCCAATGACAAGATGTACCGCGCTAAAAAGGCTGTGCCGGCAGGCAAGAAGATAACGGATGCGGCGTATTGGGGGCTGATCGGAGACTTTGCCTCGATCACTGATGGTCTTGCTGCTTTGGCGGTCCAGTCGCAGGAGACGATCAGCCGGGTGGAGAGTGCGGAAGGCCGGATTCAGGCTAATGCTCAGCAGATCAATACGGTCGCAGGCCAGGTGAACGATCCGGCAACGGGCCTTGGCGCCTTGGCTTCCTCCGTGCAATCCATGCGCACTCAGGTTGAGCAACTGGAGGGTGGCCTGCGCTCCTTGTCTGACTCCACCACGGCGCTGTCCAGCAAGGTAGATGGTCTGGATGCCGCGCAGCGTGGCTTGGCAACGGCCGTTAATTCCTTGGGTACCCGTGTGACGGCGACCGAGGGCAAGCTTGATGCACAAGCAAGCAGCATCACGCAGTTGACGGCCAGCGTGAACAGCGCCGATGCCAAAGCCGTTGCGGCGCAAGATGCGGCAGCGGCTGCCGCCACTGCCGCTGGGGCAAAAGGGGAGGTGATCTTTGCAACAGCAGCTCCTGCGGCTGCAAAGCGCCTGGCACAAAATCTGTGGATCGACACTAAAAACAATGCCAATACTCCCAAGCGCTGGAATGGCAGTGCCTGGGTGGCCGTAACGGATAAAGCGGCAACGGACGCGGCAGCCGCTGCGGTGGCTGCAAAAGCTGCAGCTGATGCGGCGCAGGCTACTGCAAATCAGAAAGCGGATGCCAGTGCGGTACAAGCCTTGAGCAATCGTGTAACGGCGACAGAGCAGGATGTCAGTGCGCAGGCGCAGAGCATTACAAAGCTGGAGACTGGGCTTGAGTCATTGACAGCCCCAGCCGGAAACTTGCTGCTGGCGTCGAACGTTGAGCAAGTTCGCGCCACACCTGTATATCTATTTGGACGCTACAACCTGACTGAGGACTTTGTTCCTGCCCAGGGCTATACCTTGGTGGTCTGCTATACACATAAGCCCGCGGAGGGTGATACGGAGTCGCGTATTGGTGTGTGGGCGGGGGGCAGTTCAAATCGGGTTGCTGATCTGGAGCGCAATGTTGAACAGTCTGTCCAGGTCGTCAAATTCACCAAGGCTGCTGCCAATGCCTTGCCGCGTGAATTGCGGTTTTACTATGCGCCGTCCCCTGGCAACCATGCTGGTCAGGCAACTATCCATTGGGCAGCTTTGTATCTTGGTGATGTTGTGCCTGCCATGCAATGGCAGCCTAATCTGACTGAGTTGCGAGAGGAAACCTTCGCCAACTCCTCGGCGATTCAAGGTCTGACTAGTATTGTCACTCAACAAGGGAGCTCAATTTCTTCTCAAGGACGCGACCTGACGGCTTTGCAAAATACCGTCAATGATCCCAAGACGGGTTTGGCAGCGACAGCGGGGGCCTTGAACGAGACCAACTCTCGGGTGACTAGCGTAGAGGGTCAGCAAGAAGCCTTGGCGACTAGTCAACTGGTGCTGAATGCAGAAATGAAACGCCAACAGGCGGGTGAGGATGCTGACCTTGAACGAGTGCTGAATCAGTTTGATACTCAGAAAGAGCAAACCCAAATCCGGGCCTCTTTGGCGGAGTTCAAGAATGTCCAGGCTGACGAGAATCGTGCGCTGGCTGAGTCTATTACGACGTTGGAAACAGGTATCGGTATCAATTCGGCGGCTGTTGAGCAGGTTGCGCGTTCTTTGACGGAGTTGGATGGCAAGATCGCTTCCAGCTGGGGGGTGAAGCTGCAGGCGAATCAGAGCGGGGTGAAGTATGTCTCCGGTGTGGGTCTGGATTTGACCAACGAGTCTGGCGTCATGCAGTCGACTTTTGCTGTGTTGGCGGATCGGTTTGCGGTGATGCATGCGGCTAATGGGATGCCAATGACAGTGTTCTCAGTGCAGGGTGGGGCCAGCATTTTTAATACAGCCTTAATCGGTGACACAACTATTGGTTTCGCAAAAATCATGAATGATATTCAGTCATTCAATTATGTGCCTAACGCGTCGGGATGGCGTTTAGATAAAGGAGGGACATTTCAATTGAATGGAAATTCTGCTCAAGGTCGTACAGAAATCCGTCCGAATTTTCTCGGAGGCTGGTATGCCAATGGCAATGCCAGTTTCCGTATTGGAGAGTGGTAGCCATGTACGGGTATGACTTCCGTTTGCCCGATGGCAAAGTGGCGTTTTCTAGCTCCGACAACTTGTTCAGGCTTGTTCACATTGCGAATAATCAGCCCAGGGCGGGCTCGCTGGCACTAGCGGGGTTAGCCGGACAAGGGGATGTGGTTGTGATTGCCCATGGTACTGGATGGCGTGGCGGTTATTCGAGTAAAGGAGGAATCCAGTTTATGCGAGATTTCTACCATGCTTCCGGGAACACGTTGTCGTGGAATGTTCCATTGACAATTCAGGTAGGGGGGATGCACCCACCGCTAGACAATATTGACCTTAATTCGATGTTCATTTTTGTTAGGTAAGGGTATGGGCTACGGCTTTCAGTTTTGGAGACCATCAGGCGAAATTTTGTTTGATACGAATTGGCCGACCCTTGGGTTTGCTGGCAAGTACAGTACAGATGATCCGCTAGCTTCACGAGATCCCGCCTTATCTCTTGTTAATACCAACAGATTGGAGGCTTATGTTGGGCGACCAGATGGAAATGCAACGGTCTATGTTTATGAGTCGGTCTCCGGCAAACCTGCCTTAACTAACAGAGGGTTTCAGTTCTGGAGGTCGGACGGCACTTTGATCGCATCCAGCGATTATCCGCCGATGAAGGTTGTCGATTTCAAGCGCATCACCGAAGACAATGCCAGCTCGCAATCGGTAACTGTTCCGCCTGGTAAGGTATACGCGATTATCTATATCGGTGCTACTTCATCGGGCTATGCGTTTGATATACAGAAACATGGTGCAGGTCCGCCAACTTGGGAGGAATGGTGGTCATATCGTTGGCGTAATCTAGCAATAAGGCCCTCTTGGGGCTACGAGAGCGTTTCCTTTTCTGTTCAGCAGTGGAGTGACGCCGATATCCATGAGAGTGATACGGGCACTATTCAGCCTGTTGATCAGTATCTTAGGTATGACTGCATGGTCATTGATGTGACAGGTCTTTAGCCGCCTTATGGCGGTTTTTTTTATGGGTGTTCAATGAGTATTCATCAATCTATTGCGCAGGTATTTGAGAGCAATATGGGCAACCGGATCACACCAGAATTGGCGGGTGGAATGCTCCGCAGTCTGGTCGATATTCTGGCTGCTGGTGTGCAGCAGACCGAGGTAGCGGCTGAACCCCCGTCTCCAGAGCAGGAGGGCGGCAATGGCATGGTATGACGCAGGGACGGTAAAGGTCACTAGCAATAGTGCGACTGTTACAGGAACCGGGACACAGTGGCTGTCAGGTGCTCGACAAGGTGAGGCATTCGTAGCCCCGGATGGTCGGCTATACGAGGTAGCGAATATTACTTCTGATACTTCGTTGACCCTGGCCAAGCCTTATTTAGGTGCCACAGGCACCGCTCAGAAATATGCACTTGCGCCGATGCAGGGGTATGTCAAAGAGCTGGCTGACCGAGCAGCAGGACTGTTGCCTGTCTTGGCTGATCTGGGCACGGCAGCCAAAGCAACTCTGACAGACTCCAACCAGGACGCGACTGCAGGGCGAGTCGCACGCATTGGTGACTGGGGGTTTGGTGTTGGCAGCTCAATCGCGGCTGATCCTAACATTCTTAACAACACAGTCAACGGTTTTTATCGATCGGGCTCTGGCAGTACGGAGGCCCCTGACAACAATACCGGTGCTGGCTACATTAAATTTGGCTGGAGTGGAGCCTACTATAGCTTGCTATATGCCTCTCCAATAAGCGACAAACTCTGGATTCGAAACGTTCAGAACCGGGTTGCTAAGCCATGGCAGGAACTCTTGACGCATCGAAATACGATGGTCGACAGCAATGGCTTTATTAAAAAGGCGTCCCCTGTCATTCAGCTTGGAAGTACGGGCATTGAGAAGACCATGCATCCTGAAATTGCCGCAGCCAAGTTCGAGCGCCTTGGAGCTGGCCACTATCTCTTGCGCCAGGTACCGCTACTGAGTCGTGACGGCTGGTATATCGAAACCCCGAAAGATCGAAACGGCAATGTGTATTTCACCTTGGATTACGAAGAGTGCGAGCAGGACCAAACACTGACGATTCGTACCTATGAGCCTGATTACAGTACTGGACCAGCGATCAATGGCAAAGCCCTTGATATCCTTCCCGACCGTTTTGTAAGTTTGCGATTTGCCGAGGAGCCATCTCCGGCATTACAGGATTGTGATCCTGTCGAGTATCCAGCCGCTTGAATAGCGGCTTTTTTTATGGAGTACGAATAATGAACACTCAGCATTCTGGTGCGCCGTTTTTAGTATGTGCCCAAGTAGCGGCTGAGGGGCATCACTGTCAGCAAGGAGTATGGAATGGCTTGGTATGACTTGGGGACTGTAAACGTCACCGTAAATAGCAGCACTGTGACGGGCACCGGCACGAAGTGGCTGGCAGGTGCCCGGCAGGGCGAGGCCTTTGTTGCCCCTGACGGTCGACTGTATGAGGTGTTGAATATTGCGTCGGATACCTCCTTGACGCTGACTAAGCCTTATCGCGGTGCTACGGCTACAGGTCAGCCTTATGCTTTGGCCCCCATGCAAGGCTATGTCAAGGAGTTGGCAGACCGTGCAGCAGAATTGCTGCCTGCACTGTCGGCTATGGGGAGCGCCGCCAAGGGCACTCTGGCTACATCAACGATTGATCCTGTTCCAGGGCGCGTGATGCGCAATGCAGACTGGGGTTTTGGAGGTAATTCGGGAGCGGTTGCAGACCAAGACATTCTGAAAAACCCCATTAATGGGATTTACCGATCGGGCTCAAGCGATGTGGGTAAACCTGATGGCACCAGCTCCGGGTCAAGCTACTTCAAGTTTGGGTGGGGCGGTACGTATTACGGTCTATTGTATGCATCGCCGGTTCAAGACAAGTTCTACATACGCACAGTCAATAACGCTAAGCCCAATGCCTGGAAAGAGCTTATGACAGTGGGGCAGTATGGCGTGGGCCGCTCGGGCGCAGACGCCAATTTAGACATATTTCCAGCAGCAGATCTGAATGCGCTGGGTGTGGGGGCGGGATCCTACTACTATGGTCCCCTAGTTGGTGATGCGTCGAAATTGCCCTTTGACCCTAATGTGACCGGATACAACGCTGGGGTTTTATTTCATAGGCAGGCGGGCACAGCCGGGGGGCAAGTGGCGGTCAGCTCCAGTAACAGATTAGGTTGGCGCGGTCGGCGTGCTGGTGCTTATCACACTTGGCGCGAGGCCATGTATGTAGGTGAATACGGATTTGGTGGTGCTCAAGCTAACCCAACCTCATGGGACGCCCAAAAGACTGGGTGGTATTACCGATCTGGAGCTAAACCGGCCTGGGGGGGCGGGGGGTTTTTCCTAGACCTGGCCTATAACACAACCGCCTTTAACTCTGGCCTGCGTATTTCGACGGACCCCTATACCGATAACTTTTATATGAATGGTGCGGTATCTGGTCAAAAGACGTTCCGCAATGCTTGCAAACTTGTTCACGATAAAAACATCGTTGGGGATGTGGGCGCTGGATCTGTGGTTGATAACGGCTCAAACGCTAACGGTACATGGATTAGGTTCGCAGATGGAACGCAAATATGTTGGTCCGGGATACGGAGCTCTAGCTGGGTGGATAGAGCAGAGGGGAATATCTGGAAAAGCAGCAATAATTCCTGGACTTTCCCAATGGCCTTCATTGACACGTCAGCCTATGTTTTGACGGCCGACTTCAATACTAGCGACAGTTCTTTTTGGGTTGGCCCCGGTATTAACAGAGGTACAGGGTACTGCGACTATAAACTGCTGGCGGCTATTCGGTGGGACTTTGCTTTGCAAGTCCGTCTATGTGCAATAGGAAGGTGGAAAGCATGACGTTTCAGGCTAAGACAGTAGTACCTAGCTCTAATAATTCCCGCACATGCTTTTTTTTTGCTGATTGTTTGTAGCCAGGTGGCAAGCATACGATACATAGGAGGATAGCAATGGCTTGGTATACCGCCGGGACCGTCAAGGTCGCCGCAAACAATGCCACGGTCACCGGAACCGGAACAAAGTGGCTCTCTGGAGCGCGTCAGGGTGAGGCATTTGTGGCACCTGATGGGCAGCTTTATGAAGTAAAGAATATTGCGTCAGACACATCTTTGACGCTGACGCAGGTTTATCGAGGTGCGTCTGCCAGTGGGCAGGCCTATGCTTTGGCCCCCATGCAGGGTTACGTCAAGGAGTTGGCAGATCGCGTCGCTTCGCTACTTCTGCTTTCCCAAACGGAATGGGAGTGGGATTCGGTTTTAAAAAAGACGGATCTGCAAGCTGCCCCTAATGATCCGACAGCCTGGAAGATACTTACTAATGGTCGAGCATTCGGCTTAGGTAGTTTTGGGGCGGCAAACTCGTATGACCATTGGCCCACTGCGTCGCTTAATGATGTAGATGTTCCGGCAGGCATGTATTACGTAAGCACGGCGATTACCGACAGGCCGACCACAGCGCCAGGCGTTGTATGGCACCGTCAGACAGGTACGGTGGGCGCACAGATTTATGTGTCTTCAGATGGTGGTTTGCTTCACAGGGGACGCCGCTCCGGTACATATCGGGCCTGGTTGACTACCTTGAATGTCGGTGAGTTTGGACTAGGTGGGGCTACAACTACTCCATCCAACGGCAGGGATAGTTCCAATCCATTTGGTTGGTACTACCAAACGCGGGCGGTAACGTGGGGTGGTGGTTCTTTCTTTCTTGATATGCCCTACGGCAGCAATATGAATGCGGGGCTGCGCCTTTCTACCGATCCTTACTCCGATAACTTTTATTTAAATGGCGGGGTCTCGGGCAAGAGGGAATACCGCCCAGCCTGCAAGCTGGTTCACGACAAGAATATTGTGGGTGATGTGGCAGGTGGATCGGTTGTGCAGTCGGGGTCAAATTCAAATGGCAATTGGATACGGCTTGCCAATGGCACTCAAATTTGTCGTGGGCAAGTCACATTCAGTGGTAATGGCTGGAAGCCTTCCAGTCCAGTGATCTCTTATCCCATGGCGTTTATAGCGCCTCCCACCACGGTGATCCAGCCCTTGTCTGACGGCTCTGGATATTATGCCGTGCCTCAAATGGGGATGGGTTCAGGGTCGGGTAGTTTCTTTATTCGCGACACTGCTGGCATTGTGGATACTGGCACAAGTGCCGCAGTTGACTATGTAGCAATTGGAGTATGGAAATAATGAATTTCATCATCAAATTATGCCCCCAGATCCCTGTGGGTATGGTCCAAAAGATCAGCCTTGAGCGTTCAGGCACCATTCTGAAAATCAACCAGGAAGAGCTTGATTTGTCCTTTATGTCCCCTGGCGATGTTCTGCCAGCCGGCGCAATCGAGCATCCCTTATTGAAGCAGGCCTCAGTTACCCGTCATGCTGACAGCGTCGAGATTGATCAACTGCTTTTTCATATCGCGGCGGATCAAACAGATCCGGCAGCATGCTTTCCTGAGCCGATCGTGATTAGTGAGGATGGCGTGGTTGCATTACCTGCGCAGAGCCCACCGCCAGCACCCATTCCAGAGCTGCCTTCTGAAGCCGACTTTGAGACAAGCCCTGAATCTGAAATAAAGGAGGAAACCGATGCAGATCAACATTGATAGTAGTAAGGTCGTGACGGCAGCAGCTCAACTGCAGACGTATAAGGAAAGCAAGATTACCGCTTTGTCGGCAGCTTGCCGGGCGGCTATCAAGGACGGCTTTGAGTCCGAGGTTTTGGGTGAGCTTCACCGATACCCTAGTAATGAAACTGATCAATTGAATCTGGCCAGTAGTTTGGCTGATTCATTGTTGTCTGGTCTTGCCGCTAACTGGTCTACACCATTTTGGTGCGCGAACCAGGCCGGCGATTGGGCTATGCGTGTGCATACGGCTGAGCAGATTCAGCAATTGGGTCGAGAGGCCAAAGCACGCATTGTGAGTCTGATGCAGCGTAATGCGCTGTTGGCTGAGCAGGTTCAGCAAGCAAATAGCAAAGCCGAAGTGGATCAGTTTGAGTGGTCTGCGTAGACCTACCATTACTTCTTGAAAATTGTTCCCCCGGCCCGCTTGAGCGGGTTTTTTTATGTCTGCTGCACCCATAAAAGGGATGCAGCAGACAGGGCAAATTTAAATAAGGAGAAGGGCCTGTGCTGAATAACGACGCCGCTCACCTACCCATAAGCACCGGCTCGGCCCTGCTTATTTATGGTTGGACGATGCAGGATTTTGTGCTGACTTTATGGGCGGCTTATGTGGTGATTTTGATTGTGACCAAGCTGCCGGACTTTACTCGTGCGGCCGCGCGGATTGTGGGCGGGATCCAGCGTGCCTGGCGCCAGCTCAAGGAGTGGAAGCATGGATCTGAAGACTAAGCTGGGTGCAGGGGTAGTCTCGGCGGCGATTGCTTTGGTTGCCGCCTGGGAGGGGCGCTCTTTGATCGCCTATGTGGACCCCGTAGGCATTCCGACTATCTGCGACGGCTACACACAAGGAGTCAAGCTGGGTGACATGGCCAGTCCGCAGCGTTGCGATGCCTTGACGGAGCAGGAGGTTCGTCGCGCTTTGAGTGTGGTGGATCGTTCCGTTAGCTATCCCTTGCCGGATGAGGTACGTGTGGCGCTGAGCAGCTTTGTTTACAACGTGGGGGCCGGGGCCTATGCCAATTCGACCTTGCTGCGCAAGCTACGGGCTCGGGATATAGCCGGAGCATGTCAGGAGCTGGATCGTTGGGTCTATGCTGGTGGCCGCAAGCTGCGGGGGCTGGAGCGGCGGCGTCAGGCCGAGAGGCAGTTATGTCTATCAAGTCTGCATTAGTAGGGGCTGCTGTTCTGGCAGCCCTTTTTTTATGGGGGGCGCTTTATGGTCAGGAGCAGTATCGCAAAGGCTATGAGCTGGCCCAGGCGCAGACCAGGGCGGCGCAGTTGCAGGCCGAGGTCCGTGCGCGCTTGATGGAGCAACGATTACAAAAGGAGGTGGAGGATGTTCGAGTCACTTATCAAATGCAGTTGGATGCGGCTCAGCGTGCTGCTGTGGCTGCTCGCGCCGATCTTGATGGCTTGCGCAGCAAGCTCGCCGCCGCCAATGATCGTGTCGCCGCTCAGGCTGCCCGAGCCGGACATGCGCTGGATGCAAACGCCCGAATTGCCAGCCAGCTGCGCAACGTGGTCGGCCTGTGCGCAGAGCGATATACAGAGATGGCAGGAGTTGCTGATGGATACCGGAGCGCTTTAAGCGGTTTGCAGGGGTATGTGTTGGCCTTGAGGAAATAGGGCCCCACGGATGGAAACAGCCCAGGGCGTTAGCGCTTCATGCGCTTAGCGTTGCAGGCCTTCGGTTTGATAAAACAGTTTCAGGTCGCGAGGGCTACCTAGTCTGACTTTAGGCAAGGTGCTTGCCTCGAAAATGCTCAAGTACTTGTGGCGATTGGGCGGGGTCACGATGGCGATATGGCGGATCATTTGCCATTTCACACTATCTTTACCGCCTTCCAGGGCTCCACGACGGTTGCGCTCAAACAGGGTGCGCCGGAAGTAGCGCAGCAGGCTGGTAGCGGTGGAGACCTCTAGCACGATGAAACCTGTAGCGCGAGCCAGACGTGGGGCCAGGTGGCGCGTGTAGTTGCCTTCCATCACCCATTGTTCTTGCGCAATAGCCGCCTGGTGAAGCGCAACAAAATCGGCTTCGGGGCGGGGCACCCAGTTGCTATGCGGCAGGTGGTAGAGCTGATCCAGATGCACGGCCGGGATGGCCAGCTTGCGTGCGATCGCGTCAGCCAGGGTGGATTTACCGCTATTGGATGGGCCAAGAATGCAGATGCGGGGGCCTAAGTTCTCAAGAAGGGGCATGGTGCAGTGATGGTGTGATGTCGCGCTTGGTAACAAGGCAAGCCCAACACCGCCATTTTAATAAGAACGCTGATGATATCTGCTGTTATGGTTAAGTTTCAAGCCATGAACAACAGGAGTCATTATGTCTGCTTACGTTAAATTGCGCTCGGCCGTGGCGCTGGCTTTGTTATCAAGCGCGTTGTCGTTTCCTGCCCATGCCCAGTACACGGGCCCGTCGGAGATTGGTCAAACGACGGTTGCGGAGATCCTGAAAAATCCCGTCGATGATCAGGACGTGCGGGTGCAAGGCCATTTGCTACGTCAAACGGCCCACGACAAGTTTCTGTTCTCTGATGGCAGCGGGGAGATCGTGGCGGAGATCAAGGCCAAGCATTTTGCGGGTCAGACTCTGGATGAGAAAACCAGGGTGGAGCTGATTGGCGAAGTCGATACCAGTTCCAAGCGCCCACCCGAAATTGAGGTGGATTTTTTGAAAGTTGTGGACTGATAGCCCTTGCTTGATGCCCCGTCTTTCTGCTGCCTGATTATCCCCATAGGCGCTGCTTAAATGTGACGCTACACTGGCCGGGTCGCGGTGCAGGCCGCTTTTTATTTTCGTGTCCAGAATGGCTAAGATCCTTCCCATCTTGATGTTGGTCGTCTCCAATGTGTTCATGACCATTGCCTGGTATGGGCACCTGAAATATCCCAATAGCCCCTTGCTGAAAGTCGTTCTGATCAGCTGGGGCATTGCTTTGGTGGAGTACTGCCTGGCGGTGCCGGCCAACCGTTTGGGGCACACCGTCTACAGTGCCGCGCAGCTAAAGACCATGCAGGAGGTCATTACCTTGCTGGTGTTCGTGGTGTTCTCGGTGTTGTATCTGAAAGAGAGCTTTACGCTGAATCACCTGCTTGGTTTCACACTGATTGGTGCCGGCGCGTTTTTTATTTTTTATGGGCCGCTGAAGTAAGAGCAAGCCTCATCACCGTTCAGGCATAAAAAAAAGCCTCGCATGTCGCAAGGCCTGAAGCCGGATAAATAGGGAGGTGAAAAATGTTATCCGGTATTTCCATACTACGGATGGGCAGGCTTGCTGACTAGGTTCAAAGCATAGCAGTGAGTAACTATTTGTGGCTCCGAATGTGCTGTTTCTTATGGGGTTTAGGGGATTTGAACCAGGACAGTTTGCTTCCTGGTTCGAAAAAAATGTTCCTGAAATAAATAGCCCCAAAGTCGGAATCAACTCCAACCTTGGGGCTATGTGATCAGGTCGTCAGTGCAACAAGCGCTTGGACGACGTTGCTGCGTGAGTTACTTGCTGACTTGCTCGGACTCTACAACCATGTCCAGAACATCGGCCTTGGACGAGGCGTCTGCAGGCACGTTCTTCAGTTCGTAGCGGTTGATACGCAGCACGTTACGAACGCCAGGAGTATGGGTGTAGCCCTCGATGTCGCCGTAGTAGTACATCCAGTCACCCGTGTAGGTCTTGACGCCCGAATCGCTGTACTGGATCTCGCGTACCTTCAGGCACTGGTAGTTTGGAATCAGGGGGTGGGAGCACTTCTCTTTTTGTGCAGCCACTTCCAGGAACACACGGGTTGGCTCGCTGCCGTAACGGGTCGTTGCAGTAGGCTCACCTTTCAGGCGCCATTTGGTGCCGTCTTTAAAGTTCAGGGTCAGGACCGGTGCTGGATTATCCGGTGCGGAGTCGGCCTTGGCCATGCTCCAGTCTGTCGCTGTAGGCAACAATTTGCCAACGGCTTGTTCGTTGCGCATCAACTCGGGGTCCGAGCACATTTTCAGGGTGCTGACCGGCGAGGTAAAGGTGATTTTGGAACCGCTGATGGTGTAGCCGCTGCCCAGGACATTACACAGATTGTCGACCGACATCATGGTGTCAGTGAAATTCAAAGTGACTTGCTCGCCGCCTGCGCCAGGTATGGCAGGGGCTGGCTGGCCGTCTTTGCCGGTAGTGGCAAACAGACGCCAGTGATAAGCCTGCAGAGAGGTTTCTTTATCCATTTGGCGCTCGGAAGTCGCGGTGTTGCTGTTGTTTGGAGCCGCGCAAGCGGCCAGACCCATTAAGGCCAATGTACCAATCGTCAACTTGAGGGTGTTTTTCATGAGTGGTTTCCTTGATGAGTCGTGGGCTGCATTGGGAGTGTCAGCCCGGGGTTGAAAAATAAAACAATCAGAGTGGGGGTGTTCTGGTGGAACGGTCCCACTTCCGATCAAGCTTGGGGTAAAGCTTGGACTTGATTATCCAGACTTTCGCGCAAGGAGTTTGGCAAGGATAGTAAACGTGCCAGCTCGTCCAGATACGCGCGTTCCATATAGCTTTGCTCGTCAATGACGATGGCGCTGGTCAAGTAAATTTCGGCCGACATCTCGGGCGTTTGCGCCAATTGGGCGATGGCTTGCGGGTCAACCGGTTTGAGCAGTTCTTGTGACAGCCAGAGACGGGCTTGTTCGGGGGCGGCCATTTTACTGATTTCCGCGTCAATCAATTCGCGCTCGGCATCACCGATATGGCCGTCTGCCTTGGCAGCGGAGACCAGAGCGGCCAGGATGACCATCGCATGGGTATCGGCCGGGCCGTTGGAAGCCAGCGGCAGCGGGGCGGCTGGGACCGCTTGCACGGGTGTTGGGGCCGCTTGCTGGCCCGCGTTTTGTTCCTGCCAGTTCTGATAGACCTTGATGGCCAGGGCACCCAAGGCAGCGGCTCCGCCGTACGCGGCCATGGAGCCGCCCATTTTGCGGAACTTCTTGTTGCCCAGCAGGACGCCCAGAACGCCGCCTACCACAGCGCCGCCACCAAAACCACCGGCTTGTTCACTGATCTTCTTACCCAGGCCGGAGGAGTTCAATTGGCCTTGACCTTGTTTTAGTGCGCTTTGGCCGCTTTGCAGAATTTGTTGCAGCATTTGCTGAAGTGACATGAGTTCGCTCTATGAAAGGTAAACAGTAGCTTCGTTATAAACTACTTTATTGTGTGTGCCCGCGTACAATTGTAAGCAGACCTGCCGGAGCAAATCGTTCAATAAGACGTGTGCGGCACGGGGAATTTGGTATCTTATGCCCAGATCAATCCATATAAGCGCGGCTGCGCTGATATCAAGGGGGGAAGGGCTTAACTGGCTCTGCACATTATGAAATTGACTCGAACTGCTTTCGCTTTGTCCGTTGTTCTGGCCGCTCTGGCCACACCGGCTCAATCACAGGTCAAGATTGGCGTGATCGCCTCGGCCACCGGACCGACCGCCGTGGTCGGTTTGCCGCAGCGCAATACCGTGCCGCTGCTCCCTACCAAGGTTGGCGATCTGACGGTTGAGTACGTCTCCCTGGATGATGCCAGCGACCCGAACCAAACGGTGACGCTGTTCAAGAAAATGATTTCCGAGGACAAGATCGATGCCTTGATCGGGCCTACCGGCTCGCCCAATGCCATGAGTCTGATTCAGTTTGCGGCCGATTCGGGCACGCCTGTGCTGGCACCGGTGGGCGCGGCGTCCGTCGTGCTGCCCATGACCGAGCAAAAGAAATGGGTCTTTAAAACGACCCAGAACGACGACATTATTGCTCAGGCCCTGGTCAAGCATATGGTCGATACCGGCGTGAAAACAGCCGGTTTTCTGGGCTTTAACGATGCCTATGGCGAGAGCTGGTTGACCGTGTTCAAGGAACTGGCCGAGGCGAACAATATCAAGATTGTGGCCACCGAGCGTTATGTGCGTTCCGATACCTCGGTAACAGGCCAGGCCTTGAAGATTTACGCGGCCAAACCAGACGTGGTCCTGGTAGCCGGCACTGGCGCTGCGGCTGTTCTGCCGCAAGTGACGCTGGTTAAGCAAGGTTACAAAGGGCAAATTTACCAAACTCACGGTGCTGCGCTGCCTGCGTTCTTGAGCCTGGGTGGCGAGCAGGTTGAAGGCACTATTCTGGCGGCCAGCCTGATGTTGGTCTTGCCTGAAATTGCCGATAGCAATCCGTCCAAGCCTATCGCGCAGGACTACATCCAGCGCTATACCGAGCGTTATGGTCAGGCTCCCGCTACATTTGGTGCCAACGTGTACGACGCTGGTCTTTTGCTGGAAAAGGCAATTCCTGAGGCGGCTACCAAGGCCAAACCCGGAACGCCGGAGTTCCGTTCGGCTTTGCGCGATGCGCTGGAGCAAACCCGTGATCTGGTGGCTACCCAAGGTGTGTATACCATGTCGCCCGAAGACCATAGCGGCTTTGACGAGCGTGGTCGCGAGCTGATTACGGTACGTAATGGCCAATGGCACTTGCTCAAACCCTAAGCAGGTTGACAGGCAGGTATGGAAAAACGCGGCTTAAAGCCGCGTTTTCTGTTTTCCTTGAAGGAAAGTGGAGGGAGGACCGGCCTGCTTAACCGGCCTGGCTGGGAAGGCTGAGCAAAATATGAGGCTCTTCAACTTCAAGCTCAGTTTTCAGGTACTTGGCACCAAAACGGCTGAGCGCCACGATCAGTTTGGCGGGAATGCCATCCAGAAGAATGTAATAGTCCTCCTGGCCCTGCTCAATTTGCTGGACCACATCCGGTTGAGAGCGTTGCCAGCCTGCGCCTCCAAGATGGGTGATTCGTTCGTAAGGGTCCCGACGCATATCTTTCGTGACGTATGCAACCTCGATCATTTGCCACCTCATGAAGTTCTTGTTGGGACCTTCATCATTGGGCATATGATGGCTGACAGCCATTAGGGATTTTACGAACCTTGAGGTTTAGACCTTCAAGGCCTTGACCAGATAGGGGTCCAGGTCTGGTTGACGCAGCAACCAGTTCTTGTAGTCCTGTGGTACATCGGCAATGGCCATGCCCTTGTGTTTGCCAAAATGCAAAATGGTGGGAATCCGGGCGTGCTCGGAGAGCTGCCACAACTGTTCCCAGGTATTGATGTTTTGCGTCAGGCCCAGCAAGTATTGCAGGAGTGCCAGGCAATTGCGTACATCGGCCAAGGCGCTGTGCGCATTGCGCAGGCGCTCGCGGGCGTTGGCGCGATCAATGTGATAGATCAGGGCGGACTGGCTGTAGCTGTCCAGGCCTGGAATCAAGTGCCGGGCCAAGGCCAGAGTGCAAATCCGCTTGATATTGGGCGAACCGGCCACGCCCCAGTCGTAGTCCACGTTATGGCCAATGATGTATTGGGTGTCGGCAGGCAGCTTGAACTCGGTATGCGACGGGCAGTCTTGCAGCTCTTCGTCGTAAATGTGGTGGGTGGCCAGCGCACCCAGAGAATTGGCTTCATCAGGCCGGTAGCGTTGCTCGAATTCTTCATTGACCAGCAAGAAGACAGGGTCGCTTAAACGCAGCCAGGCTGCCTCGATGACTTGAGGTTTGGCAGTGCCGGTGGTTTCAGTATCAAACAGCAGGGCAGACATACGGGAATCGCTAACAGACAAAGCCGTCATGGTAGTGCATGTGCCCCGCTTTGCCTATACGGGTTTCAGGCGAAAGCCTTCGGGAACGCCCCAGCGATTGGTGCGTAGCAGCCAGTGCGTCTGGCAGCTCAGGCAGCGGTACTGGGTCTCATGAGCCCCGTCAGGAGAGGGAGGATGCTGTCCCAGTAAACGCAAGTCAGCATGCGCTTGGCTAGTACTTAATCCCTGTGGCAAGGTCAAACACGCTTGGCACAAGGGTGAGCCGTAAACTGACGCCATATCACCGCTCCCTGATGTTTTGTTTCGTATTGACACATCAGTATCGGTTTGCTTACGGATAGCGTCAAGTCTTCGTTTTTGGTTCGGGGAAATGATAGGAAAAACTCTGATCCCGACCGGCACGTTTTGCCTCGTACAAGGCCGTGTCGGCCTGACGAAGCAGAGCATGCAGATCCAGCGTGGAGGCTTCCAGAGTTGCGATACCCAGGCTGGCCGTCATGGTCAGTTGCTGCTCGTTATCCAGGGCCAGGGGCCGCAGGGCAATACTTTTGCGGACACGCTCGGCCACGGCATGGGCTTGGGTGGCGCTGCAGTCGGGCAGCAAGATGCCAAACTCCTCGCCACCCAATCGACCGCACAAGTCTGTATCGCGCAAAGCCAGGGAAATACGCTGGGTGATGGCGCTCAGGGCCAGGTCACCGACATGGTGGCCGTGGGTGTCGTTAATGGGTTTGAAGTGGTCGATGTCCAGAACAATGACGCTGACAGGAACGTGCCGTAGGCGACATTGAGTCAGCATGGTCTGGCTTTGCTGATAAAAGGCCTGCTTGTTGAGCAAACCGGTCAAGGCATCGTGGTGAGCCAGCCGCTGGAGCTTTTCCACTGCCAGATTACGGGCTGAGATCAAGCTGGCACTGGTAATGGAGGCGAGTGCAATGGAGGCAATGCCGATGCGCAGCGACAGCAGATCCAGTGAGGTATATAGCTGGCTGGGCAGGAAGTAGACCGGCTGGCTCAGGGCAAACAGTGTCCAGAGCACATAGAACAAGGTCAACAAGGTAGTGGAAAAGAGCGAGTAGCTCAGGGCGCACCACAATAAGGGCAGGACGGGAAAGGCCAGGGAGCCGGGGCCGTCAATCAGCAAACTCAACAAGCTGGTCAGTAATAAGGACAGGGCGGGTGCCAACTGGGCCAGACTCATCAAATGGGGCTCGTTCCAGTACTCCATGAAACGGCGTATGGGGCGGGCCGGGGCAGTCAGGATGACGGGCAAAATAGCGGTGTAGGAGATCATGCCGGTCAGCATCCAGGACAGGATGGCCAGCGACAAGGCTTGAGAGGTATGCAAAGACAGGGCAATGCCGCCTAGCAGGGCGGAAAGGATACAGGCCAGTCCGTAGTAGGCGGCCAGGGTCAGCATGGCCTGAGGGCGGCGCAAGGACAGGTCCAGCAGCGGATTGCGGGTGATCAGCCAGTATGCCAGCCCGACGCCACTGACATTGGCCAGGGTTAGCAAAAGGGCAATAGGCAGGGGGTTGCGGGCGATCAGTTCGGCGCACAGATAGGCCAGAACAACAATGACCCAGTTAAGGAACTGGCTGGCCCAATCCGGGCGACGAATGAACAGGCCCAGCAGCACGGCCTCGGCAGGCCAGAAGATGGTCAGGGCGTCGTAATGGCGCAGCTTGGTCCCCAGCAGGGTCAGGATCAAGACCAGGCTGAACAGGAAAAAACGGGAGAGATAGGAATAGCGCCGCGGCGGGCGCAAGCAGGAAGCCTGCTTTGATTTCATATCCGTTGCCATAGGAGCGCACGCTCGTCGTGGACGCTTTACAGCGTCGGATAAGTTTCAAGCCGCCACTATTTTAGGATGAAAGCAGGAATGTTTCTTGCAAATTGTAATTATATGTTTGCAAATGAAATTAATACGGGGAATTGGGTTGGGTTCCCCGTATTAATTGGCAGGCAAAGCCTTAGTTCAAGGCTGGCAAAGGGTGGCGTGGAGCCACGTGATGCACGTCCTGCAGGCGGAAACGGAAACGCACGTTGGCGTCCTGGTTCTGCGCGTCTGCCGTATAGGTGGTGCAGCCGTGTACAGGCGAGCTGAAAATCACGGTACCCGCCATGCGAGGCCCGTTCTTGGGTTGCAAGTAAACGGTATCGCCAATGCGAATATCGGTCTTGTTCAAGGCAATATGCTCAGGGCGCGATACCAAACCGGTTGGATAGATATTTTTCATAATTTTTTTCCTTATCGTGTGGCGTCATTACATCGTTTTTTTATTGAGATTTGATGACACCATGATGGATCGGTCTCCACACGGAGGCCAAGCCATTGCTATTTCAATGTAGAGCCGCGCTGGTCGAACAAATGTCAGGCAGACGTGCTCTGTGGCAGCATGGACAGCGCCTTATTCGTTTGCCAAGCAAATGGACGGAGCGAGTCCGCTACGATGCAAAAAATAAGTCTGGATGTGGCTGTCGTCGCCGTGGTGAATGAATACCCGCATGTTTGGGGACATGCCAGAAGGTCAAAGGGACCTGTTTTGCGTGGGTACATTCAAAAAAATGTTGATCGCACTTTCTTGATGTAATGGTATGTTGGTGCAATCAATCAACTATTAACTCATAGCTTTGCGCTGTTGTCAAGTATTGGTGCGAAATAGATTTTCAGAGTCGATGTTTCTGATCCACTTCTTTGCAATCAGTCTCCAAAGCAGGGGCAGGCAGGCGCTCAGGCTGTTTTAGAATAGGTCCCTTAACTTGCCTTTTCTGTTGCGACTCATGATTACCATCACTGGCCTTTTTACCCATCCCATCAAATCCTGTGCCGCCCAGGCCCATCCACAGGGCGTGGAGGTCAGCGTTGCGGGCCTGGCCTTTGACCGAGAGTGGGTTGTTGTTGACCAACAGGGCGTATTCATGACGCAGCGTCGCTGGCCGCGCATGGCCTTGATTCAGCCAGTGGTGCAGGACGGGCAGATTACTGTGCAAGCGCCTGGTATGGATCCTTTGTCCTGGTCTCTGGATGCCCTGGCAGGGGATAACGTCGCTGTGTCCGTGCGTATCTGGAGTTCAGATACCTTGGGCCGGGACGAGGGTGATCAGGTCGCGCAATGGTTTAGCGACTTTTTGCAGACTCCTTGCCGGGTGTTGCGTAACCATAGCCGCGCCAGGCGTTATGTATTGACCGAACGTGTGCGTCCCTGGGAAGAAAAGTCCCAGGGCTGGCGTCAGATTGGTGATCAGATCAACGGTTTTGGTTTTGCAGATGCGCTGCCTTTTCTGTTTACCAATGAGGCGTCCCTGGAAGAGCTGAACCGCCTGGTGCAACAGTCAGGTGAGCAGGCTGTGCCCATGAATCGTTTCCGCGCGAATGTGGTTTTTGAAGGTTTGCCTGCGTACGAAGAGGACTATGTGCTGGGTGTCAGCAGTGAAGGCTTGAGCTTTGCTTTTATCCGCCCTTGTACTCGTTGCCCTATGCCCAATGTGAATCAGCTGACAGCGGATGTGGGTACCCAACCCGGCCTGGCCTTGGCACAAAGCCGTCAGTTCCCGCAAGGGACCTTGTTTGGCATGCAGGCCATGCTGGTTGAATCCAAACCTCAGAGACTGAGTATCGGCCAGACGCTGGATGTAGAATACAGCTTTTAAGCCCTGAACCACACTGGATCAGGCGTAGTCCAGGGGCAGACGGGTCGTGAACTTGATCTGCTCCATGGCGAAACTGGAGCTGACGTCGGTCAGCTCTATTTCCGAGATCAGGCGCTGGTAAACACGGTCAAAGCTTTTGATGTCAGGCACAACCACGCGCAGCAAATAGTCGGTATCGCCGCTCATGCGATAGAACTCCACAATTTGCGGGATCGCCTCCACCACGGCCGAAAACTGGCTGTACCACTGTTTGTTGTGCTGATTGGTCTTGATGGCCACAAACACCGTCACCCCGACATTCAGCTTTTCAGAGCTGAGCAAAGCCACCCGTCTTTCGATATAGCCTTCCTGCTCCAGGCGCTGTATGCGTCGCCAGCAGGGTGTGCTGGACAAACCCACCCGATCGGCAATTTCCTGGATGGCCAAGGTGGCATCGTTTTGGAGGATCTCCAGAATGTGCTTGTCGAATTTATCCAGCATAAAATAATTTCCCAATAATCTTGCTGATTGTAGGTTTTTATTCTCGGAATTCTGCCCGCAGTAGCGTGAAAACGCAATAATTGCCCTTGGGCTCTTGCGTAGACTGTTTCCATTCATCTCTAGCGATCAGGATCAGGAAAACAGCATGCAGGACTGCAATTATCAACAAACCCGTTTGACCCATGTAGGACGGGACACCAGCGTGTCGGCTGGTTTTGTGAATGTACCCGTTTGTCGCGGCTCCACGATCCTGGCCGACAATCTGGAGCAATGGGCGCAGCGCAAGGAGCCTGACAATCCCTACGCGTCTTATGGCCGTTTCACCAATCCCACCTTGCAAGCCTTGACGCAGGCCGTGGCCGAGCTGGAAGGCGGTTTTCAGGCCAGCTTGTTTCCCTCTGGATTGGCGGCCTGTACTCATGCCTTGTTGGGCATGTTGGAAGTTGGAGATCATTTGCTGATACCGGATTCAGTCTATGGACCGGTACGCGCGTTTGCCCAGCAGGTGCTGGCCAGCCGCATGAGTATTCAGGTGCAGTTTTACGAGCCGTCTGTGGGGGAGGGCATGGCCAGCCTGATTCGTCCCAATACCAAGGTGGTGTACGTAGAGTCGCCCGGTTCGGCCACTTTCGAGATTCAGGATATTCCTGCGATTGCTCGCTGCGCACATGCGGTGGGGGCGTATGTGCTCTTGGACAATACCTGGGCTACTCCCTTGTTCTTCCAGCCCTTCGAGCATGGTGTGGACGTATCCATTCAGGCGGCCACCAAGTATCTGACCGGGCATTCCGATGCCTTGCTGGGAATTGCCACCGCGAATGAGCGTGCCTGGCCGTTGCTGCGCCGTGCTGCACATGATTTTGGTCAGACAGCCGGTCCTGACGATGCCTTTTTGGCGCTGCGCGGCATGCGTACTTTAGGTGTGCGTTTGCGTCAGCACCAAGCCAGTGCTTTGCAGATTGCCCGTTTTCTGGAGAATCATCCGCAGGTTCAGCGGGTGTTGCATCCGGCATTGGAATCGCATCCCGGTCATGCCATCTGGAAGCGGGATTTCACCGGCTCTACCGGCTTGTTTGGCCTTGTGCTGGAACCCTTGAGCGAAGCGCAGTTAGCCTGCTTTTTCAAGACCTTGCGCCTGTTTGGCATCGGTCTGTCCTGGGGGGGCTTCGAGAGTCTGGCTCTACCCATGGATATGCCCAAACGCAATGGGAAAGCCTTGTTCGGGGAAGGGCAGTTATTGCGTTTGCATGTGGGGTTGGAAGAGCCCCAGCACTTGCAGCAAGACCTGGAACAGGCTTTGGACGCGGCTTATGCGCTCAACACGCCCAGAAGCACAAGTGGGCTGCGTTTAGTTGCCCAGCAGGCTTAACTGCTGGTTTTCCTGCCTGGCGATCAGGCGACGCGTCTGTTCTTCACTGATGTCCAGGCTGGGATCATCCAAAGAAGGTTGAGCGGGGCTGGAGATGCTTTCTGCAATCCGGTTCCAGCGCAGTCCCAGTTTGCTGGGTTTGGCCGGGCGACGACGGCTGCGCGGGGCGGTTTCGTGCTGGTCAGGCGAGTACTGGGTCAGATCAAACTGGCCAGTAACGATCCCGACTTGCTTGAGCAGAACCATGGCCTGCAAGGGGCTTTTGAAACTGCGCGGATCTTTGCTGCGGGCGGTAACTAGCACAGCCTGACCGGCACGCGTGGCCACTTGTACAAAAAAATGATTGCCTTGTCCTTTGATGGACACACCTAAAATCCCCCCGGCTTGCGTGGCGGCACGCAGCTGCTGCAGGGTAAAGGTGACGATTGCGCCTTGACAGGGCAAAGAGGACATAAATTAGCGCTCAATAAAGAAAGCCCGCCGTTGCGGGCTGGTCGGGCAAATAGCTGCGTCCCCGCAAGAGGGGACTCAAGGGCGACATTATGCCAAAAAATAGGCGGTTCGTGGCTTGGACGGCACAAGGCAGAAGGAAGTCTTGTGCGGGCTGGCACTCAGGCGGCGGCCTGGGCGCACAGGCGCGGCAGAATGTGATTAGCCAGCAAGGGGGCTAGCGTCAGCGAACGGATTTCCTGCGGGCTGACCCAGCGCGCTTCTTCCAGCTCGGCGGCGGCCTGGATTTCCCGGTTTACCGTCAAAGTGAAAACGTGGGCATGAACCACGTGGCCAGGTTCATTGGCGGCGGGGCTTTCAAAGTATGCTTCGTAGCGGGCCGAGGCGGTTTCTTCCGCTGTCAGGCCCAGCTCTTCGTCCAGTTCGCGTTGCAGGGCTTGCAAGGGCGTTTCACCTGCTTCCAGCTTGCCACCTGCCTGCATGTAATAGGCGCTGCCACGTTTGCGGACCAGGAGAATTTGGCCTTCAGGGTTGGTGATGTAGGCGGCAGCCAGCAAGATGACAGGATTGGACATAGGTGTTTCAAGCAAAAAGGGTCAAGCCAGGATCGGTTCAAGCAGGCTATTTTTGCACAGGCTCGGAAGGGGTGTCATCCAGGGTTTTGGCACGCAGCAAATAGCGGGTGGCGAAAATGCCTGGGATCAAGAGCCCCAGTCGATACCAGCCCAGGTGACTGGTCAGCCAGGCCGAGACGGCCAGCGACAGCCACAACATGATCAGCGCCCGGCGTTTGGCCTGGCGGGTCAAGCCCTGGCCGTTCTCCCAATTTCGCAGGTATGGGCCCAGATGGCGTTGATCCAGCAGCCATTGATGAAAGCGGGGGGAGCTACGGGAAAAGCACCACGCGGCCAATAGTACAAATGGCGTGGTAGGCAGCAAGGGTAAAACAGCGCCGGCAATCGCCAGCGCCACACAAATCCACCCGGCAAACAACAGGGCGTAACGCATCATGTTTAGCGGGGAACGCGTCCCAGCATGTAGAACTCGTCATTGCAGCGCATGGACATGAAGTTGGCCATGCGGTTACTCAGGCCAAAAAAGGCACTGATGCCGGCAATATCCCAGGCGTCCTCGTCGCTGAAACCGTGCTCGTGCAGGGCCTGGAAGTCGGCGTCTTCAATCTCCTGAGCGTTTTGCGAGACTTTCATGGCAAAGCTCAGCATGGCTTTTTGGCGTGCCGGAATATCGGCCTTGCGCCAGTTCACGGCAACCTGGTCTGCCACCAGGGGATTCTTGGCGCGGATGCGCAAGATGGCACCGTGGGCAATCACGCAGTAATGACACTGATTGGCGGCGGAGGTCGCCACCACAATCATTTCCCGGTCTGCATGGCTCAAACCACTGGGCTTTTCCATCAGCGCGTCGTGATAGGCAAAAAAAGCGCGGAATTCGTCAGGACGGTGGGCCAGAGCCAGAAACACATTCGGAATAAAACCGGATTTTTCCTGCACGGCTTCAATTCGACTGCGAATATCCTCGGGCATTTCGGCCAGCGTGGGGACGGGATAACGGCTGATAGCGGGTTGAGCGTGGGTCTCGGGCATGGCTTGTCTCCAGGTAAAAATGGATGTTCTAGTTCATCGAGTAATTAAATCCAGCTACGCAAAGGTGTCCAGGGTCGGTCAAGACGATATAATGACATATTGATCCTGCCGCGGGCAGGGCTCTACAAGAGAGCCTTACGGGCGGAACTGTACTTGCACACCACTACTGACGCGATAATGACAACCATCCTTGAATCTCTTCCAGTCGGCCAGAAGGTCGGCATTGCCTTTTCCGGTGGCCTGGACACCAGCGCTGCACTTTTGTGGATGCGCAACAAGGGCGCGATCCCTTACGCATACACCGCGAACCTGGGTCAGCCTGACGAACCCGATTACGATGCGATTCCCCGCAAGGCCAAGGAATACGGTGCCACGCTGGCCCGTCTGGTGGACTGCCGTCAGCAACTGGTGGCTGAAGGGATTGCCGCCTTGCAGTGCAACGCCTTTCACATCACCACCGGTGGCGTAACCTACTTCAACACCACGCCTATTGGTCGTGCTGTAACCGGCACCATGCTGGTTGCTGCCATGAAAGAAGACGACGTCCATATCTGGGGCGACGGCAGCACCTACAAGGGCAATGACATCGAGCGTTTCTACCGCTACGGTTTGTTGACCAACCCTGAGCTGAAGATTTACAAGCCTTGGCTGGACCAGACCTTCATTGACGAGCTGGGCGGCCGCGCCGAGATGTCCGAGTACATGCAGGAAAACGGCTTCGACTACAAGATGTCGGCCGAAAAAGCCTACTCCACCGACTCCAACATGCTGGGTGCCACGCACGAAGCCAAGGATCTGGAGTACCTGAATGCCGGTATCAATATCGTCAAACCCATCATGGGCGTGGCTTTCTGGCGTGATGATGTGGCCGTGGCTGCTGAAGAAGTGCGTGTGCGCTTTGAAGATGGTCAGCCTGTCGCCCTGAACGGCGTGGAATTCTCCGACCCTGTGGAACTGATGCTGGAAGCCAACCGCATTGGTGGCCGTCATGGTCTGGGCATGAGCGATCAGATCGAAAATCGCATCATCGAAGCCAAGAGCCGTGGCATTTACGAAGCCCCCGGCATGGCCTTGCTGCACATTGCTTACGAGCGTCTGGTTACCGGCATCCACAACGAAGACACCATCGAACAGTACCGCATCAACGGTCTGCGTTTGGGCCGTCTGCTGTACCAAGGCCGCTGGTTTGACCCACAAGCCATCATGCTGCGTGAAACCGCCCAGCGCTGGGTGGCTCGTGCCGTAACTGGCGAAGTGACACTGGAACTGCGCCGCGGTAACGACTACTCCATTCTGGACACCGTCTCGCCTAACCTGACTTACAAGGCCGAGCGTTTGAGCATGGAAAAAGTGGACAGCATGTTCTCGCCACGCGACCGTATCGGTCAGTTGACCATGCGTAACCTGGACATCGTGGACACCCGCGACAAGTTGTTCACCTACACCCAGGCTGGCCTGTTGGCTCCTGCCGCTGGTTCGGCTGTGCCTCAGCTGAAAGACAGCAAGAAGTAAGACATGGCTTGCAGATCGGGGTGGCTCTGGGCAGCCCTCTTGATCTGAAGCAGCAGTATCAAAACACCCCAATATTGGTTGAATCCGATATTGGGGTGTTTTTTTTATGGGATGGACCTAGCGTTCTTGAACGGCTTTGCTCAATGCTGTCAGTGTTTGCTACTGCCTTGAGCTAGCAAAGAGGGACCTATAGTCAACTTGGTTTGACGAGACCATCAAGGCCAAGCAGCAGTTGGTGTACGCCGTGCATCCAATCAGTCGATCAGTTTCCCGCTTGGCTCATGGAAGGCGAAGGGGCCGTCGAATTGGCCGACGGTGGCAGTATGGGTCACGATCTGGCCAAGGCTGTCCAGCGCATGAACGGCATAGCCGGGTGGTTCCAGTGTCCAGGCCGATGCTGCATTTTCAGCCAGATCCAGACAGACTTGATGCGCCACCGATGGGGCGGTGCTGGCAATGGTGCCGCCAAAACGGATCTGGATATTGCGATGCAAATGTCCGCTGATCACACGTTCGATATTGCTGTGTCGGCGCACAATCGCTTCCAGTTGTTCTGCTCCTTGCAGCAGGCCTATCTTGTCCATGTGGCCGATCAAGGTGTTGAAAGGAGGGTGATGCAGGGCAATGATGGTAGGGCGCTCAGGCTGTTGGGCCAGCTCGGTACGTAACCAGTCCAGTTGTTCCTGATCCAGACTGCCCGCGCTGGCTCCCAATACCGCACTGTCCAGGGCCAGTAGTCTAAGCTCTCCAATGTCCACGCTGTAGCAAACGGGCCCGGCCTTACCCAGATAGGTATGTTCGGGAAAGCTCTCGCGCAGTTGCTGGCGGTCATCATGGTTGCCCGGCAACAAATACACCGGGATGGAGCCCAGCGGTGCCAGCAAGCGGCGCAAGTGCGCATATTCCTGTGGTCGACCAAAGTCGGTCAGATCGCCCGTCAACACCAGGGCATCCGGTTTCTGTGGCAGGGCTAGAGCGTGGTTGATGGCGTCCTGCAGATAGGGGGCGGTATTCAGACGGCCATAAGCCAGCCGGCCTTCTTCCCGAATATGCGGGTCCGTCATTTGAATCAGTAATGTTTTCAGCATCGTTATCCGTTTGTGTTAAGAGAGTGGCACGGTACCGGGCATCAGCTTGCCGGGGTTGATGTGAATTCCCACTGTACTGCCAAGGACGGCTCCGTGATCACGGTCTACCTCGGCAGTCAGAGGGGCTTGTCCGTCCACGTCCAGGGTCAGTTGCACCCGTCCACCCATAAAACTGCGTTGTCGCACTTTGGCACGTGCCCAGCCGCTGGGTGTATCCATGCAAACGCTGATGTCTTCCGGGCGAACCAGTAACTCCTGCGCCCCGCGCAAGGTCTCGGGGCAAGTCAGGCTCAGGTCTGCCAGACGGATCTCGTTATTGAGCAGGCTTTGTTCGCTGCGTTGCAGGACGTTGACCCGCCCGAGGAAGGTAGCGACAAAAGGGTGGGCCGGATGGCGGTACAGGCTTTCGCCATCGCCAATCTGAATGATGCGGCCTTCGTGCATGACGGCCAGACGGTCGGCAATGGCAAACGCTTCCTGCTGATCGTGGGTCACATGAATGGCCGTGATACGCAGGCGTCGCAGCAGCTCGGCCAGCTCGTCGCGCAAGGAGACTTTCAGCTTGGCATCCAGGGCGGCCAGCGGCTCGTCCAGCAGCAGAACGCGGGGTTGATTGGCAATGGCACGTGCGATGGCAACGCGTTGTCGTTGCCCACCCGACAAGGCGGAGGGCTGGCGTTTTTCCAGACCGTTCAGGCGCATCAGATCGACCAGCTCACCCACCAGCTTCTGCCGTGCAGGCAGAGCCATGCCCTTGATTTTCGGGCCATAGCCGATATTGGCTTCCACCGTCATGTTCGGGAACAGGGCGTAATGTTGAAACACCATGCCGACCTCACGCTTTTCAATCGGCAGATGGGTGACGTCCTGGCCGTCGAACAGAATGCGGCTGCCGGCATCGGGCATTTCCAGGCCGGCGATCAGTCGCAGCAAGGTGGTCTTGCCGCAGCCCGAGGGCCCCAGCAAAGCCATGACCTCACCGGGGGCGATGTCCAGAGTGCTGGGATGCAATCCCCGTGTGCCATCAGCATAGGTTTTGGCGCAGTGTTCGATACGCACCGGTATGTGTTTATTTTCCATAGTGTTTCTCCAGCAAGCGCGCCAAGGTCTGCAGCCCCCACAGCACGGGCAAGATGACGAGCATGAAAATCAGCGTATAGGCCGAGCCCACCTCGATACGCATGGAGGCGTAGCTATCGGCCAGCCCCACGGGCAAGGTGCGGGTCAGTGGCGTATGCAACATCCAGGTCAGGTTGAACTCGCCCAGCGACAAGGTGAAGACCATCAGGCTGCCAGCCACAATCGCAGGCAGGATGGCCGGCAGCAGGATGCCGAAAAAGATTTGCGTAAAGCTGGCTCCCAGCGAGCGGGCCGCTTCTTCCAGATCGATCAGGCTGCGTTTTTGCAGAGCTGCTGTGGTCGTACGCACCATAAAGGGCAGGGTGAACACAATGTGGCCCACCAGAATGAACCAGAAGCTTTGACGAAAGCCTTGCAAGGAGCCATAGGCCAGCAGCAGGGCCAGGGCCGAGGCCATGCCGGGGACCGCCACTGGCAAGGTCAGCAGTTCTTCAAAGCTGCGCGCCAGACGGGAGCGGCTGCGTGCCAGGGCATAGGCACAGGGGACGCTCAGCATAATGACAGCCAGCACACAAAGCAGCGCCAGCTGCAGGGATAGCCAGACTGTGCTGCCGTAGTTGGCCCAGACGTGCTCCACCCATTTCAGGGTCAGGCCACTTTTCAGTCCGATACGATAATTGTTGACCAGCCCGGCCAGCACGGAAACCAGAATGGGGCCGAGCAGGAACAGCACGGTCAGTCCAGTGACAGCCAGAAGCAGGGGGGCAGGGCGATGGGGGTTTGAAGCCGTTTTCAGTGTCATGATGTCCTCAAATAACGACCGAGGGATCGCGGACCAGACGCCGGGCCAGCCACAAGGTAAACCATGTCAGCAGCCCCAGGGAAATGGACAAGCTGGCCGCCAGGGTGAAATTCGCATAGTTGGTAAATTCGTTATAGATCGTGATGGGCAGCACTTCGTAGCGGCTGGACAGGGTGAAGGCCGTACCGAAAGCGCCCATGGAGGTGGCAAAAACAATGGCACCGCAAGACAGGGACGTGGGAGCCAGTTCCGGTATCCAGACATCTCTGGCAATGTCCCAGCGTGTGGCTCCACAGGAGCGCGCGGCTTCCTCCAGATTGCGGTCTATGGATTCGGCGGCTGCGGTGTAAGTAGCAATGGCGCGGGGCAGGGAAAAGTACAGATAGGCCAGAAACAAACCTAGCAGGCCGTAGGCAAAGGTCACTCGCCCCAGCCCCAGATCCTGGCCGATCTGGGCCAGCAGCCCCTGCCGACCGCCCAGCAAGATAATGAAAAAGCCCACGATGACGCCAGGAAAGGACAGGGGCAGCGTCATCAGGGAGAGCAGCAGGCGCTTGGCCGGCACGCGATAGCGAGCCATCACGATGCCGACCATGGCACCCAGCACCAAGGTGGCCAGGGTCACGATGGCGGACAGGAGCAGCGTTTGCAGCAAGGCCTGCAAGTACCGCCCCGATGTCAGCACGACCCAGTAGGTGTGCATGCCTTCTTGTGCGGGCAGGGCCAGAAGCTGTACCGCGGGCAAGAGCCAGAATGCGGCAAAGAAAGCGACGGCAGGGGCCGAGCACAAGGGCAGCAGGTATTTGCGTTGCATACGCTAACTCCACATGGACCGCTTAGCGGACCTCTGCCAGATAACGCTCGGCAAAGGGTTTTTGACCCTGTGCCATGCGCTCATAGTCGATGGCCTTGGCACGCGCGTATTCGCTGTCGGGCAGGAAGCGCGACTGGGCTTCCTTGCTGATGGCGCTGCTGCGAACCGGGCGCAGGAAAGCATTGGCCCAGATGGACTGCCCTTGCTCGGACAGCACAAAATCCAGCACCTTGCGTCCCTGTTCGGTGTGTGGAGCCTTGTTGACCAGGGACATCACATACGGCACCACAATCGTGCCTTCCTGGGGGATCACGAAAGCGACGTCCTCGCCGTCCTTGTACTGAGCGCGGTAGGCGCTGAAGTCATAGTCCAGCAAGATGGGGATTTCGCCGGAAATCAGGCGGGCATAGGCGGTTTGCTTGGGAACAATGGGATTGTTCTTTTGCAGGGCCTTGAACCAGTTGATGGCGGGATCAAAGTTGTCCATATTGCCGCCCAGGGCTTCGTTGATGGCAACGGCACCCACGTAGCCCACGAAGGCCGATGAGGGGTCCAGATACCCGACCAGGCCTTTGTACTCGGGCTTGAGCAGGTCGTTCCAGGAGGCAGGCACCGGCACATTGCCCAGGGCCGACTTGTTTACCATGATGCCCATGGTGCCGGAGTGGATTGCAAACCAATGGCCTTGCGGGTCTTTCAGCCCTTCGGGAATCTGCTCCCAGCCCTGGGGTTTGTAGGCCTGGGTCACGCCTTCTTTCTGGGCCTGAATGGCAAAGGTGATGCCCAGATAAGTCACATCGGCGACCGGGTTGGCGGACTCGGCAACCAACTGGGCCAGGGACTGGCCGGAGTTCTTGTTATCGGGCGGGACGGTAATGCCGGTGTGCGCCTTGATGGCCTCGATCTGGCTGGCCCAGTCGGCCCATTCTGGTGGACAGTTGTAGCAAATGGCCGTCTGCGCAGCGGCGGCGCTTCCCACGGTCATCAGGGCCAGGGGCAGTGCCACGCGGCAAGCCAATGTACTCAGCATATGTTTCATGGTCGATCACTCCAGTCAGTCAGTGGTGTCAGGAAAAAGCCGGGATTGGCTTGAACGCAGGGGGGCGGGAGCGGGTCCCGCAGAGGAAAGGGGCTTCATCCTGGATGCGCCCGTGGTGAACAAGGGGCAGGGGCGCAGGACTCGCCCGGGTTGAAGGTGTAGGGCAGCAGAACCGAGGCCTGCGCGGGAACCGTTTTTTGCTGGGCTACCGCCTCCAGCAGTAGGCCGATGCACTGGCGACCAATTTCTTCATTGGGCTGTGCGATGGTGGCCGGGCGTGGAAACAGTTCAGCGCCCAGGGCGATGCCGTCAAAGCCGATCACGCTGATATCGTTGGGAACCTGCAGGCCAATCTGCTGTGCCGTGCGCAGACAGCGAATGGCAATCAGATCGTTGGAGCCAATCATGGCTGTGGGGCGTTCCGGTTGGCGCAAGAGTCGGGCGACGCTGGCAAGATGCACGTCCTCAGAAGACGGTGCTTGCTCTCCTTGATCCATGAAAGGCACTTCCAGCAGTGGCATGGGCACCAGGCCAGCCTTGTCCATTCCTTTCAGATAGCCACGGCTGCGTTGCTGGGCGCGATCAGAAACGTGCAGATGACCGCTTACCATGGCAATGCGGCGATGCCCTTGCCTTGCCAAGTGGCCGATCAATTCAATCATGGCCTGCTCGCCGTTGACGGTGACGCAAGGATGCTCGGGATGCAGGTTGTACGCCAGTACGTAGGGACAGCGTGTCTTGCTCAGCCGAACTAAAGCAGGAGAGTGAGCCGGGTTGGAGACCACCAGCACAATGCCTTCCACATTGCTGGCCAGGAGCAAGGCCACTGCCTGGGATTCACGTTCCAGGTGGTAGTCGGTAAAGAAGGGCAGGATGGCATAGCCGCCGCGGGCTGCGGTATCGGCGATGCCCTTCAGGCACTCGGCAAAGACGGGGTTGAGCAAGGTCGGCAATACCACGCCGATGACTCGGCTGCGCTGGCTGCGCAGACTGCGTGCCGAGGCATTGGGCTCATAAGCCAGTGCGTCGATCGCGGCTTGCACGCGCAGGCGGGTTTTCTCACCCACCTTTTCCGGCTCATTGAGCACGCGCGAGACCGTCGCAACCGATACCTGTGCTGCTCTGGCGACATCCAGTATTCCTATGTTGGCCATGACACCCAGCCGTCAAAATGAAAACGATTACATTTGAGCAAAGGCATATGTCAGGCAAATGACGGTCTTGGTTTTTTGTGTGCTGCAGGAAGCACCTTGATGCCACTTATACGAGCCTGATCGCAAACAGATCCTGGTCTTGATACGGCCAGTTCTACAGTGAGTTCTCCTGAACAACAGGCCTGCGTGGTCAGGCTTTCATCTCATGAAACCCATTCTTGTTTTGCAGCACGAGGTCACGCAAGGGCCGGGGGTGCTGCTGGATCATCTGGAGAGACACGGTCTTCCCTATCACTTGTGCATGTCGCCGCTGGATGGCCGGGCGCCCGTGTCGGCTCGTGATTACAGCGGGGTGGTGGTGCTGGGCAGTGATCGCAGTGTCAATGATCTTTTGCCCTGGATAGAGCTGGAGCATGCCTTGTTGCAGGATGCGGTTCAGCGTCATGTTCCGGTTCTGGGGCATTGCTTCGGGGCACAACTGCTGGCGCGTTCCCTGGGGGCCCGCGTGCAGCGCAATCCGTATCCGAACATAGGCTGGGGCCAGGTCTGGAGCAGTCCCTACGCCCGGCGTGTCATGGGCCTGCCCAGGCGTGCCATGCTGTTCAACTGGCATTACGACACCTTCCAGATTCCCTCGGGGGCCAGCCGGACTTTATACGGCCCTCATTGCCTGAATAAAGGTTTCTGCCTGGGCCCGCATTGGGCCTTTCAAGGCCACCTGGAAGTGACTGCCGACAGCATCCGTCAGTGGTGTGATCACGGCCGCTGCGAGTTGGAGCAGGTATACGGTCCGGCGGCCCAGGATGCAGAACATATCTTGTTGGGCCTGGATCAGCACCTGAGCACTTTGCACCTTATTGCCAGACAGACTTATCAACGCTGGACAGATCAGTTGCTGGAGCGTGCCGGTGTCGCCCTGGCCCAAATCCATATGCCGTCTTTATACGCGGGCCAGTAAACACTGCTCTGAATTTATGCCGCCACTCCTAGACTTTCTCTGTCTGCTGCAAGTCAGCATTGATCAGGAGTTCGGGATGAGTGCGTCCTTTTTTACGGTTCTGGCAGGAGGGATTTCTCTGGGGCTGTTTATCTATTTGTTCTATGCCTTGCTCAAGGCCGAAAAATTCTAAGTTCAGGCCAGCAAGTGTTCATTGTGGGAACAGGTGTGCATATGAGTGATTTTCTATTTTTAGCGGTGCTGTTCGCGTTCTTTGCGATGGCGACCGGATTTGTTCTTGGTCTTGAGAAGCTGTAAGAGGAGCTGTCATGCTGGACGATCTGATGCAGTTTCTAGTTATTCTGGCCGTCTCTACGGTCTTGTTAGTGGTGGTGGGTAAATGGATTGCCCATTTTTTCAGTAGCCCCAATCACAGCCTGATCGAACGTGGCACGTATCGGCTGCTGGGCGTAAATCCTGAAGAGAAAATGTCCTGGAAGCGATATGGTCTGGCGCTCTTGTTGAGCAATGCCGCCATGTTGCTTCTGGGATATATTCTTTTGCGGGTGCAGGGCTGGATTCCCGGCGACAGCCTGCAGCGCGCCGCGCAAACGCCTGACCTGGCCTTTAATACGGCTGTGTCTTTTACGACCAATACCAATTGGCAGGCGTACTCGGGTGAATCCAGTCTGTCCAATTTTTCCCAAATGGCGGCCATCACCTTTCTGATGATGATCAGTGCCACAACGGGTCTGGCAGCGGCAGGAGGTTTCATCCGTGGCTTAAGCCGTAAAAGCTCGGCCGATATTGGCAACTACTGGGTGGATTTCACCCGCTCCTTGTATCGCTTGCTCTTGCCGTGCAGCTTCCTGCTGGCCTTGCTGTATATCTGGCAGGGTATGCCACAGACACTGAGCTCGGATGCCGTGGTCAATACGCTGGAAGGTCTCAAGCAGCAGATAATTCTGGGGCCAGTAGCCAGCCTTGAAAGCATCAAGCACGTGGGGACTAATGGGGGCGGCTTCTTTGGTATGAACGCGGCTCATCCATTTGAAAACCCTACGCCGCTGACTAATACCGTGCATATGCTCAGCATGTTGCTGGTGCCCTCGGCCCTGACTTACGCCTTTGGCTCCATGCTGGCTCGTCGCCGCCAGGGTTGGGCTTTCTTTGCGGCCTTCCTGGTGATGTTCATCGGTTTTCTGTCCCTGATTTATAGCGCCGAACAGGCAGGCAACCCTTTGCTGACTTCCCTGGGGGTGGACCAAACCCAAAGCAGCACGATGGGCGGTGGCAATCTGGAGGGCAAGGAACTGCGCTTCGGTGTGGCGCAAAGCAGCTTGTTTGCCACCGTGACCACGGCTGCGACTACCGGCTCGGTCGATGCCATGCACTCTTCGCTGACTCCTTTGGGTGGCCTGGTGCCGATTGCCCAAATGATGCTGAACAACGTGTTTGGCGGGATAGGTGTGGGCTTTATCAGCCTGGTCAGCTACGCCATTCTGACGGTGTTTCTGGTGGGCATGATGATAGGGCGCAGCCCGGAGTTCTTGGGCAAGAAGATCGAGGCGCGGGAGATGAAGTACGTGATGCTGGCCATGCTGGCGCATGCCTTCAGCATTCTGGGTTTTACGGCCTTGGCCAGCGTGCTGCCCTCCACCATGGACAGTCTGTCCAATATGGGGCCGCATGGTTTCAGCGAAGTTCTGTACGCCTATACCTCGGGTACGGCGAATAACGGTTCCGCCTTTGCAGGTTTCAACGCGAACACCCCTTTCTTCAATACAACGATAGGGCTGGCCATGTTGGTGGGGCGGTATCTGACCCTGCTGCCCCTGCTGGCTCTGGCCGGTGTGCTGGCTGCCAAGAAAGCGGTTCCTGCCGGACCAGGCACCTTGTCGACGGCCACCCCCTTGTTCACCGGCCTGTTGATTTTCGTGGTTCTGGTGGTGGGCGGGCTGACTTTCTTGCCTGCACTGGCGCTGGGCCCGATTGTGGAGCACCTGTTGATGCTCGATGGCATTACTTTTTGAGGATTGACTGTCATGTCTACCCATCAATTTATGGTTTCGACACCGGCGGCACCGACGATGAAAAGCTTGTTGCGTCCCGTGCTGCTGTCCGCCTTGTTTTTTATGCTGTTGACGGGCATTGCCTACCCGTTGGCCACGACCTTTATCGGCACCGCCCTGTTCCCGGAGCAGGCAAAGGGCAGCCTGATTCTGCGTGACGGCCGCCTCGTGGGTTCACGCCAGATTGGTCAGTATTTTAGTCAGCCCGAGTATTTCCATGGGCGTCCCAGCGCGACGTTGGGAGCCGATCCGGCTGACCCTTCCAAGAGCATTGCGCAGCCCTATAACGCGGCGGCCAGTGGTGCCAGCAATCAGGGGGTATTAAGCAAAAGTTTGCTGGAGGCTGTGGCAGAACGCAGCAAGGCATATCGCCTGATGAACGGTTTGGCAGAGGATGCTCCCGTGCCTGTAGATGCTGTCACAGCGTCGGCATCGGGTTTGGACCCGCATATTTCGGTGGCCAACGCCCGTTTGCAGGCCGCTCGTATCGCCAAAGTGCGCGGTATGCCGCTGGCTCAGGTCCAGGTCCTGATTGATCGCTATACCAGTGCTCGTCAATTCGGGGTGCTGGGCGAGCCACGCGTGCAGGTCTTGGAGCTTAATCTGGCGCTGGACATGGCCAAGCGTGCCCAGCCCGCAGTGCGTTAGGAGCAGGTGTCATTATGTCTATTACTGATCTGAAAGCCCCGCAAGAGGCCGAGCGTTCGACGGCATTTCAGGCCGTACCCTGGGGCACGGTGTGCAAGGAAGCCTTCAAGAAATTGTCGCCTTGGGTGCAGTTCAAGAACCCGGTGATGTGTGTGGTGTATCTGGGCAGTATCGTCACCAGCTTGCTGGGCATTCAGGCCTTGATGGGGCAGGGTGAGGCCCCCGCTGGATTTATCTGGTCTATTGCAGCCTGGTTGTGGTTTACAGTCCTGTTTGCCAATGCGGCCGAAGCCGTGGCAGAAGGGCGTGGTAAAGCGCAGGCCGACGCGCTGCGTTCTACGCGCAAGCGGGTCATGGCCAAGGTTCTGAAAGACCCCGCCCGTGATAGCCGCGCCTGGCCTGTCCCCAGCGACGAACTGCTGCCCGGTGCCTATGTGCTGGTTGAAGCGGGCCAGATTATTCCGGCTGACGGCGAAGTGCTGCAGGGGGCAGCGTCGGTAGACGAGTCCGCCATTACGGGTGAATCGGCGCCGGTCATCCGGGAATCGGGGGGCGACTTTTGTTCTGTTACGGGGGGAACCCGTGTTCTGTCTGACTGGATCGTGATGCGGGTCACCGCCAAACCGGGTGAGGCTTTTCTGGATCGCATGATTGCGATGGTGGAGGGCGCCAAGCGCGGCAAGACGCCAAACGAGATTGCCTTGAATATCTTGCTGGTTGCCCTGACGCTGATCTTTCTGCTGGTGTGCGTGACCTTGCTGCCTTTCTCCAGCTTTGCGACGGTGCTGACCGGACAAGGTTCGCCCGTTACGATTACCGCCTTGATTGCTCTGTTGGTGTGTCTGATTCCGACTACCATCGGTGCCTTGCTGTCGGCGGTAGGTGTCGCCGGGATGAGCCGCATGATGAAAGCCAATGTGCTGGCCAGCTCGGGCCGCGCTATCGAGGCGGCGGGAGACGTGGATGTTCTGCTACTGGACAAGACAGGCACCATTACGCTGGGTAATCGGGAGGCCTCGGCCTTTTTGCCTGCGCCGCAGGTATCGGAACAGGCCTTGGCAGACGCAGCCCAATTGGCATCGTTGGCGGACGAGACCCCCGAAGGACGCTCCATTGTGGTGCTGGCCAAGCAGCTTTTCAATTTGCGTGGTCGTGAATTGCAAGGTGCGCAGACCATTGCCTTTAGCGCCCATACACGCATGAGCGGCATTGATATCGAGGGTCGTCAGATTCGTAAAGGGGCGGCAAATACCATGCGCTCCCATATCGAGTCCCTGGGCGGCGTGTTTCCTCGCGAACTGGACACCTTGGTCAATGAGGTCGCTCGCCGGGGCAGCACACCGCTGGTCGTCACTGAAGGTAATAAGGTGCTGGGTGTGGTGGAGCTCAAGGATATCGTCAAAGGCGGTATCAAGGAGCGCTTTGCCGAGTTGCGCGCCATGGGCATCAAGACTGTCATGATTACCGGGGACAACAAGCTGACCGCCGCTGCCATTGCGGCCGAAGCCGGGGTGGATGACTATCTGGCCGAAGCCACGCCCGAGGACAAGCTGCAATTGATTCGGCGCTATCAGGATGAAGGTCGCCTGGTTGCCATGACTGGCGACGGCACGAATGATGCGCCTGCTCTGGCGCAGGCCGATGTGGCCGTGGCCATGAACAGCGGCACCCAGGCAGCTAAAGAGGCCGGCAATATGGTGGATCTGGACAGTAATCCCACCAAGCTCCTGCGTGTGGTGGAAGTGGGCAAGCAGATGATCATGACGCGCGGTGCCCTGACCACCTTCAGCATTGCCAATGATCTGGCCAAGTACTTTGCGATTATTCCTGCGGCTTTTGTGGTCACGTATCCTGCTTTGGGTGCCTTGAATGTGATGCAACTGCATAGTCCGGCTAGCGCCATCCTGTCGGCAGTCATTTTCAACGCCTTGATCATCATCGCCTTGATTCCTTTGGCCTTGCGGGGTGTGAAGTATCGGGCCGAACCGGCCAGCCGTTTGCTGAAACGCAACTTGCTGATTTACGGCTTGGGAGGGCTGATCGCCCCTTTCATAGGCATCAAGCTGATTGATTTGCTGCTGACGCCGTTTTTTGGATAAGAGCGTAAGATCAATAGCAATTTTCTGGATGGAGTGCGCAGATTCATGTCACTTGAGGATAGGCCGGACCCGGATGAGCTGCTGCAGGTGATTGGCGAAGATCCGCACCAGCCTCGTCGCGGGCAGCTCAAGATTTTCTTCGGCGCTTGTGCGGGCGTAGGGAAAACCTACGCCATGCTCAAGGAGGCGCATCAACGCCAGTCCGAGGGCGTGTCCGTGGCTATCGGGATTGTGGAAACCCATGGCCGCCAGGAAACCCAGGCTCTGATTGACGGTTTGCCCGTGCTGCCCCGCAAGGAGTATCAACGTCAGGGGCGGGTGGTGACGGAGTTTGATCTGGATGCCGCCTTGGCCTCGGGTTATCAGCTGCTGCTGGTGGACGAGCTGGCGCACTCCAATATTGAAGGCAGTCGACACGCCAAGCGCTGGCAGGATGTGGAGGAATTGCTGGATGCGGGCATTGATGTGTATACCGCGCTCAATGTGCAGCATCTGGACAGCCTGAATGAGGTGGTGGGCGGCATTGTCGGGGTACGGGTTCGGGAGACGGTGCCAGACCGGATTTTTGATCGGGCGGCCGATGTCTTGCTGGTGGATCTGCCGCCGGATGATCTCTTGTCTCGTCTGAGTGCGGGCAAAGTGTATCTGGCCGACTCGGTGGCCCACGCGCGTCAGAACTTCTTTCGTCGCGGCAATCTGATTGCTCTGCGTGAGTTGGCTTTGCGCCGGGTGGCGGATCGGGTCAATGCGGACGTGCATGTGTATCGGATCTCCCATGCGATCCGGACAGTTTGGCCGACACGTGAGTTACTGATGGTATGCGTCAGTGCCGATAGCGCCCAGGAAGCTCTGATTCGGGAGGGGGCGCGCTTGGCCCAGCAATTGCAGACGCCCTGGATTGTGCTGCATGTGGATACGCCGCAGGAAAGCGGGCAGATCAAGGCGCAGGAAGCACTGGTGCGCTTGGCGGCCAGTGCTCAGCATGCCGGAGCCGAGTTTGCCAATATTGCCGGGCAGGATGTGGCGCATACGATTTTGGCCTATGCCCGTCAACGCAATGCGACCAAGCTGATTTTGGGAAACTCGTCAGCGCGATCTATCTGGCCCTGGCGCACTCGCCTGTCCGAGCGCCTGGCGCGCAGCAACCCTGAAATTGGTTTGCTGCTGCTGCGTATGGATACGGTACAGCGGCCCATACGGCCCCTGGAGCTGGAACAACCCATGGCACAAGGCAAGGCCTTGTCGATTGCGTCCATTATTTGTGTTGTGACCACCTTGCTGGCCGAGAAGCTCTTGCCCTTTTTCGAGCTCTCCAACGTGATCATGCTGTTCCTGATCACTGTGGTCTTTATTGCCCTGCGTTTGGGACGACTGGCGGGGGTATGGGCTTCTTTGCTGTCAGTGGCGTTTTTCGACTTCTTTTTTGTCGAGCCGCGTTATTCCTTCTCGGTAACGGATACCCAATATGTCTTTACCTTCGGCGTCATGCTGGGAGTGGCGCTGATTATTGGCCAACTGGCTGCCAAGCTGCAGGCCGAAGCCAGGGCTGCCCGTGATGGTGAACGCCGTGCTGCGGCATTGACTCGTGTCAGCCGGGACTTGGCCGGAGCCTTGGCCCTGGAACAAGTCCTGGCGGTCTGCCGCGATACGCTGGAACCTTTGTTCGAGATGCAGGTGGTACTGGTGGTGCCGGATCAGCAAAACCAGTTGGTAGCGACTCGTCATACAGGCTTTGTAGAGCTATCGGTGGCGCAGTGGGTGTTTGATCATATGGAAGCCGCCGGTAATGGCACTGAAACCCTGAGCGGTGCCAGTGCCCTGTATCTGCCCTTGAAAGGCCCCATGGCCCCGCGTGGGGTCTTGGTGGTGCAGTCCGGCGGAGCCGCTTCCTTGAGGACACCGGATGGACGGCGCTTGCTGGATGCTTGTTGCTTTACCTTGGCCCAGGCTCTGGAGCGAATTCATTATGTGGAAATCGCTCAGGATACGGTGCTGCGCATGGAGGGGGAGAAAATGCGCAATACCTTGCTATCCGCTGTCTCGCACGATTTACGCACGCCCTTGACTGTGATTCGAGGCCTGGCAGAAACGCTGGAGCAGCCCAAAGGCTTGAGTGAAACCGAGCGCACGGATATTGCCCGATCGATCCGCATTGAATCGGACGAATTGCGCCGCCAGGTATCCAACCTGCTGGATCTGGCGCGTATGCAAAGCGAAGGGGTGAAGTTGCATAAGGAATGGCATGCCCTGGGCGAGATTGTGGGGATTGCCGTTGCCCGTTGCTCAGCGGCTTTGCAGCCTCGCAAGGTGGTGACCGAGTTTGCGGCCGACCTGCCTTTGATCGAGGTGGATGGTGTTTTGCTGGAGCGAGTGGTGACGAATCTGCTGGATAATGCCGCCAAATATACGCCCGTCACCAGTACGATTTCCCTGCGCGGCCTGTGTTCTGGTCAGTCCATGTATTTAATGATCAGTGATGACGGGCCAGGCCTGCCGCCCGGTGATCCCGAGCGCTTGTTCGATACGTTTACTCGGGGGCAGAAAGAGTCCTCTGTGGCAGGTGTGGGCTTGGGTCTGGGCCTGTGCCGCACGATTATTGCCGCACATGGTGGTACGATCAGCGCCAAGCCGCGTTTGCCTCATGGGGTGATCTTCGAGATTCGCCTGCCCTGGAAACCGGTTCCCCGTATGGATGGTGACGAGCTACTGACATGAACAAAGCCCAGATACTGATCGTGGAGGACGAATCCAATATTCGTCGTTTCGTGCGAATTGCCTTGGAGCAGGAAGGCATGTCCGTGATCGAGGCCAGCACGCTGGCGCAGGCGCGCATGGATGCGGCAACCCGCCGTCCTGATTTGATGATTGTGGATTTGGGCTTGCCGGACGGGGATGGCAAGGACTTGATCCGCGATCTGCGCAGCTGGGTGTATTCGCCCATTCTGGTGCTGTCGGCGCGTGAACGAGAGGAAGAAAAAGTAGCGGCCTTGAATGCCGGGGCGGACGATTATCTGGTCAAGCCCTTTGGCGTGCCGGAACTGCTGGCCCGGATACGAGCCTTGCTGCGACGCTCCCAACTGGTCCCGAATGGTCAGGCGGCTTCTTCGAGTGTTCGCTTTGGGGGTGTGCAGGTGGATCTGGCCTCCCACGAGGTCACGCGGGACGGGGAGGCCGTGCATTTGACGCCTATCGAGTTTCGTTTGCTGACGGCCTTGATTCGGGGGCATGGCAAGGTGCTGACCCATCAACACTTGCTGCATGAAACCTGGGGAGCGGCGTATTCCGATCGGCCTCATTACCTGCGGGTGTACATGATGCAGCTGCGCCAAAAGCTGGAAGAGGATGCGGCACAACCCAAGTATTTACTGACTGAGTTGCAGGTTGGCTATCGTTTGGCGGGTTTGGAAATCCAGGAGTAAAGCGAATCTGGTGTTGATGTGGGCGGTGTTGCTTGAGATTGCTTATCGCATTGCCTGACGCTTTGAGGACTTGAGTTTGGCGGTTAAAGGATCAGCAGTACGCCAGTTTGGAACGTATATTCAAAGGGATTATGTGAATCACATTTGGATAGGCATGTGAAGCGATCCGGTATTAAAAAGGGGATACGACGTATCCCCTTTTTATGTCATTGAGCAAAGTCTGCTCCGGGTAGAAGTACTCAGGCTTCCAGACGCCCCAGAATCAGGAACTCCATCAATGCTTTCTGTACGTGCAAGCGGTTCTCGGCTTCGTCCCAGACCACGCTTTGTGGGCCGTCAATGACTTCGCCGGTTACTTCCTCGCCACGGTGAGCGGGCAGGCAGTGCATGAAGATGGCTTCTGGGTCGGCCACATCCATCATTTCCTGATCCACACACCAGTCAGCAAAGGCTTTGCGACGCTCTTCGTTTTCGTCTTCGTAACCCATGCTGGTCCACACGTCGGTGGTGACCAGGTGCGCGCCCTTGCAGGCTTCCAGTGGGTCGTCGAATTCACGCAGAATGCTGGAATCCGGGTTGCCGGTGCGATCCGACTCCAGGTGGTAGCCGTTAGGGGCCGACACATGCAGGGTGAAGCCCAGGATTTCCGCCGCTTGCAGCCAGGTGTAGGCCATATTGTTGGCGTCACCAATCCAGGCCACGGTCTTGCCCTTGATATCGCCACGGTGTTCGATAAAGGTGAAGATGTCGGCCAGAATCTGGCAAGGGTGAAATTCGTTGGTCAGGCCATTGATGACCGGCACCCGCGAGTGGGAGGCAAAGCGCTCCAGACGAGTCTGCTCGAAGGTACGAATCATGACGATATCGACCATGCGTGAAACCACGCGGGCGGTATCTTCAATAGGTTCGGAGCGGCCCAGCTGCGAGTCGGTGGTGGTCAGGTGAATGACCGAACCGCCCAACTGATACATGCCGGCTTCAAACGAAACACGGGTACGGGTGCTGGCTTTTTCAAAAACCATCGCCAGGGTGCGGTCGTGCAATGTGTGGTGCGGCTGATAGCGTTTGAACTTGTCTTTGATCAGGCGTGCGCGTTCCAGCACATATAAAATTTCGTCGTGAGAAAAGTCGCGAAATTGCAGAAAGTGCCGAAGCGGTCCTGCTTGCACGATGGCATCCATAAAAAAATCCTGCGGATAAAGAAAGCCATCTTAACCTGTCCGGCTATTAAGAGCAAAGCCGGTCTGTGGCGGGGAAGGGGAAACCGTTTGGTTTTGGAATAAAGCGAGAGGGCAAAGTAATGATTAGCAATAAATTGTCAAGCGGCTAATTTATTGAATCCCGGGCTTTGCGTGGCCGCGATCGGATACAATGCGTGGCGAGAAAGGAAAAGGTGCAGCATACCTGAACTGCACGATGAGCGATTAATTGTTATGACAGAGCCAGTGAAGCAACTTGTAATCCATGGTGTGACCCGGCAGGATCAGCGCTTTCGTCCCAGTGATTGGGCAGAACGCTTGGCCGGTGTAATGTCCCAGTTTCGTCCCGCTGGGGCGATGGGTGGTCATCTGACTTATTCGCCCTATGTGGTGCCGCGATTGATTGACGGCGTGCGATGTGTGGTGGTGGATGCGCGCCTGCGAGAGCTTGAACCTTTGGCCTGGAAATTCGTCTGTGGCTTTGCCGATGATAATAATTTAAAAACCAGCGGCATTGATCCCGACAATATGGACCCTGTCGATTCCTGATTCAGACAGCTCATTCAATAAGTCGCCACCGCTAAAACGGTAGGCGACTTGTTTTTTACACGGCAAGTGGTGTCAGTACTTTGCCGGTTTTTTGATACTGCAATACATTTTCCAGCGTCAGCGAGAGCATGGCTTCGCGTGTCTCGTGCGTTGCACTGGCCGTGTGCGGTGCCAGAACGACCTGGTTCAGATCGCGCAAGGCCTGGGGCACCTGGGGTTCATTTTCGAACACATCCAGCCCGGCAGAGCCCAGTCGTCCTTCCTGCAGGGCGGCAATCAGTGCGCTTTCATCGACCACGCTGCCGCGGGCAATATTGACCAGAATCCCTTTGGGACCCAAGGCGTTCAGCACGTCTATATTGATCAGCCCCCGTGTCTCATCGCCACCGACGGCAGCAATCACCATGATGTCTGCCCAATGGGCCAGTTCGATCAGGGAAGGCTCGTAGTGCCAGGGCACATCGTGACGTGGACGGCGGTTGTGATAGCGCAGTTCCATATCAAAGCCACTGGCGCGGCGGGCAATGGTCTGGCCAATGCGTCCCAGGCCCACAATGCCCAGCTTCTTGCCGCTGACCCGTGTCCCAAGCCCGAAACCATTGGGTCTGTCCCACAGACCAGCACGCACGTAGCGATCCGATTCCGTCACACGGCGAGCCGCATCCAGCATCAAGGCCCAGGCCATATCGGCCACGCAATCGTTCAGAACATCAGGAGTGGTACTGACCTGAATACCGCGCTGTTTGGCGGCCTGTACGTCGATGGAGTCGTAGCCTACCCCTACGCTGCAAATCGCTTTCAAAGCAGGCAGGCGGTCCATCAAGGAAGCGGGGGTAGCAGTGACAGCGCTGGTCAGGAGTACCTGTACGCGTTCGATCTGCTGGGCAGAGAGCTGGTTCAGGTCCTGGAGGACAATGCGCTCGAAATGACGGTCGATTTCGTCAAAAGAAGGGTGCTGGGCCAAAGATGCCAGTTGCAGCACGATGGGACGTGTCATGGGGACTCGCTAATGAAAAAGCAAATCCATAACTTAGCATGATTGGCCTGCATGTTCAGGCAATGGTTTTGTGGCTAATAAAAAAGGGGTGCTAAGCACCCCCTTTCTAACTGGTTTTTAGGCCAGAGCCGATTAAACCATTAAAAATCTTCAGCAATCAGGCCAGGGCCTTGATAGCAGCAGACAGGCGGCTCTTGTGGCGGGCAGCCTTGTTCTTGTGAATGATGTTCTTGTCGGCAACGCGATCAATAATGCTGGTCGCTTTGCGGAATACTTCGTTAGCAGCGGTTTTGTCACCGGCTTCGATAGCCTGGCGAACGCGCTTGATAGCGGTACGCAGCATGGAACGGATGCTGGCGTTGTGTTTGTTGCGAGCCACTGCTTGGCGGGCGCGCTTGCGTGCTTGTGCGGAATTAGCCATTTTTAATAAAGCCTAAGTTTTAAAGTTTAATCGGCAAAGACAATTATTCTAGGATACTAAGCCCGCTTTGTAAAGTAAGAGGGGCGAATGCCTACGATAAACAACATGCCGAAATAGGAAATGCCGCTGGCAAGCAACACGCCGCCCAGATACAGCACACGCAGCAGGGGCGTGGCTCCCAGGCTGATCCAGTCGATATAACGGTCAGCCAGCAAGAGGACGGCGGCCAGAGCAGCCAGGGCAGGAATAATCTTCAGGAAAAAACGTAACCAGTCATGATTGGGCTGGTAAATGCCGCGCTTTCGCAGCATGACCAGCAAGGTCAGCGCATTGACGGTGGCACCCAGGCCAATCGACAAGGCCAGCCCGGCATGGGCAAAGGTAGGCACCAGTACCAGGTTAAAGAGCTGGGTAATGATCAGGACGGCAATGGCAATGCGCACCGGTGTACGAATATCCTGGCGGGCGTAAAAACCGGGGGCCAGAATCTTGATGGCCAGCAGGCCCACCAGACCAACCGAATAGGCACCGACTGCCAATTTGGTCTGGGCAACATCAGCGGCTGCAAACGCACCGTAGTGAAACAGGGTGGCGACCAGGCCGTCGGACAGCAAGGCCATGCCCAGGGCGGCAGGCAGGCCCAGCAGCAGGACCAGGCGCAGGCCCCAGTCTAGCAAGCCGCTGTAATTCTTGTCGTCCTTGCCGGCATGGGCGGCCGACAGCTTGGGCAGCAAGACCGTGCCCAGTGCCACACCTAGCAGGGCAGTGGGGAACTCCATCAGACGGTCGGCAAAGGACAGCCAGGTCACGCTGCCGGACTGCAGCCAAGTGGCGATATTGGTATTGATCAGCAGGGAAATCTGCGCAACAGAAACGCCCAGAATGGCGGGCAGCATCTGTTTAAGAATGCGCTGCACGATAGGGTCGCGGCGCGCTTCACCCAGTCGTAGCGAGAATCGTGGCAACAGGCCCAGACGAGCCAATGCGCTCCATTGCACCAGCAATTGGGCCAGACCGCCCACCATCACCCCAACGGCCAGGGCGTAAATGGGTGTTTCCATATGCTGGGCCAGAAACAGGCTGGCGCCAATCATGGACAGATTCAGCAGGATAGGAGTGAAAGCCGGAACCGCAAAGCGGCTCCAGGTGTTCAGTACCGCAGAGGCAAAAGCCACCAGCGACATGCAGATGATGTAGGGGAACATCATGCGCGTCATGGTGATGGCGGCACCAAATTCGGTTTGTCGCTCGGGGGCGGTCAGGCCACTGGCCATGGCACTGACGACCCAGGGGGCCGCAACAATGCCAATGGCAGTGACCAGCATGACAGCAAAGGTCAGCAGCAGGGCGACGCGGTCCAGCAATTGCTGGACCTTGTCCTGCTCGTGCTCCTTGCGCACCTGCCCCAGGATTGGGACAAAGGCTTGTGAAAACGCTCCTTCTGCAAACAGGCGTCGCAGCAGATTGGGAATGCGAAATGCCACCCAGAAAGCGTCGGTGAGCGGGCCCGCCCCAAAGGCGCGGGCAATCAGAATATCGCGTGCCAGTCCGGTGATACGAGACAGCAGCGTCAGGCCACTAATTGTGGCCGCCGAGCGAAACAAACCCATTGGAGCCGATACAGAAAGTTATTTTGGTGCCATACGAATAGCGCCATCCAGACGGATGGTTTCGCCATTGAGCATTTCATTATTGATGATGCTCTGCACCAGTTGGGAGAAATCTTCAGGGCGACCCAGGCGCGATGGGAAAGGAATGCTGGCCGCCAGGGAGTCCTGAACTTCCTGAGGCATGGCAAACATCATGGGGGTGCCGAAGATGCCGGGAGCGATCGTCATGACACGGATGCCGGTCTGGGCCAGGTCGCGGGCCAGAGGCAGGGTCAAACCGACTACACCGGCTTTGGAGGCACCGTAAGCGGCTTGGCCAATCTGGCCATCATAGGCGGCTACCGAAGCGGTGTTGATCAGCACGCCACGCTCGCCCGAGGCTTCGGGGGTGTTGCTGCCCATGGCCGCAGCGGCCAGGCGGCACATATTGAAGGTGCCGACCAGGTTGATCATGACGGTTTTCTGGAACAGGTCCAGCGTGTGCGGGCCATTGCGTCCTACCGTGCGCGAGGCGGGAGCCACGCCGGCACAGTTGATCAGTCCGAACAGGGGGCGGGCGCTGTCCTGGCAAGCCAGATCCACGACGGCCTGGGCATCTTGCTCGGAAGTAACATCACAGCGCTGATAAAGTTGGCCCAGCTCTTTGGCCAGAGCCTCACCGGCCTCGTCCTGAATATCGGCGATCACCACGCGGGCGCCGTTTTCAACCAGCATACGTACGGTGCCTGCGCCCAGACCCGATGCGCCGCCGGTGACAATAAAAGTCTTGTTATTGATTTGCATGAGCTTGTCTCCCTTGGATAATAAACAACCGGCCCTTTTGGGGCCGGCTGAATCTTGACTTACTTAGCTTGCCAGGGCGTCCACAATGCGCTGGCGGATCTCATCGACGCTGCCCACGCCGGAAATCTTGCGATAGGCCGGAGCTTCTGGGTCGCCGGTGGCTGACCATTGCGAGTAGTAATCGACCAGAGGGCGGGTCTGCTCGCGATAGACAGACAAGCGGTGGCGTACGGTTTCCTCGCGGTCATCGTCGCGCTGGAGCAAGGGTTCGCCCGTCACATCGTCCACACCGGGGGTTTTGGGTGGATTAAAGGTGACGTGGTAGCTACGACCGCTGGCTGCGTGGATACGGCGGCCGCTCATGCGTTCGATAATGCTTTCTTCAGGAACGTCGATCTCGATCACGAAGTCCAGTTTGACCTGGGCATCCTTCAAGGCATCGGCCTGGGGAATCGTGCGTGGGAAACCGTCGAACAGGTAGCCGGGCTCACAGTCGGCTGCTTGCAGGCGATCGCGTACCAGGCCGATGATCAGGTCATCCGAAACCAGGCCGCCGGCGTCCATGATTTTTTTGGCTTCTACACCCAGCGGGGTTTGGGCTTTGACAGCGGCACGCAACATATCGCCCGTGGAAATTTGTGGAATACCAAATTTCTCGGTGATGAAAGCAGCTTGAGTGCCTTTGCCGGCACCAGGGGGCCCGAGCAGTATGAGTCGCATGAATTCCTCCAGGAAATGCGTCGATCCGATTCTCGCTTCAGTATGATGCGTTGCAGCATATTTAGCGCATTTTTTATTCGGATAGAGCAGAAAAAAGATCTTTTATAACCGATTTGCGAAGTGAGCGCGTACTCTTTCCAGGTCTTGTTCGGTGTCTACCCCGGCTGCAGGAATCTCCTGGAGGCGGTGAACCATAATCTGGAAGCCGTTTTCCATGGCTCGCAGTTGCTCCAGAGACTCGAAGTGTTCCAGTGGCCCACGAGGTAGCTGGGCGTACTGCTGCAGGAAGCGATTTCGGTAGGCATAAAGGCCAATATGGTGCAATGCGGGAAGCCCGTCGGCCAGTACCTGTTCGCCACCGGCCAGCGCGTCGCGGGCCCAGGGCATGGGAGCGCGGGAAAAGTACAGGGCGCGGCCTTGCAGGTCGCAAACCACTTTGACGGCATTGGGGTTAAAGAGTGTCTCGGCGTTCTTGATGGGCGCGGCCAGCGTGGCAATGTCGGCCTGTTCGCTGCGTGCCAGCAGCTTGGCGGCGGCATTGATGTGTTCGGGCTGAATCAGGGGTTCGTCACCTTGCACATTGACCACGATCTCGTCCTCGGACAGCTCCAGCAGGCGAGCGGCCTGGGCCAGACGGTCGGTGCCGGTCGGGTGTTCTGCATCGGTCAGCAAGGCATTGAAACCATGCGCCTGGACAGCCTCCAGCACTTGCGGTGAGTCCGTCGCCACCCAGACCTGACGCGCCCCGCTTTGCGCGGCTTGTTGAGCGCAACGCACGATCATGGGTTGGCCTGCAATGTCGGCCAGCGGTTTGTTGGGCAGACGGGTGGAACCCAGGCGGGCAGGGATGATGACGGAAAAAGTCATATCAGTTGCTGGAAGGTTCCTGCGCGTCCAGTTGACGTGCTTCGTTGATCAGCATGGTAGGGATGCCGTCCACAATGGGGAAGGCCAGTTTGTCGGCCTTGCAGACCAATTCTTGCTGTTCGCGGTCGTGGCGCAGCGGGCCTTTGCACAAGGGGCAGACCAGCACTTCGAGTAGGCGAGCTTCCATTATTGAACTCCGGGTAATGTGGGTGAGGTTGAGCGCCGTTCGCGCAGCAGGCTATCCAGTTCAGCAATCCAGTCCGGGCGTGAAAACACGGGCTGGACATCCACAACCCACAGACGTGGGTCGTTCAGGTGCTGGCATTTTACGGCGTCTTTACGGGTAATGAGTACCGGCCCCTCATGCAGGGCCTGAAAGTCCTGAGCTTGCAAGGCGGCATGGTCGGGCAGGGGGAAAGTCTGGCTCAGATGCAGACCACAAGCGCGCAGCATCGTGAAAAAACGGACGGGCTGGCCAATGGCGGCCAGCGCCTGCAGTTCTTGCTGGCCGTATTCCTGATACCAGTCCGACCAGCTCAGGCGACGGCCCGAACTCAGGTGTTCCAGCTGATAAGGACGCAGGCTCATGCTCAGGGCGCGGCCAGGCTCGGCGGGTTGAGGAGTGGAAGGCGGCGTTTGGTCGGCCACAATCTGGCTGATCAGCCAGTCCACGCGACGCAGGCGCTCGGGGCTTTCACGCAATGGTCCCGCTGGCAGCAGCAAGCCATTTCCCACACCGCGAGCATCCTGTACCACGACTTCCATATCGCGTTGCAAGGCCAGATGTTGAAGGCCGTCATCCGAAATAATCAGGTCGACTGCCGGAAATTTCTTGAGTAAAGCCTGGGCCGCCAGCGCACGGCGAGGGTGAACGGCGATGGGGGCCCGGGTTTGGGCGGCAATCAGAGCAGGTTCATCGCCAAATTGCTCGGCGGCCAATTGGCCCTGGCCTACGCGCGGGCTGGGGCCGATCTCTACCCCGTAACCTCGGCTGACAATGCCGGGTGTCCATCCCAGGGCGCGCAATTGCTCGGTCAGAGCCAGGACGACGGGGGTTTTGCCTGCGCCACCCACGATGATATTGCCCACCACAATCACCGGCACCGGGCTGCGGTAGGATGCGGCGGGATCTTGCTCGTAGCGTTGCTGCTTGCGCTGTACGAAGAGCGCAGCCAGCGCTGAAAGCGGGCACATCACAAGGCTGAACCAGCCTTTTTTCTGCCACTGCTGGTGAAGCCAATGAGTCAGGCGGACGCGCACGCTCATGGGGCCTGGGTTGCAAAGTGAATGCGATGAATGCCAACCTGACGGGCGGCCTCCATAGCCTGCACCACCGCGAAGTGGGGGGCTTGGGCATCGGCCAGAATCAGCAGGCTGCTGTTTTCGTCAGTCTTTTCGCTCGACAAGGCGTGGCTAAGGGGAGAGCCACTGCTGGCATCCAGCCACATACCGTTCAAGGCGTAGCGCCCGTCCTGGCTGATGGCCAAAAGCAGTTCTGTGGTCTGGGCGGCCTGGGCTTGAGCCTGGGGCAAGGAAACATCCAACTGGCGATAGCGCACGAAGGTGCTGCTGGCAGCCAGGAAAATCAGCACCACCAGCAAAACATCTATCAAGGGCACCAGATTCAGTTCCAGCGTGTCCTGGTCTTGGGCTCGGCGAAAGCGCATCAGACGGCCCTCTGAGCCAACAGACGATTCAGCGCACCCGCTTCCGTTTCCAGGCAGTGAAGCAGATAGTCGGCACGGCTGCGAAAGTAGCGGTGAAAGATCATGGCCGGGACGGCAATCAGAATCCCCAGGGCGGTGTTGTACAGGGCCACGGAAATGCCACGGGCAATCAGGCTGGGGTCGCCACCGGCGGGGTCATAGGCGGCAAAAATGTCGATCATGCCAATAACCGTACCAAACAGGCCCAGCAAAGGGGCGATCACGGCAATGGTGCCCAGTGCCGGAATGTACTTGTTCAATTGGTAGCTGATGTCTTTGCCTTCTGCTTCGACCGCAGACTCACGCACGGCGGAAGTTTGGTGGCGGTTTTTCAGTACGGTAGCTAATACTCGACCCAGAGGGGAGTTATCGTACAGGCGGGGCAGGGACTCGTCCTGAATCCGGTTCTGGGCCGTCAGCTCGCTGATCTGGCGTGCCAGTCCGGCCGGTAGAATTCGTTTGCTGCGCAGGGCTAAAAGACGCTCCAGGATCAAACCCAGGGCAAGAATGGAGCAGGCCAGCAGGAACCAGACAGGCCAGCCAGCGGCATGGATCAAAGTAAGCACGAGTCTATTATCCGGTCACGAAGTAAATCAGCGCTTATTGTAGAGCCCCTGTCCGCATTGCGGGAATGTTCCGGCGCGAGCGCGGTACACTTTACGGTCTTTTCCCACAAAGCACGGCCAAACCCCTGATGTATTTGAAGTAATAGGTGTAGTGCTAAAACTATCCACAAAAACTGTGGATAATTCTGTGTATAAAACATCCCATAGTGGCTCGGGCGGTGGTTTAGAGGTTCTCTGGCTAATTTTCGACCATCTTGATGTTTTTATAAATAGTCTTTAATTTCAATGGCTTATCCGCTTTCGATAAAGTGCTGCATCAGGTGTTCAACGGAAGCCATTGTCTTGGCGTCTATTTGACAAAAGCATGACAGTTGTGGATACGGAGCGGTGGAAAACTAGTTCGGGGCGAGTCAAAAACAAAGAATATGATGCATTATCAAGAATCTAGAGCACCTGCGGTATGGACCGTGGCACAGTTGAATCGCCGTGTCAGCCAATTGCTGGATGAGCATATGCCCGTGGTTTGGGTCAGTGGTGAGGTGTCGAACTTTACCCAGGCCGCTTCGGGGCATTGGTACTTTTCCATCAAGGACGATAAGGCCGCGGTTCGTGCCGTCATGTTTCGGGGGCGTGCCCAGGCCGTCGGCTTTGTGCCGCGTGCGGGCGAGCGCTTCGAGTTTCGCTGCTCGGTCACCTTGTACGAGGCACGTGGCGACTTTCAGGTTCAGGTCGAAGGCATGCGCCGCGCTGGCCTGGGGGATTTGCACGAAGCGTTTCTGCGTCTGAAGGGGCAGTTGCAAAGCGAAGGCCTGTTCGAGCCGGAACGCAAGCGTCCTATTGCCACCTTGCCGCGCAGCATCGGCATTATCACGTCTCTGGCCGCCGCTGCATTGCGTGATGTGCTCACTGCCATGGAACGGCGCGCCCCCCATGTTCGCCTTATTATTTACCCGGCTCCGGTTCAGGGTGCTGAGGCACCGCCGCGACTGCGGCAAGCCTTGGAAACCGCGATTGAGCGGGCCGAGGTTGATACGCTCTTGCTGGTGCGTGGGGGCGGAAGTCTGGAAGATCTCTGGGCTTTTAACGACGAAGGTCTGGCGCGTCTGATCGCGTCCAGTCCTATCCCTATTATTAGTGGGGTGGGGCACGAGACAGACTTCACCATTGCTGATTTTGTAGCTGACTTGCGCGCACCCACGCCAACCGCCGCCGCCGAACTGGCCTGTCTGGGGCGCGATCAGTTACTGGAACAGGTGTTTGCGCGCATGGGCGCGTTGAGCCACGGTGTGCAGCGTCATCTGGACCGGGCCTCTCTGCGTCTGGATCGGGCGGTAGCCAAATTGGTCTCTCCGCATCAACGCCTGGCCCAGCAGCAGCAACGTCTGGATCATCTCACCCAAAGACTGCAACGTGTGGCTCGCAGCGTCCCCGATACTGCTGCGTTGCGCCTGACTACCTTGAGGGCGCGTTTGGAGCGCAGCATTCCTCAGCTGACGTCAAGACAGCAAAATCTGAATATGCTTTTCCAACGGCTGGAAAAAGGTCTGGATCATGCGCTGGTTTTGCGTCGCCAGCGCCTGGCCGCGGCCCAGCAAACGCTGCAAGCCTTGTCCCCGCGCCTTATCATCAATCGTGGATATGCCATAGTCAGGGATAGCGAGGGGAAAGTTGTAAAAAATGCGTTAGACTTAAAGATTGGTGAACGACTCGATGTCGAGTTGAGTCGCGGTCATGTGTCGGTGGATGTGGTGCGCACGCACGATCTGCTCTAGGCTGCGTCGTCCTTGTTGGATACCAAACACGGTTTTTTTTTAGAAGGAATTGAAATGGCATTCACTCTTCCAGCTCTTCCATACGAACTCAACGCCCTTGAGCCACATATCTCCAAGGAAACTTTGGAGTTTCACTACGGTAAGCATCACCAGGCTTACGTCACCAACCTGAACAATCTGGTTGCTGGCACCGAATTTGAAAACGCTTCCCTGGAAGATGTGGTCAAGAAATCCTCCGGTGGCGTGTTCAACAACGCTGCTCAGGTTTGGAACCACACTTTCTACTGGAACAGCCTGTCCCCTAACGGCGGCGGCGCTCCTACCGGCAAAGTGGCTGATGCCATCAACGCCAAATGGGGCAGCTTTGACGCCTTCAAAGAAGCCTTCACCAAGTCTGCCGTTGGCAACTTCGGTTCGGGCTGGACCTGGTTGGTCAAAAAGGCCGACGGTTCCCTGGACATCGTCAACACCAGCAACGCTGGCACGACGCTGACTTCCGACGACGTCGCCCTGATCACCTGTGATGTGTGGGAACACGCCTACTACATCGACTACCGCAATGCCCGTCCCAAGTACCTGGAAATTTTCTGGAATCTGGTGAACTGGGACTTTGCCGCCAAGAACCTGGGTTAATCGTCCTGGTTGAGGGTAGCGCTCATCGGAGGGCTACCCGCCAATAAAAAACCGCCATGCGCATGCTGGCGGTTTTTTTATGGCTTCAATGAAAACAAGTCATAGGGCGTGTGCGGCCATGCCTTGTTTTTGAAGACCTTACATCTGGGATTGCTGGTAGTTTTCCGGGCCCACTTTTTCGATCAGGCCCAATTGCTTCTCCAGCCAGTAGGTGTGGTCTTCTTCCGTGTCGCGCAACTGGGCCAGAATGATGTCGCGTGTCACGAAATCGCTGGCGGATTCTGCCAGTGCTATGCCTTTTTGCAGAGCCGCGCGAACTTCATATTCCAGTTCCAGATCCTTGCGCAACATGCCGACCACGTCCTTGCCGGGTTCAAACGCATTGGGGCGCATGTCGGGAATACCGTCGAGCATCAGGATGCGGCGTATCAGGGCGTCAGCGTGCTGTGTTTCTTCTTCCATTTCGTGGTTCATGCGCTCGTAAAGCTGCGTGAAACCCAGATGCTCGTAAAAGCGGGAATGGATAAAGTACTGGTCGCGCGCTGCGAGTTCGCCGCGCAGCAGTTGATTCAGATAGTCGAGGACTTCGGGGTTGCCTTGCATGGTGATGAGCCTGTAGAGGATGTCAACGGGGGAAGTATGCCATGAGCAGGCCATGAGGGTGCTTGATCTGTGGCACCAAATGGCAAGCACGCTATTCAGTTTGGCGGCTGCAATGGCAAGATCGCGGATTGTCTTCCAATCGTGCCGGGGTGCAGCTTCAGTGTTTACCGGTCTCAGCCGGGTCAAGAGCTCCACACGCGGCCGTTGGCGTTTTCCGAAACCGGGGCTTTTTGCTCCTTTAGTCGAGGTCTGCTATGTCTGCTGCTTTGCGTGTTCGTCCTGCCTTGTTGGGCCTGGTGGGCAGTGTCTTGGTTTTGTCGGCGGGTCAGTTGAGCGCTCAGCCTTCTACACATTTGGAAGTCAAGGAAAGTCACTCTTCCGTCAAGCGGGTGGCTGGTTACTTGGACCAAACTGAACTGCCTGATAGTGTGATGCTCCTCGATCCGCCGCCGGCTGCAGATAGTGCGGCCTTTGCCCGGGATGAAGAAGCGCGTCGGGCTGCCGGGCAGCTAAAAGGGTCAGCTCGCTGGGCATTGGCTAAACAAGATGCAGACTTGGTATTTCCACGGCCCGCTCAGAATTATTCGTGCGCATTGGGAGTTCAAATCGACCAAGAGAGCACGCCGGTTATTTATCAGATGATGCGTCGCTTGTTGCCTGATGCGGGTCTATCCACTTACGGAGCCAAAAACAAGTATCAGCGGGTGCGTCCTTTCGATCTTCATAATGAAGATACATGCACGCCAGCGGATGAGGAGTTTTTGCGCAATGATGGTTCCTATCCCTCGGGCCATGCGGCTGCTGGCTGGGCATGGGCACTAGTGTTGGCGCAGATCAGCCCCGAACGAAGTAATGAGTTGCTGGCTCGTGGCCTGTCTTTCGGTCAAAGCCGTGTCATTTGTAATGTACATTGGCAAAGTGATGTGGAGGCGGGGCGTGTGATAGGCGCCGCCGCGGTGGCTCGTGTGCAGAGTGAGGAGGCCTTCCAGGCTGACATCCTGGCCGCCCGACTAGAATTGGCACAAGCGAAAGTTGCTTCAAGTGGTCAAGCGCTTAATTGCTCCGAACCGTTCTAGCGCTGCTTTGAGTGGGTAGTTCGGCTGGCGATTGTAAAAACGAGCGCCCTCATATTGGTTTGAGTGCAGGAAAGAGGGCTTCCGTCTGCTTTCCTGTGCGAGGGCGCCTTGTTTTCTTAATGCCGTGATTACCTGGCGTTGCGGGTATGAGAATTGAATAAGCTTTTTCCTGGTGTGGATTCGGCTTGTCACTGTACCAGGCGCTTTGGCGCGTAGACCGCCAGATCGTTCGGGACTGGACGCGCTAAAATGACCGCACTGCGGACATGCTGAATCACCAGAAAAAACCCGGCTGTACTCAAGCGCTACTATCAAAACAGTAGATTTCGAGCGCTCTTCATAGTGCTCTCGCGTGATTTTATTCAAGATATCAGGGTGAATTTCATGAGTCAGGACGCCTTTATTTGTGACGCAATTCGTACGCCTTTCGGACGTTATGGCGGTTCGCTGTCCGCTGTGAGGGCGGATGACCTGGGTGCGGTGCCTATTGCCGCGCTGATGAAGCGCAACCCCCAAGTCGATTGGAGCAAGCTGGATGATGTGATGTACGGCTGCGCCAACCAGGCGGGTGAAGACAACCGCAACGTGGCGCGGATGTCCGCTCTGCTGGCCGGTTTGCCCGTGGACGTGCCTGGCGTGACCTTGAACCGTCTGTGCGGTTCGGGCCTGGACGCGATTGGTTCGGCTGCTCGTGCCATTCGCGCTGGCGATGCCTCTTTCATCCTGGCCGGTGGTGTGGAAAGCATGAGCCGCGCTCCCTTCGTCATGGGCAAGGCTGAAACGGCGTTCTCCCGCAGCGCAGGTATTTATGACACCACGATTGGCTGGCGCTTCATCAACAAAGCCATGAAAGAGCAGTACGGTGTGGATTCCATGCCCGAAACGGCTGAAAACGTGGCTCAGCAGTTCAATGTGTCCCGTGAAGACCAGGACGTGTTTGCCCTGAATAGCCAGCTGCGTGCGGCCGCTGCCCAGGAAGCCGGCATTCTGGCTGAAGAAATTACCCCTGTGATCATTCCCCAGCGCAAGGGCGACCCCATTGTGGTGGATAAGGACGAGCACCCACGTGCCACGACTCTGGAGTCCCTGACTCGCTTGAAGCCTGTCGTGCGTGCCGATGGTACCGTGACCGCGGGCAATGCCTCGGGTGTGAACGATGGTGCTTGCGCGCTGCTGGTTGCCAACAAGGCAGCCGTCGAAGCCCAAGGCCTGACTCCGCGCGCTCGTGTGGTGGCCATGGCGTTTGCTGGTGTGGAGCCACGCATCATGGGTATTGGCCCGGCACCTGCCAGCCAGAAGGTGCTGGCTTTGGCGGGTCTGACTCTGGATCAAATGGATGTGATCGAGCTGAACGAGGCCTTTGCCGCTCAAGGTCTGGCGGTGACTCGCATGCTGGGTCTGGCTGATAACGATCCTCGCGTGAACCCGAACGGGGGCGCGATTGCGCTGGGTCACCCTCTGGGTGCCAGTGGTGCGCGTCTGGCGATTGCGGCTATCAACCAATTGCATCGCACAGGCGGACGCTACGCCCTGTGCACCATGTGTATTGGTGTCGGCCAGGGCGTGGCTTTGATTCTTGAGCGCGTCTAACTAAGGTTGCAGGGCAGGCAGGCCGGTGATTGTCTCACCGGCCTTTTTGTCTGCTTGCTTGAACCAGCCTTGTTCCATCTCCAAGGCATAGCGCACAGGTCGCACCGGGCAGTGGGATTGAAGATCAAAGGGTTGCATGGCCTCGATATTGGTGATCGTGCCTTCTTCAGTAATGAAGGCGATATCCAGCGGCAGAGGCGTATTCTTCATCCAGAAGCAAGGCATTCCGCTTTGCTCGAATACGAATAACATGCCGTGATCGGGGGCCAGGCTTTCTCGATGCATCAAACCTTGTGCACGAGTCTCGTCGCGATCGGCCACTTCAGCCTGGATTTGTTTGGAACCCAGGGATAGTGCCAGGGTGGGAAGAGTCTCATCCGCCTGGACCGGGGCGCTAATACAAAGCGCTGCCAGAAGACAGGCAAAAAAAACAGGGCGCGCAGGCCCCGTAGTCGTAGTGCGATACTGCATGTGTGTTGCGAACCTGCTTTTGTTAGAATCGAGAGCGCAAGAGATCTTAAGGCGAAGTAATATTAAGTGCCTGCTTGCCTTTGGGGCCTTGGGCGACTTCATACAGAACTTTCTGGCCTTCTTTCAAAGTCTTGAACCCGTTCATCTGAATGGATGAAAAATGAGCGAAGAGATCTTCGCCGCCGTTATCGGGTGTAATAAACCCAAAGCCTTTGGCATCATTGAACCACTTAACGGTCCCGGATAGTTTTTGATTGTCTCCAGTGCCTGCGGTGGTGGTAGTTTCCGACATGCTTGCTGCCTCTCAACTTAGTGTATGGTTGATACTTTTTTCGGCCCCTCCCTGGGCCTGTGATCGCGGCACCTCACTTTTTATTGTGAAGTTGACACGATCAGTCGGATGATGCTGAATTTTGTTCCCCCCAGTCAACCTATGGAAAGCACCTAGTTCTGTATTATGGCCATTGAGATCGATAAGCAAGGCGCCACAACGGTAGAGCGCCAATCCGCGCGGCTTGCCCCACCACCCATGTATCAGGTCATCTTGCTCAACGATGACTACACACCCATGGAGTTCGTGGTGAATATACTGGAGCGGGTATTTGCCAAGACCCCGGAGCAGGCCGAACAGCTTATGCTTAAAGTACATTACGAGGGTCGGGCGGTCTGTGGTGTGTATCCACGCGACATTGCCGCCACCAAGGTGGAAATTGTGCGACAACTGGCGCAGTCGCGACAGCACCCTTTGCAGTGTGTGATGGAGCCGGTGCCTGATGCTTGACCATTTAATGGTTTACCGTATTGTTCAGATCAGGCAAATTAGTCATAGAATAGCTTTAACCCCTAGTTTTACTCTTGCCGTGTAGGAGGAAGCATGATCTCCGAAGAACTTGAAGTCAGTCTACACATGGCCTTTGTCGAGGCTCGTGCCGCGCGCCATGAATTCATCACGGTAGAGCATCTGCTGTTGTCCCTGCTCGATAACGCCTCCACGCTGGAAGTGTTGAAAGCATGTGCTGCCGATATTGATGCACTGCGCCAGAATCTGCGTAAATTCATTAATGAAAATACGCCCACTTTCCCTGGTGAAGGCGAGGTCGATACCCAACCCACGCTGGGCTTTCAGCGTGTGATACAGCGTGCCATCATGCACGTATCGTCCAGCAACTCCGGTAAAAATGTGGTTTCCGGTGCCAATGTGCTGGTGGCGATGTACGGGGAAAAAGACTCGCATGCGGTGTATTACCTGCAGCAACAAGGTGTCTCGCGCTTGGATGTCGTCAATTTCCTCTCGCACGGTATCACCAAGGCCAATCCGGAACCTGCTGCCCCCGAGCCACCCAAGGCCGCCGCTGCTGCGGAAGCCGACACGCGCTCGGACGCCCAGAAGTCCCCTCTGGATCTGTACGCTACAGACCTGAATACCGAAGCCAGCCTGGGTCGCATTGATCCCTTGATTGGCCGTGAAAAGGAAGTGGAGCGTGTCATCCAGGTGCTGTGCCGCCGCCGCAAGAACAACCCCTTGCTGGTCGGGGAGGCTGGCGTGGGTAAAACCGCGATTGCCGAAGGCTTGGCGCTGCGCATTCAGCGTGGTGACGTCCCGGATATTCTTAGCGAAGCGCGTGTTTACGCGCTGGATATGGGTGCCTTGCTGGCCGGTACCAAATATCGGGGCGACTTCGAGCAACGCCTGAAGGCGGTGCTCAAGCAGCTCAAGGAAACGGCACAGTCCATTTTGTTTATCGACGAAATCCATACCCTGATCGGAGCCGGCTCGGCTTCGGGCGGTACGCTGGATGCGTCCAACCTGCTCAAGCCTGCGCTGTCCTCCGGTCAGCTCAAGTGTCTGGGTGCGACCACCTACTCGGAATACCGCGGAATTTTCGAAAAAGACCACGCCTTGTCGCGTCGCTTTCAGAAAATCGATGTGGCAGAGCCGACGGTGGAGCAAACCATCCAGATTCTGCGTGGTTTGAAGTCCAATTTCGAAGAGCACCACGGTGTACGTTACTCGGCAGCGGCCCTGACGGCGGCAGCGGAGTTGTCCGCCCGTTATATCAACGACCGCTTTTTGCCGGACAAGGCCATCGACGTGATCGACGAGGCCGGTGCAGCGCAGCGCTTGCTGCCACGTTCCAAGCAGAAAAAGGTTATCGGCAAGGCCGACATCCAGGCAACGGTTTCGCGTATTGCACGCATTCCGCCCCAGACGGTCTCCAGTGATGATCGCAACAAGCTGGCAACCCTGGCCCGCGATCTGAAATCGGTGGTGTTTGGTCAGGATGTAGCCATTGACGCCTTGGCAGCTGCCATCAAGATGGCGCGCTCTGGCCTGGGTCTGCCTGACAAGCCTATTGGTTCCTTCCTGTTCTCCGGCCCGACCGGCGTGGGTAAAACCGAAGTGGCGCGTCAGTTGGCCTTTGTGTTGGGTGTAGAGCTGCTGCGCTTTGACATGTCCGAATACATGGAGCGTCACACCGTGTCGCGCCTGATCGGTGCTCCTCCTGGTTACGTCGGTTTCGACCAGGGTGGTTTGCTGACCGAAGCCGTTACCAAACAGCCGCACTGCGTGCTGCTGCTGGACGAAATCGAGAAAGCGCACCCGGACGTCTACAACATCCTGCTGCAAGTGATGGATCACGGCACGCTGACGGATAACAACGGTCGCAAGGCTGATTTCCGCAACGTCATCCTGATCATGACCACCAACGCCGGAGCCGAAGCGCTGAACAAGACCAGCATTGGCTTTACCCAGCCCCAGCGCTCGGGTGATGAAATGCAGGATATCAAGCGTCACTTCTCGCCAGAGTTCCGTAACCGTCTGGATGCGATCATTGGCTTCAAGCCTTTGTCGCGCGACATTATCCTGCGCGTGGTGGACAAGTTCCTGATGCAGCTGGAAAACCAGCTGCACGAGAAACGCGTCGAAGTGTCCTTCTCGGACGCCTTGCGCGAACATCTGGCTGCCAAGGGCTTCGACCCAGCCATGGGTGCCCGCCCCATGCACAGGCTTATTCAGGACACTATTCGCCGTGCCCTGGCCGACGAGCTGCTGTTTGGTCGTCTGGTCGATGGTGGTCAGGTCGAGGTGGATCTGGACGAGAACGGCGAGGTGGTACTGGAATATCCTTCTTCAGGACCTGATGAGCCCGGTAGCAAGGCCTCTTCGCGTCCCGAGCCGGAATTAGTCGACTAAGCCGTGAGGGCATCGCGCCCCTTAATCGTCTGTACGCACTGTGACACCGTACACGAGCGAGTCCCCGTTCAAGGAGCGGGGCTCGCTCGTTGTGTGCGTTGCGATACTGAACTTTACCGCCACAGCCGCTTTTCACCACGTGAATGGCAAGCGCTGGTCTTGGCGGTTTTTATTCTTTTTCTGATTGCCAATCTGTTTCCCGTTGTCTATTTGAGCATGGCGGGTAAAACAGTGTCGCCCACGTTTCCCAAAGCCCTGTTGCTGATCTGGCAGCAGGGGTATTGGGGCTTGTCCGTCATGGCGGGGTTGGTGGGATTCTGGCTGCCGCTGTTTCAACTGATTTTCCAGTTCTGGGCCTTGGGCCTGATTGCCCGAGAGAAACCCTTGCCGGGCGATTTCGGTATTGGGCTGCGGGCCTTGAGCCATCTGGAGCATTGGTCCATGACGGCTGTGCTGTTCCTGGGCTTGATTGTGGCCATGGTGAAATTTGCCGGGATCGGGCATTTGACGATTGCGCCAGGTCTGTACGCCTTTTTTGCTCTGACCTTCCTGCTGACCGGCTTGAGCCGTATTACGGCGGGGCGCTTGTGGCGCTGGGCAGAGGATCGTGATCTGGTGCCGGTTTCGACCCGGCAGGTCTTGAAAGAGTATCCAACCTGGAGTGCCTGTACCCACTGTGGCTTCGTGCAGTCCAGTCAGAAACCGGACTGTGATCGTTGTGGTGCAACTGTGCATAAACGCAAGCCCAATAGCCGCACACGAGTGGCCGCTCTGGTGTTGACGGCCTGCGTGTTCTATATTCCCGCCAATGTCCTGCCTGTCATGGAGCTGCGCAGCATTTTAGGCAGTAGCGCGCATACGATTCTGGGTGGGGTCATTGAACTCTGGCAACTGGGTTCCTGGGACTTGGCATTGATTGTGTTCATTGCCAGTATTGTGGTCCCCATCACCAAACTCCTGGCTTTGATGATTCTTTTGTTGGGGCGTCGTTGGCGTGGCAATGCTGTACAGCGTCAACGCAATCGCATTTACGACATGGTCGAGCTGATTGGGCAATGGTCCATGCTGGACGTATTCGTGGTGGTTCTGATGGCAGCACTGGCCAACTTCCCAGGCTTGTCGCAGATTATTCCTGGAGCGGGGGCCTTGAGCTTTGGCATGGTGGTGGTTTTGACCATGCTGGCCGCGCTTAGCTACGACCCTCGCCAAGGCTGGGACCAGGATACCCACGAAGAACCAATAATAGAACCGCAAACTACGCCCTCTCCGCCTGCCTCACAGGCGACTTCCTGAAGGAAACAAGGTGCACGATCCTACAACTAATCAGCCTGACGGTCAGACCGAGCCCGCGCAGCCTAGACTGATTCCTGCCAAGCGATCCCGATTCTCCTGGATCTGGATTTTGCCCATAGCCGCCGCCGTGGTGGGGGCGTCTTTGGTGCTGCGAAACTGGATGTTGACCGGACCGCGTATCACGATCAGCTTTGACTCAGCCGAGGGTTTGGCCGTGGATCAAACCAAGCTACGTTATCGCGAAGTGGATGTGGGTACGATTTCGGACATTCAGGTGTCTCCGGATCGAAAAGGGGTTTTGGTCACGGCGCAGCTCGAGCGTGATGGCTCCGAGTTCATTACCCAAAAAGACACGCGTTTCTGGGTGGTGCGCCCGCGTTTGGGCTTAAGCGGGGTCTCCGGTCTGGGCACCTTGTTGTCGGGTGTTTATATCGGTGTGGACGCGCCTTTTGAAGTGAATAAAAAAGGCGAGCAACTGGACTTTGTGGGCCTGGAAAGTCCGCCGGAAGTAACCAGTGGCCGTGCCGGTAAGCGTTACGTGTTGACTGCGCCCGAATTGGGCTCGCTGGATCTGGGTTCGCCCTTGTACTACAAGGGTATACAGGTTGGGCAAGTCAGCAGTTATGAGCTGAACGAAGAAGGTAATGGCGTGCGTGTGCAGGTGTTTGTCGATGCTCCTAACGACAAATTCGTGACGCAGGGCTCGCGCTTCTGGAACGTCAGCGGCGTCAATATGTCGCTGGATTCCACCGGCTTTAATGTGCGTACGCATTCCTTGGTCTCTGCCTTGGCAGGAGGTCTGGCCTTTGATCAGATGGAAGGCGAGCCTACGGATGTTGCTCAGGCCGATTCGCAATACGAACTGTTCCCCACACAAGAGCGCGCGATGGCTGAGCCGGATGGTCCCGCGGTTGAATTGCGCTTCCATTTCCATCAGTCCGTGCGTGGCCTGGTGCCGGGGTCCAAGGTGGAGTTCCGGGGCCTGGAGCTGGGGCAGGTCTACGATGTGGATCTGGAGTTTGATTTTGAGCGTAAGCGCTTCTTTGCCCTGGTGAAGGCACGTATCTATCCGCAGCGTTTTGGCCGCCTGTACGAGCGGGTGGTGGAGGCTAGACCGGACGAGAAAGATCCAATGAGCGCCTTGTTCAAACCGATGGTTGAGCGTGGTCTGCGTGGTCAATTGCGTCCTGCCAGCCTGATTACGGGCCAGCAGTACATTGCCCTGGAGTTCTTCGACAAAGCGCCTGAAGCGGACTTCGATGAAAACGCCAAGCCATTGGTGGTGCCCGTCATTGCGGGCGACTTCGACCGTTTGCAGGAACAGGTCAGCGACATCGTTACCAAGATTGCTGCTATCCCGTTCGATCAGATCGGCAAGAATCTGCAAAGCGGGCTCACGGAGCTGGGGCAGGTGCTCAAGCAACTGGACAAGACGACGGTGCCGCAGCTCAATGGCGCTCTCAAGTCCATGGATGCCGCTGTTCAGAAACTGGGCGCCATGCTGGATTCGGATTCTTCCTTCAATACCTCTGTGGATCAAACCCTGAGCGAGCTGAAACGCTCCTTGCGATCCCTGCGTGATTTAAGCGATACCTTGCAAAGCCAGCCCTCGGCGGTCCTGCGAGGTCGTTCCCCTGACGTGCTGCCGGAGCCTGCGCCATGATGTCTCGTTTTCTGATTCCCGTGGCGTTCGCCGGTTTGCTGACGGCTTGCGCCTCGACCACGCCCACTTACTACACCTTGCAAGCGTCCAATGCCGCTCCGGCGGCTGCGGCTCCTTCCACGCAAGTGTGGAAGGGCTTTCAGCTGCGACGCATGGATGTGCCTGCTCAATTGGATCGCCGCTCCTTTGTACTGACGCAGACAGCGGGCGGGCAGGTCAACCTGCTCAACGATAGCCAGTGGGCCTCACCTTTACCTGATGAAATGTCCCTGGCTTTGGCGTCTGGTTTGCAGGATCGCCTGGGCGTTCCCCAGTTGGCCAGCGCTGCTCCGAAAACACCGCTGTGGCAGATCGATGTGCTGGTACAGCGCTTCGAATCTGTCTATGGCGAACGCGCTACCTTGGAGTTGAGCTGGACACTGACGCCAGTTGGCTTTGAGGGGAAGGTCCAGCAATGCCGCTGGCTGGACTCCGAGCCTGCGTCCTCTGTGCCAGAGCTGGTGCAGGCGCATCGTCAATTGCAGCAGCGCTGGGCGGACGCACTGGCTGCACAAATGCAAGGTAAACCTGTCCCGGTTAACCTGAGCAAAGCCATGCTCTGCGTCAGTTAACCCTTTTGGTTAACTTTTTTCTGTGCGGGTTAACCTGAATACGAATTTAGGTTAACCGTCAGTATTATTTCGGCTTATCGCAGTCAACAAAGCGTAACCGGGATAAGAAGCATGGCGAGCACAACCTTAGGGATTAAAGTCGATATAGAACTGCGCGAGCGCCTGCGGCGTGCGGCGGATCAGTTGCAGTGCACCCCGCATTGGCTGCATAAGCAGGCCTTGCTGTCCTATATCGAAGGAATCGAGCGCGGTGTGTTGCCCAGCGAATTAGCGCTGCTAAGCGGGGGTGATTCCGAAGCCGCCGAAGAAGGTGTACTCATGCCTTCCATCCCGTTTTACGGCTTTGCGCAGGATGTGCAACCGCAAAGTGTGTTGCGCGCTGCCATTACCGCCGCCTACCGCCGTCCAGAAACCGACTGTCTGCCCTTGCTGTTAAGTGCAGCGCGTTCTTCTCAAAGTGCGCGTGCCCAGGAGTTGGCCGCTCGTCTGGTTAAAGCCTTGCGCGCCAAGCGCCGTGGCGGCGGCGTAGAAGGCTTGATCCAGGAATTCTCCTTGTCCAGCCAGGAAGGCGTTGCCCTGATGTGTCTGGCCGAGGCCTTGTTGCGTATCCCTGACCGCGCGACACGCGATGCCTTGATTCGCGACAAAATCAGCCACGGCGACTGGCGTGCACACATGGGCGAGTCCCCCTCGCTATTTGTGAATGCCGCCACCTGGGGCCTGATGCTGACGGGGCGCCTGGTCAGTGTAAATAGTGAAAAGAATTTGTCCTCCGCCTTGACCCGCATGATCGGCAAGGGCGGCGAGCCCTTGATCCGCAAAGGCGTGGACGTTGCCATGCGCATGATGGGCGAACAGTTCGTGACTGGCCAAACCATTGCCTCGGCACTGGCCAATAGCCGCAAGTTTGAAGAGCTGGGCTTCCGTTATTCCTACGACATGTTAGGCGAGGCCGCGACGACAGCGGAAGACGCCCAGCGCTACTACCAGGCTTACGAGCAGGCCATCCACGCGATCGGTCGTGCCAGCCAGGGTCGTGGGATTTACGAAGGCCCCGGCATTTCCATCAAGCTGTCCGCGCTGCATCCACGCTACAGCCGTTCCCAGCGTGATCGCGTCATGCGGGAGTTGTTCCCGCGCTTGTTGTCCTTGGCACAATTAGCGCATCACTATGATGTGGGCTTGAATATTGACGCCGAAGAAGCAGACCGCCTGGAAGTGTCCCTGGATCTGCTGGACAAGCTGTGCTTTGACCTGTCTTTGGCAGGTTGGAACGGCATTGGCTTTGTGGTGCAGGCTTATCAAAAGCGCGCGCCTTTTGTTATTGATTATCTGATTGATCTGGCCCGCCGCAGCGGTCACCGCTTGATGCTGCGCCTGGTGAAAGGCGCCTACTGGGATTCGGAGATCAAACGTGCTCAGGTTGATGGCCTGGAAGACTACCCCGTCTACACCCGCAAGGTGCACACGGACGTGTCTTACCTGGCTTGCGCTCGCAAGCTTTTGCAGGCCCCAGAAGCCGTCTACCCGCAGTTTGCGACACACAATGCGCAAACCCTGGCTGCTATTTATGTGATGGCTGGCCAGAACTACTACACCGGCCAATATGAGTTCCAGTGCCTGCACGGCATGGGCGAGGACCTGTACGACGAGGTAGTCGGCCCGATCAAGGACGGCAAGCTGAACCGTCCTTGCCGTATCTATGCACCCGTTGGTTCTCACGAAACCTTGCTGGCGTATCTGGTGCGTCGTCTCCTGGAAAACGGTGCCAACACCTCTTTCGTGAATCAGATTGGCGATGCAGATGTGAACATGGAGCAGCTGATTGCCGACCCCGTGGCTCAGGCCCTGAGCCTGCAACCCTTGGGTCGACCACATGACAAGATTCCGTTGCCGCGCCAGTTGTACTGGGATGCGGAGCAGCGCTTGAACTCGGCTGGCCTGGATTTAAGCAACGAGCACCGCCTGGGTTCTTTGGCCGCTACCTTGATGCAAACCGCTGCCTTGCCACGTCAGGCTCAGCCTATCCTGGGGCAGGGCAATCCGGTCTGGGACGAGTCCAAGGCAACGATTGTGCGTAATCCAGCTAATCATCAGGATGTAGTGGGGCAGGTCATGTTTGCCACGGCACAGGATGTGGAGCAGGCTTTGGACGCCGCCAGCCACTATGCACCAATCTGGCAGGCCACGCCGGTAGAAGAACGCGCCGCCGCCCTGCAGCAAGCCGCCCAACTGCTGGAAGACAATATGCAGGACTTGATGGGCCTGCTGGTGCGTGAGGCCGGCAAGTCCTATGCGAATGCGATTGCCGAAGTGCGTGAAGCCGTGGACTTCCTGCGTTACTACGCCGGACAGGTTCTGCGCGACTTTGATAATGACGAATATCGTCCCGTCGGTGTGGTGCTGTGTATCAGCCCCTGGAACTTCCCCTTGGCTATTTTCCTGGGTCAGGTCTCGGCGGCTCTGGCTGCAGGCAACGTCGTCCTGGCCAAGCCTGCTGAACAAACCTGCCTGATTGCGGCGGCCGCTGTCGAGCTGCTGCACAAGGCAGGGATTGCTCCCGGTGCCTTGCAGCTCCTGCCTGGTGATGGCCCATCCGTGGGCGCGCCGTTGGCGGCCAGTGAGAAGGTTAATGCTGTGATGTTTACCGGCTCGACCGCCGTTGCCATGGGCTTGAATCGTCAATTGGCTAAACGCCTGACGGCAGACGGTCAGGCCGTCCCGCTGATTGCAGAAACCGGTGGCTTGAACGCCATGGTGGTCGACAGCTCAGCCTTGCCTGAGCAGGTGGTGTTTGATGTGCTGAATTCTGCTTTCGACTCGGCCGGTCAGCGTTGTTCCGCCTTGCGGCTGCTGTGCATTCAGGAAGATGTGGCCGAGCGTGTGCTGAACATGCTCAACGGTGCCATGCAGGAGCTGAGCGTGGGCAATCCCGACCTGCTCAGCACGGATGTAGGTCCGGTGATTGATGAAGAAGCCCGCTCCGGTATCGAAGAGCACATCAGCGCCATGCGCGAGGCTGGTTTCCGTATCACGCAAAGTGAACAAAGCCGCAGCCTGACAGGTACCTTTGTCTTGCCGACCATTATCGAGATCGAGCAGGTCAAGGATCTGGAACGCGAAATTTTCGGTCCCGTTCTGCACGTGATGCGTTTCAAGCGTAGCGAGCTGGACAGCCTGATCAATCAGATCAACGAACGTGGTTACGGACTGACCTTTGGCGTTCACACCCGTCTGGATGAAACCGTGGAGCGTGTCGTTTCCCGCATTCACGCCGGCAACGTCTATGTGAATCGCAATATGGTGGGCGCGGTGGTGGGCGTACAGCCTTTCGGTGGTGAGGGCTTATCGGGTACAGGCCCCAAAGCAGGCGGCCCCTTGTACCTGCGCCGACTGCTTAGCCGTTGCCCGCAGAACCTGCCTTTGCAAGCTTGGCAGGAGCAGGGCGCGGTCTTGCCTGGTCCGACAGGTGAGTCCAATATTTATCAGTTGCACCCACGAGGTCGCGTTCTGTGCATGCCTGTCAGCGTGCACGGCTGGCAAGCTCAGCGCGAGGCCTGCGCACGCAGCGGCAATCAGGCCATCTTGCTGGACCGTTTGGGTCTGGGTGGCTGGCAGGACGCGCCTGCCGAGCAAATTGCCATGTCCGATTTGGGTGAGGCAGATTATGATGCTGTTTTGTTTGAAGGCGACAGCGACGAACTCCGGCAAGTATTGGGACAAGTGGCTGAACGCCGTGGCCCCATTGTTGGGGTTCAAGGGCTGTTGACGCAGGAATTGGAGGGGGGCGCGACTTACCTCGTCGAGCGTTTGTTGCGCGAAGTCTCGGTCAGTACCAATACAGCGGCAGCTGGGGGCAATGCCAGTTTGATGATGGTCGGTTGACATCAGATGGCACCCATTTCTATGCACACGTTTGGTCGCACATTTCACCTGGAGCGGCGGCCCTGCGTTCATTCTCACGGCACGGGCCGACATGTAGCGCGGCTATATTAAAAAACGAAGGAGAACAATATGCAGTCCATCACGAGCTTTAAATTGGCCTTGGTTTCGACCGCGGTTTTTGGTGCATTGGCAGCGAGTCCTGCTTTTGCCGCTGACAAGGTAATCAAGCTGGGCTTTTCCGCCCCCTTGACCGGCCCGCAGGCTCACTACGGTGAAGACATGCGCAATGGTCTGGTGCTGGCGCTGGAAGAGGCCAATGCCCAGAAAATTGAAATTGATGGCGCAACCGCCCGTTTTGAACTGGTGGCCAAGGATGACCAGGCTGACCCGCGTACGGCGGTTCAGGTGGCTCAGCAAATTGTGGATGACGGTGTTGATGGCGTATTGGGCCACTTCAACTCGGGCACCACGATTCCTGCTTCGCGTGTGTACAACGACGCGGGCATCCCCCAGATCGCCATGGCAACCTCGCCTGAGTACACCCAGCAAGGTTACGACAACACCTTCCGCATGATGACCAGCGACACCCAGCAAGGTGCCGCTGTGGGTCAGTTCATCGTCAAGGATCTGGCTGCCAAGAAAGTAGCCTTGATCGACGACCGTACTGCTTACGGCCAAGGTCTGACTGACCAGGTTGCCCGTGCGGTAGAAAAAGCAGGTGGTCAGATTGTGGCCCGTGAATACACCACGGACAAAGCCAATGACTTCACCTCCATTCTGACCAATATCAAGTCCAAGCAGCCTGATGCCATCTTCTTCGGTGGTCTGGATGCGCAGTCCGGTCCAATGAAGCGTCAGATGCAGACACTGGACATCAAGGCTCCGCTGGTGTCGGGTGAAATGACACGCAGCGACACCTTCCTGCGTCTGGCCGGTGCAGCCGCTGACGGCACCTACGCCTCCCTGGCAGGTGTTCCTCTGTCCACCATGGCGGCTGGCGAGAAGTTTGCCAAGGACTACCAGGCACGCTTCAAGGCGGAACCCGGTGTTTACGCTCCGTATGCCTACGACGGCGCCTGGAACATGATCACCGCCATGAAGGAAGCCGGTTCTTCCAAAGCAGAAGACTACCTGCCCAAACTGGCCGCATTGAAACGCAACGGCGCCACCAGCAGCAACATTGCCTACGACCAGAACGGCGACCTGAAAGAAATCGCCGTCACCATCTACGAAGTTAAAGATGGCAAGTGGACGATGGTTAAAACCATGGTCAGCCAGGCTAACTAAGCGTCTCTGATCCTGCAGTTTGAGCCCTTCGGGGCTCATCTTTACCGTGGCCTGTGTTTGGCAGGCCCACGCTCCCTGTTCTATCGCCGTGCGCCGGGGCAGGGAGCAATGACCACGAGTCCCAATCTATGGAAATCCTGATACAACAACTAATAAATGGCCTGACCGTGGGCAGTGTCTACGCCTTGGTGGCGCTGGGCTACACCATGGTGTATGGAATTATTGGCCTGATTAATTTTGCGCATGGTGATGTAGTCATGGTTGGGGCGATGCTGGCCACGACAGTGGTGTTATCGCTGGTCGGCGCGGACCCGGCAGGCCTGTCCGCCTGGTTGATGGTGGGGCTGGCCCTCTTGGCCGCTATCCCCGTCTGCATGGGCATAGGCTGGACTGCCGAGCGTTATGCGTATCGTCCCTTGCGTCGTGCGCCTCGTCTCGCCGCCTTGATTACCGCCATTGGTGTGTCTTTTATTGTGCAGAACCTGGCCATGATGATCTGGGGGCGCAATTACCTGAGCTTCCCGCACATTATTGAACCCATGGTGTTCCAGCTGGGCGACGCGCGCATCAGCTTGCTGCAAATTCTGATTATCGGTGGTGCCGCTGCGATCATGTCCGGACTGATGGTGCTGGTGCACCGCACCCGTCTGGGCACCGCCATGCGTGCAACCGCCCAGAACCGCGAAGTAGCTGGCTTGATGGGCGTGAACATCAATACCGTGATCTCCGCTGCCTTTGTGATCGGCTCGGCTCTGGCTGCCGTCGCAGGCGTGATGATCGTGACTTACTACGGCGTCGCCCAATACACGATGGGCTTCATGCTGGGCCTGAAAGCCTTTACCGCCGCCGTTCTGGGTGGCATTGGTAATTTGGGTGGCGCCATGCTGGGTGGCTTGCTGCTGGGCTTGATCGAAGCTTTGGGCGCAGGCTACATCGGCGACCTGACCAATGGGGTCTTTGGCAGTAACTATCAGGATGTGTTCTCTTTTATCGTGCTGATCTTGGTGCTGATTTTCCGTCCCTCGGGCCTGTTGGGTGAACGTGTGGGAGATCGCGCATGAGTCTGAATCAAACATTAAGTGGCGCTGGCTCCAAACAGCGCCCCGCAACGCCCGCTAAAGTCTGGGTCGGTGCGCTGCTGATTGGTGTGGTGCTGGCTATTCTGCCCTTCGTGCTGGGCATGGCGGGACAAAGCTGGATCCGCACCCTGAACTTTGCCTTGCTGTACGTGATGCTGGCCCTGGGCCTGAATATCGTGGTGGGTTTTGCTGGTCTGCTGGACTTGGGCTATATCGCTTTCTATGCGGTAGGGGCGTACGTCTGGGCCATGCTGGCATCGCCGCATTTTGGCCTGCACCTACCGTTCTGGATGGTGCTGCCAGCCGGTATTGCTTTGGCCGCCGTATTTGGTGTGCTGCTGGGCTTCCCGGTTCTGCGCTTGCGGGGCGACTACCTGGCCATTGTGACCCTGGGTTTCGGTGAAATTATCCGTATCTTCATGAACAACCTGGATGCGCCGGTCAACATCACCAACGGCCCACAAGGGATCAACCGGGTCGATACCTTCAAGATTGGTGATTTCATCTTCGGCAAGGCGGAGACCCTCTTTGGCATACGGATAACCGGGCCAGAAAAATACTATTACCTGCTCCTGCTGATCACGCTGCTGATTGTGTTCATCTGCGTGCGTCTGCAGCACTCCCGCATTGGCCGTGCCTGGGAAGCGATCCGCGAAGATGAAATCGCCGCCAAGGCCATGGGGATCAATACCCGTAACGTCAAACTGCTGGCCTTTGCCATGGGTGCAACGTTTGGTGGCGTGGCCGGTGGCTTGTTTGCCTCCATGCAAGGCTTCGTTAGCCCGGAGAGTTTCAGCCTGACCGAGTCCATTTCCGTGCTGTGCATGGTGGTGCTGGGTGGCATGGGCCATATCCCCGGTGTGATTGTGGGTGCCTTGCTGCTATCTGTCTTCCCCGAACTGCTGCGCTCCGTCGTCGTACCTCTGCAGCAAAGCGTGTTCGGCGACGTGATTCTGGACCCGGACGGCATCCGTATGCTCTTGTTCGGCTTTGCCCTGGTCTTGGTCATGATCTATCGCCCAGAAGGCCTGTGGCCCTCTGCAGTGCGCCGTCGTGAACGCAAAATGAAGCAGGTGCAAGCATGAGTCTGAGCATGAACCAACAAGTAAAAGACGGCGAGGTGCTGTTGCAGGCAGAAGGCTTGTCCAAACGCTTTGGCGGTTTGCAGGCCTTGTCTGAAGTCAGCTTCAGCATTCGCAAGGGCGATATCTACGGTCTGATCGGCCCGAACGGTGCCGGTAAAACCACGCTGTTCAACGTGATGACAGGCTTGTACATCCCCGAGTCGGGCCGCTGCACCTTCGCCGGTCGCAACCTGACTGATTGCAAACCCCATCAAATCGCTGAATCCGGCTTTGCGCGTACCTTCCAGAACATCCGCTTGTTCGGCAGCCTGTCTGCCCTGGAAAACGTCATGATCGGCCGCCACGTCCGCACCCGTGCTGGCGTGCTGGGGGCGGTGCTGCGTAACCGCGCTACCCGTCAGGAAGAAGAACAGATCGAGGCCCGAGCCTACGAGCTGCTGGATTACGTAGGCATTGCCCAGCACGCTAATGAGATTGCTCGGTCCTTGTCTTACGGTGACCAGCGTCGCCTGGAAATCGCCCGTGCATTGGCAACCGATCCTATGCTCTTGGCTCTGGACGAACCCGCTGCCGGTATGAACCCATCTGAGACAGTAGTCCTGCGCCAGCTGATAGAAAAAATCCGTGGCGACGGCATTACCGTCCTGCTGATCGAACACGACATGAAGCTGGTCATGGGCCTGTGTGATCGAGTTCTGGTGCTGGAATACGGCAAAGTCCTGGCCGAAGGCAAACCCGCCGAAGTCCAACATAACCCACGCGTGATCGAAGCCTATCTGGGCGCAGGTGCAGCCAAAGAGCTGGGCATTACCGTTGAAGAGGAAAAGGCATGAGCACAGAACCGTTGATGCTGGATATTCGGGGTCTGGATGTAGCTTATGGCGGCATCCGGGCGGTACGCGACCTGGATCTGCGAGTGGGCAAGGGCGAACTGGTTTGTCTGATCGGTGCGAACGGCGCCGGTAAAAGCACCACGTTGCGAGCCATCACAGGTCTGGTGCCCGCCGCTGCAGGGCAGATCGAACATCAAGGCGAAAGCATCGTCGGCCTTCCATCGCACCAGCTGGTACGTCGTGGTGTGGTCATGGTGCCGGAAGGGCGGGGGATTTTTCCGCAACTGACGATTGAAGAAAACCTGGCCATGGGGGCGTATACCCGCAAGGACCACCACGAAGTCCGCCAGGATATCGAGCGTATCTATACCCTGTTCCCGCGACTGGCTGAGCGTAAGAAGCAATCGGCAGGGACTTTGTCTGGTGGGGAACAGCAGATGGTGGCAATGGGACGGGCGATGATTTCCCGGCCTTCATTGTTGCTGCTGGATGAGCCTTCAATGGGCTTGGCGCCGATTATGGTCGAACGGATTTTTGAGCTGATCCAGACGATTGCTAAAGAGGGTGTAACGATTTTGTTGATCGAGCAGAATGCGCGCTTGGCGCTAGAGCTGGGAGATCGAGGCTATGTGATGGAGTCAGGGCGGATTATCCTGGAAGGCCCGGCTGCGCAGTTGCTGCATGATCCGAAGGTGAGGGCGGCTTATTTGGGGGAAGAGGATTTTGCGGCGTAGGTAGGATTCAAGTTTGGATAAAAAGCCAATCAGCTTTGGGTTGATTGGCTTTTTTTGTGCTGAATGTTATTAAGTAGCTCAGATTAATGTACCGGTGTCTGCTTTGGCCCCTTGCGGTCATTTGATAATGCGGAGTTAATCGGCCTACGCTGCTTTTTGCACAAGTTTGGTTGAGCGTAGTGTTATGTCTCCCGCCAATCCTCGCTTTTTCATAAGCAACTGTGTTTTTTGAGCAAGTGTAAATTGGGAAGCCATGGTCAGTTGCTCCTTAACTTGGCACAAAAGAGTCCAGTAGTCGCGATGAAATGCTTTTTCTGGAGACTCTACTAACGCTTCTACGATGAGACACAGACCTTCGCAACCCTGCTTTAGAAGATCGAGTTTTACCAAATCCAGGTTTGCAAGCGAAACAGTTAAGCTAGGGTTCTGTTCTGTGTTCTTGCTGTTAAGCGCAACTTGCCACTGGCCGTGTGCCACTTTGTTGCGAATCTGGCTCGGCGTTTCAATGTAGGTTTTTATAAAGCGGTTGAGCTCTTGTCTTACGTTTGGAACGTAGTTTCCATTTCTCGATTGAATTTTCCGCAGTGCAAGTGCAACGCATTTTTCCCATGCGGTAACGATGCTGCCATGCTTCCCAGCCGCCTTGATCTGACGAATTTCGTCTAGTTCAAAGCAATGTGGCGTGTGGATTAGTTTGGAAAATGCAGCTTCAGACCACGCGCAATAAATTAGAGCCAAGACCTTTGTCTGTAGCTCAACAGATGTCTTGTTGTTTGCTAGGAGATCGCGGTGAATTCCGCGTTTAATGTGCTTCCAACCCTGTTCGAGAACTCTTAGGTTCTTTGTTTGGGCTTGAAATACTTCAAGTTGCTGCTTTCTATCCATGTCGTTCCATGCAGGTAAAAAACACTGTCTTTTCAAATGCTCTTTACCTGCCCGGAATCGAACCGGGAACCCGTGGATTGCTCCACAGTGCCTTACCATATTCGGCCACAAGTCTAAGAGTATTCTAATTGATATCTATGCGCACAGCAAGTGGTCTGGCAATAACTGGATTTATACAACAACGAAAAATTTTCGTTGTTCTTATAAAAATGAATCTATCTCTAATTTTTAAAGTGAGCAATTACAGGCAAACTGTCTTAGACAAACCTAAAATTTTGATAGAAAAAGTTGTTGGGAGTAATGCTACGACCGATGATCAAATGATAGCTGATGGCCGCAAGTAGACAGAATAGTAACTAAAAAAAAGAAATGTGTCTCTACATCGAATAAATAGAAAATTGGATCGTTCCTATTTTTTTAAAAATGTCAGTAATTGCATAGAGGTTCTAAAGGCCCTTAAGGAGAGTAATCTGATGCTTCAGTAGCATTGGACAATATTTTGTTTTTTGTAGAGATAGCTACTAGTTAGTAGGTTTATGCGGTGCGAATAGCAGTTAGGGGTTTTGAGCGGACTGTGGGAAGCTGCAAACCTTTATCATACAACTATAGAATGTAGCCGACAGGTAACTATGTAGATAAAGCTAGCTTGTGCAGTCCGAAAAGGCAGCGGGCTCAGAGTGCATTCCTATGTGACCGACTCCGTTGTACAGGCCCGCCCAGGAGAATAAAAAATGGATTTAGGAATTGCCGAACGACGTGCCTTGATCTGTGGAGCGTCGAGTGGTTTAGGCTTGGCTTGTGCTCAGGCGCTAGCCGCTGAAGGCGTACAGGTCACTCTAGTATCGCGCAGCGAACACAAGTTACAAGAAGCCGCCAAACAGATTGAAGCCTCTACCGGTGCCGCAGCTAAATGGATAGCCGCCGATCTTTCTCAGGTAGCCGGTAGACAAGCCGTAGCTGCCGCGTGCTCGGATATCGACATTATGGTGACCAACGCCGGCGGGCCTCCGTCTATGCCTTTTGCTCAGTTGGAGACCAAGCACTGGCAATCCGCGCTGGAGCAAAATTTCCTGGTAGCGGTAGAGCTAATCCAGGCTGCGTTGCCAGGCATGGTGAGCCGCCGCTTTGGCCGCGTCGTTAACATCACTTCAGTTTCCGTTCGTTAGCCAGTGACCAACCTTGAGTTATCTACCGCTGCCGCATGGCCTTGACTGGTTTCGTTGCCAGTGTGTCTCGCGAAGTAGCCCAGCATAACGTGGCGATTAATAACTTGTTGCCCGGCACCATCATGACGGATCGCTTGCGGGAGTTGGGTCCTGTGGCAGAGGCGTTGATTGCCTCAGTACCAGCAGGGTGAGCTGGAACGCCTACTGAGTTTGGTGCTGCATGTGCCTTCTTGTGCAGTGAGGCCGCAGGTTTTATCGTGGGTCAGAATTTATCTATTGATGGTGGTTTAGTACGAGCTACGATCTAAGTTATTAAGTTTCAACCATGAAGGGGCACATCATGAGCGGTACGGCAGCATCGGCTACATCCACCAGCGCAGCAGAGAACACAACAAAAAAACAAATCGGTATTGTGCTATTTGATCAGTTTGAAACCCTCGATGTGTTCGGGCCTGTCGAAATGTGGGGTGGGATGCCGGATTACGAGATGGTCATGGTGTCTCAGCAGGGTGGGCTGGTGCGTTCGTCTCAAGGGATAGAGACACAGGCCGCTTATAGTTTCGAGACGGCCCCGCAGTTCGACATTCTGATGGTTCCCGGAGGCATGGGAACGCGTAGTGAAATTAATAACCCTGCCATGCTGGCTTTCATTCAAAAGCAGGACAAGGCAACGCAGTGGACGGTGTCGGTGTGTACGGGGGCGGCTTTATTAGCCAAGGCGGGTGTTCTGAAGCAACGTCGGGCTACGTCTAACAAGCTGGCGTTTGATTTTGCGGTGGCTCAGGATGGAGATGTGCTTTGGCAAAAGCAGGCCCGCTGGGTGTTTGATGGCAAGTACGTCACATCCTCGGGTGTGTCAGCGGGGACGGATATGGCGTTGGCCCTGGTCGAGAAGCTCTATAACCGTGACCAAGCCGAAAGCATCGCGCATTGGACTGAGTATGTCTGGAATAGTGATCCGACGATTGATCCGTTTGCGCGCTAGGGCCGGTGTTTTCTGGGCGTAGTTGTTGGGTGAAAGGTTCAGGAGTCGTGGGTCTTAGCGTGGGTAGCTGATTGCAGCTAATGCCATCAGCGTATCGAGCATCCCCACTTGATACGAACCTATTTCCAGCGTTCGTTGCGCCACGCCTCTTGTGCTGCAGCGTCCAGAAAAGTCCAGGCGACAAAGCGGCTTTGTTTTTGTCCCTGCGTCATTTCTACGGTTTTGACCTTAACCGCTTTGGCCTTTTTCAAGGCATTCAACACTCCGGGTACGTTCGATGCTTTGGACACCAAGGTGCTGAACCAAAGCACTTGCCCGCCTACGGTCACACTTTCTTCTATCATGCGGCGGATGAAAAGCGCCTCGCCGCCTTCGTACCAGAGTTCCGTATTCTGTCCACCAAAGTTCAGCACGGGAGCATTCTGCTTGGGCGCGGCCTTACCCAAACCACGCCATTTACGTTGACTACCGCTTACTGCCTCTTCCTGCGATGAATGGAAGGGCGGGTTGCAGAGCGTCAGGTCAAAGTAATCATTCGCGCCTAACAGGCCCTTGAAAATATGTCTGGGTGATTTTTGCTGGCGCAATTTGATTGCAGCCGATAAGCCCGGGTTCGCGTGAATAATGCTTCGTGCAGAAGTCAGCGCATCAGCGTCTATGTCGGACCCTAGAAACTGCCAGCCATATTCGGTATGGCCGATCAATGGGTAGATCGCATTTGCGCCTACGCCAATATCAAGGACGCGTACTGCCTCACCACGGGGAATGCTCCCCTTATTGCTGTTGGCCAGTAAATCGGCCAGGTAGTGCACGTAATCGGCCCGGCCCGGAATAGGGGGGCAGAGGTAATCGGCAGGAATATCCCAACGCGCTATGCCGTAAAAACTCTTCAGAAGAGCACGGTTCAGGGTTTTGACGGCATTCGGATCAGCGAAGTTGATGCTTTGATCACCGTAGGGATTCACAAAAACGAAAGCAGCCAGTTCGGGCGTTTCTTCGATGAGAGCATCAAAGTCGTAACGGCCCTGATGGCGGTTGCGTGGGTGGAGCTGAGCCGCCGTTTTGTTTGAAGTGGGTAATTCAGTGTTGGAATTACCTTTTTTGGGAGAGGGCATTGAAATCCGAAATTGGCCTGGGTAAGTCTGAGTCGTGGCGCTAGTACGCTTTTAAAGCAAAGTGTCAGGACTAAGGAAGGAGCGATACCTGCTGCACCAAGGCATTTTGCATCGCATCTTTCCCTAGCTTTAATGCTTAGTTCTTGCCCGTGCTACCAAAACCACCTGTACCGCGCTCGGTCTCGGTAGAGAACTCGTTCACAAACTGCAGCGCTACTTGCACCACTGGCTGGAACATCAGCTGGGCGATACGTTCGCCGGGCTGGATCACGTAATCCTGATCGCTGTCATTGGCCAGAATCACGCCAATCTCGCCGTGGTAGTCGGCATCAATCACGCCAATGCCTTGGGCAACACGCACACCGTGTTTCAGGGACAGGCCCGAACGCGAGGCGACGATGGCGACCAGGCCAGGGTCCATCATATTGATGGCCAAGCCGGTTTTAACCAGAGTACGGCCGCCAGCGGGCAGGGTAACGGCTTCGCTCAGGCAGGCGCGCAGGTCCATGGCGGCGGAGCCATCCGTGGCGTAGCTGGGGGCTTCGATGCTCGTGCCCAACAAGTCATTGACGATGCGAGCTTCAATACGGCGATGCATAGACGGTATCCTGAAAAAAAGAGGCAGCGCACCTGCTTTAGCGCTGCCCGTCATCATAAAAGAGAAAAGGGATTAAAGCCGCTGGGCGATGTTTTGCATCAGCTGGCGTGCGGCCAGCAGTTTATCCTGGGCGGGCCATTGCATATGGCCTTGCTCGTCAAACAGCACCAGTTCGGTGTCGTCGGCGTTCATGGCGCGCTGGGCCAGGTTGGCGACCAGCAAGGGTACGTTCTTGCGTTGACGTTTGGCTTGGGCGTGCTCGACCAAGTTGTCTGTCTCGGCGGCAAAGCCTACACAGAAAGGACCGTTCGTCAGTGCGGCAACCTCGGCCAGAATGTCGGGGTTGGGGCTGAATTGCAGGTCCGGCGTGGCTTGTTCGGACGTCTTCTTGATCTTGATGTCGCTGGCATTGCTGACGTACCAGTCCGCTACCGCTGCAACGCTGATGAAGATATCAGCATCATCCACCTGGGACATGACGGTGGCGTGCATCTGACGGGCGGTTTCTACGTTGATGCGACGTACCTGGTAGGGCGTTTCCAGTGCAACGGGGCCGGAGACCAGAGTCACTTGTGCACCGGCTTCTTGAGCCGCACGTGCAATGGCGTAACCCATCTTGCCGGAGGAACGGTTGCTGATGACGCGCACTGGGTCAATCGGCTCGCTGGTTGGGCCAGCGGTGATCAGGACGCGTTTGCCCGCCAACAGCTTGGGCTGAAAGAAGGACGTGAGCTCTGCCAGCAATTGGGCAGGTTCCAGCATGCGGCCATCGCCGGTTTCACCACAGGCCTGGTCGCCACTGCCGGGGCCAAGAATGTGCACACCGTCACGGCGCAGTTGTTCGACATTGCGCTGGGTGGCCGGGTGCAGCCACATTTCTCGGTTCATGGCTGGGGCGATCAGCAGGGGGCAGTGCCCACGCGCTACACAAAGGGTGCTGAGCAAGTCGTCGGCCAGACCGTGGGCCAGCTTGGCCATGAAGTTGGTGCTGGCGGGGGCGATCAAGATGGCGTCCGCATCCCGGCTAAGCTGGATGTGGGCCATATTGTTAGGAACACGCGCATCCCACAAATCGGTGTAGACGGTACGGCCCGACAAGGCCTGAAAGGTGACCGGGCTGATGAAGCGCGTGGCCGATTCGGTCATGACGACATCAATCCGGGCACCCAGGTCCTGGCTGCGACGCAAGAGTTCGGCGGTTTTATAAGCAGCGATGCCGCCGGTGATGCCAAACACCAGTTTTTTATTGCTAAGCATAGGACATGATCCTTACAGACTCAGGAGCGCTGTCGTTTGTTGCGGCGCATGCGCATGAACTCGTCCAGCACCAACAGGGCAGCGCCGCAGCTGATGGCGACGTCGGCAATATTGAAGGCCGGAAAGTAGGATTGATTCCAGTAGAACAGCAGAAAATCTACCACGTGCCCGTGCATCAGGCGATCCACCACGTTGCCGATGGCACCGCCCAGAATCAGGCTAAGCGACAGGCAAAACAAGGGTTGTTTGGCCGAGCGGCGCAGCATGGTCACGATAAATACCGTGGCAACGGCTGCGATGCCGACAAAGAACCAGCGCTGCCAACCCTGACCACCGGCCAGAAAGCTGAACGCCGCGCCGGGGTTGTAGAGCAGGGTGAAATCAAAAAAGGGCAGGATATTCCAACGTTCCTGATAGAACAGGTTGCTGTCGAAATACTGTTTGGTCCATTGGTCCAAGCCGACAATAAAGGCGGCCAGACCAATCCAGGCCCAGAACTGCCGCGAGGGCAGTCGGGCCTGGCCGGGAGAAGGGGCCATGTCCTTATCAGGCATGGTGACGCACTTCGCCTTCGCCAAACAGATTGTCCTCGCAACGACCACACAGGGTGGGGTGCTCGGCGCTCTGGCCTACGTCAGGGCGGTGGTGCCAGCAACGCTCGCACTTGGCCTGTTCGGTAGGGGTAACGTCGATGCGCAAATCGCCTTCGCCCGCATGCACATCGGCACGAGAGACGATCAGCATGAAGCGCAGATCTTCGCCCAGAGATTGCAGGAATTCCAGATCCTGACCGTTGGCATAGATGTCGATCTCGGCCGCCAGGGAGGAACCGATGGCGCCGGTGCTACGTACATCTTCAATGCGGCGCATCACGTCGGCACGGATGGCGCGCAGGCGTTGCCACTTGCTGCTCAGTGCCGATTGTTCGCCTTGCTCGGGCAGGACATGGAACAGTTCGGTGAAGATGGTGCCGCTAGGAACTGAACCGCCGTGCATGTCGCGCCAGGCTTCTTCTGCCGTGAAAGACAGGATAGGAGCCATCAGCTTAAGCAGGGTCTGTGTCAGGTGATACAGCGCGGTTTGAGCCGAGCGACGTGGCTGGCCATCTTTAGCCGTGGTGTACAGACGGTCTTTCAGAATATCCAGATAGAACGCGCCCAGGTCTTCGGAGCAGAAGGTCTGCAAGCGAGCCACGATGGGGTGGAACTCGTAGCGCTTGTAGTTCTCCAGCAACTCGGCCTGCATGTCGGCGGTCATTTGCAGAGCATAGCGGTCGATTTCGGTCAGTTGATCAACAGGCACAGCATGTTGGGTGACATCGAAGTCGGCCAGGTTACCCAGCAGGAACTTCAAGGTATTGCGGATACGGCGGTAGCCTTCCACAACACGCTTCAGAATTTCGTCGGAGATGGACAACTCGCCCGAGTAATCGGTAGAGGCGGCCCACAGGCGCATGATCTCGGCACCCATCTTGTCGGCAATTTCTTGCGGCTTGATGATGTTGCCCAGCGATTTGCTCATCTTGCGGCCATTGCCGTCCACCACGAAACCGTGGGTCAGCAGGGCTTTGTAGGGTGCGCGGCCATACAGCATGCAGCCCGTCAGCAAGGACGAGTGGAACCAGCCACGGTGTTGGTCCGAGCCTTCCAGGTACAGGTCGGCAGGCCATTGCAGCTTGTCAGCGTGCGAGCCGTGGGTGGTGTGATCCTTGCCGCCCAGCACGGTAGCGTGTGTGGTGCCCGAGTCAAACCACACGTCCAGCGTGTCGCGGTTTTTCTCGTACAGATCGGCTTCGTCACCGAGCAGGTCGCGTGGGTCCAGGTTTTGCCAGGCTTCTATACCGCTCTTTTCGATACGCTCGGCTACTTGTTCCATCAGCTCGGGCGTGCGGGGGTGCAGTTCACCCGTTTCCTTGTGCACAAAGAAAGCCATGGGCACACCCCATTGGCGCTGACGCGACAAAGTCCAGTCCGGGCGGTTGGCGATCATGGCATGCAGGCGGGCACGACCCCAGGAGGGGTAGAACTCGGTGTTATCAATGGCTTCCAGCGCCATTTCACGCAGGGTACGGCCGCTGCTGTTTTCCTTATCCATACCGGCAAACCACTGGCTGGTGGCACGGTAGATGATGGGCGTCTTGTGACGCCAGCAGTGCATGTAGCTGTGCGGGTGCTGTTCGGTTTTCAGCAAGGTGCCGGCGTTCTGCAAGGCTCCCACAATTTGCGGATTGGCCTTCCAGATCATCTGGCCGCCAAACAGGGGCAGATTCTCGGCGTAATGCCCATTGCCCATCACGGGCGTGAGCATGTCGTCGTCCTTCATGCCGTGGGCTTTGCAGGAGATAAAGTCTTCAATACCGTAGGCCGGGGCCGAGTGCACCACGCCCGTACCGCTGTCCAGGGTGACATAGTCGCCCAGGTACACGGGGGAGCGGCGTTGGTAGCCTGCGTCCACGTGAGCCAGAGGGTGGTTGAATTCGATCAGGTTCAGGGCTTCGCCGGTAGCGGTGGCCACGACCTGGCCGCTCAGACCCCATTGCTCCAGGCAGGACTTCACCAGCTCTTCGGCCACGATCAGCATGGAGCCGGTGGCGCGTGGGCTGTCCAGCTTGACCAGGGCGTAGCTGATTTCAGGGTGTACGTTCAGTGCCTGGTTGGCAGGGATGGTCCAGGGGGTGGTGGTCCAGATAACGATGGCGCCATCGTCCACGCTGTCCACGCCAAAGGCAGCGGCCAGCTTGTCTTTTTGCGCGAAGGGGAAGGCCACGTGCACGGACGGGTCGGTGCGATCGGCGTACTCAACCTCGGCTTCTGCCAGGGCGGAACCACAGTCAAAACACCAGTTCACGGGCTTCAGGCCACGGAACACGAAACCCTTTTGCATGATCTTGGACAGTACGCGCAGCTCGTCGGCTTCGTTACTGAAATTCATGGTCAGGTAAGGGTTCTCCCAGTCGGCCAGCACGCCCAGGCGCTTGAAGTCCTTGCGCTGGCTGTCGATCTGTTCCAGCGCGTAGGCGCGCGCCTTGGCCTGAACTTCAGCCACAGGCAGGTTCTTGCCGTATTTCTTTTCGATCTGAACTTCAATGGGCATGCCGTGGCAGTCCCAGCCGGGCACGTATTGCGCGTCAAAGCCCGCCATATTGCGGCTTTTGACGATGATGTCTTTCAGAACTTTGTTGACCGCGTGGCCAATGTGAATGTCGCCGTTCGCATAGGGAGGGCCGTCGTGCAAAATAAATTTGGGACGACCGGCACTGGCTTGCCGAATTGCTGCATAGACTTTGTTTTCTTCCCACTGGCTAATCCAGCCCGGCTCACGTTTGGCGAGGTCACCACGCATGGGAAAGGGAGTGTCGGGCAAATTGAGAGAGTTTTTATAGTCCATTTGAAGCAAAGTAGTCGCGAGCGCGTTGTGCATCGTTGTCGATGGCGGCGATCATTGTGATGAGGTCCGGGAATTTTTCCTCGTCCCTGACAAATTCCAGAAATTCTATACGGGCAAGTTTACCGTAAGCATCCAGGCGTTGGTCCAGTAAATGCACCTCTAACAGCAGCCGTCCCTGGTCTATGACGGTTGGGCGTACCCCCAAGGAGGCAATGCCGGGCAGAGCCTGTCCGGTCAGTCCGTGCACCCGGACCACGTACACGCCGGAGCGGGCGGCACAGTGTTCGGGAACACGCACGTTCAGGGTCGGGTAGCCAATGTCCCGGCCCAGTTTCTGGCCATGAATGACATGACCACTAATATGAAAGGGTTTGCCCAGCAGGGCACGGGCGCGGTCCAGCTGGCCCACGGCCAGGGCGGTGCGCACTTCCGAGCTGGAGATGCGGCGGCCATCGGCATCGGCCACATCGTGCAGAGTCTCGACGCTAAAGCCATGGCGCTTGCCCGCTTCGCGCAACATTTCAATGTCGCCGGCCCGTTTGTGGCCGTAGCGGAAATCCTCGCCCACCAGCAGCCAGCCAGTGTTCAGACCCTGGACCAGAATCTCGTCAATAAAGGTGGCTGCCGACATATCGGCCATGGCCTGATTGAAGCGGGCCAGATAAATTTGTTCAATGCCGCATTGATGCAGGGCTTCGACCTTGTCACGCAGGCCGCTGATCTGCGTGGGGATCAGTTCGGGCCGTTGGCCGCGTTGCGCAAAAAAGGCGCGCGGGTGGGGCGTAAAGGTCATTACACAGGAGCTCAGGTCCTGCTGACGCGCCATTTCATTGACGCGATGCAAGATGGCCTGATGGCCCAGATGGACCCCGTCAAAATTGCCAATGGTGACAGCGCTGCGGGCCGTGCTGTTGCGCCGCGGCAGAGAGCGATAGAGTTTTAGATCAGATTTCACAAGCGAGAGTTTACAATTTTGGATTCGTTATTTCTCGGGAAACAGGATTTTGACCGATTCCACCCTACCTTGTCGCCTTGTTGTGCTTATTTCAGGCCGGGGCTCCAACTTGCAGGCCATAGGCGAACTGATCAAGACAGCGGGCTTAAATGGCCGTATCGAGGCGGTCATCTCTAACAAGGGCGATGCGCCCGGACTGGAATGGGCGCAGCGTCAAGGGCTGCCTACCGAGACGGTTTCGCATCGCGAATTTGCAACACGTGAAGCCTTTGACCAGGCTTTGGCACGCGTGATCGACCGCTACCAGCCAGATTATGTTCTACTTGCGGGATTCATGCGCATCCTGAGCACCGATTTTGTTCAGCACTATGCAGGCAAGCTCATCAATATACACCCATCCTTGCTTCCTAGCTTTCCCGGTTTGAATACCCATCAACAGGCACTTGACGCGGGCGTGCAGTTTCACGGCTGCTCGGTGCATTTTGTGACCCCTGTGCTCGATGATGGTCCCATCATTGCCCAAAGTATCGTGCCCGTCCTGCACGACGATGATGCACAGACTCTGGCAGAGCGCGTTTTGGCAACCGAACACCACGTCTATACCGAGGCCGTACGCTGGCTGATCGAGGGACGGGTGCGTTTGCAGGCTGATGGCCGTGTCGAGGTTGCCGGACTTGCGCATCGCGGCTTTTATTTCCCCGCCTGATTGAGCGGGCTATTTGGAATTTTTGAATATTCATGTCTGATCACCAACAATCCCGCGGCCGCTCGGACCGCAAGCGCCCGTCCTCGTCTGCCCAACGTAACGAGTCCGGAGCGCGTGGTCGCCCTTATGCAGCACGCCGTGACAAACCCTCGGGTCCACCCGAGCCGGGCGCGATGGCACAGCGCCGTCTGGAGCAGGTCTCCAGCGCCCTGGGTGAAGTTTTGCAGTGGAAGCACCCCGCCGACCTGGCCTTGACACGCTGGGCGCGTACACGCCCCAAAATGGGCTCGCGTGACCGTGCCGAGATCCGTGAGGCCGTGTTTGATGTGCTGCGCCACCTGCGTCAGTACCGTAACTGGGCGGAAAGCGGCGTAGGCCCATCTACCCGTCGTCTGGCCATTCTGGGCCTGTCTACGGCTATCGGTCAGGAATCCCTGTCTTTGGGGCTGACGGAAGAAGAGCGCCAGTGGCTGGGCCATATCCGCGCCCTGAATGTGGACGGTCTGCCGGTTGGCGTGCGTCTGAGCCTGCCCGAGTGGCTGGAAGAGCGTCTGAAAGAGATTCCCGATTCCTACAAGTTGATGGCCGCCATGAACGAGCAGGCCTTGCTGGATCTGCGCGTCAACCCCATGAAAGCCGAGCGCGATACTGTGTTGCGTCAGCTGCAAAACGGCCCCATGGCTCGTTTCAAGCCGGTTGCCATGCCGTTTTCGCCCTGGGGTATCCGTATTGAAGGCCGCCCATCTGTCGCAGTATGGCCACAGTATGAGAAAGGCGAGCTGGAAATTCAGGAAGAGGGCAGCCAGTTGCTGACCGCCTTGCTGGAACCTCGCCGTGGCGAGATGGTTATTGACTACTGCGCCGGTGCCGGTGGCAAATCCCTGCTGCTGGGCGCCTTGATGCGCTCCACAGGCCGTTTGTACGCCTTTGACGTGTCGGCCACCCGCTTGAACAAGGCCAAACCGCGCTTTGCCCGTGCTGGTCTGTCCAATGTGGTGCCTGTCGTGATTCAGGAAGCGGGCGACCAGCGAGTTCGCCGCCTGCATGGCAAGGCACAGCGTGTATTGGTAGACGCTCCGTGCAGTGGATTGGGAACTTTGCGTCGAAATCCTGATCTTAAGTGGCGTCAACACCCCCAAGCTCTGGAGCAGTACACTCAGATGCAGGCCGACATTCTGGAGCAAGCCGCGGCTTGTGTCGCACCAGGAGGTCGTTTGGTTTATGCAACATGTAGTTTCTTGCCTGAAGAAAACGAGCAGCAAGTGCAGGCGTTCTTGGACAAACATCCCGAGTTCAAGCTGCTGGATGCCCGGGAAATCTTGAAGGATAAATGTCCGGCCCTCGCGCTAGAGGGGCCTTATTTGAATCTGCGCACGGACCGTCACCAAACCGACTGTTTCTTTGGTGCGGCACTTGAACGAATCACGGAAAGTGCTTGATTTAAAGCAAGTTCGTCCTTAAATAGTGTTATTGTTAACTGGTTAGGTGGGCTACACTTTTCCGGTTTCCCTTAACACAAAGATCAGGTCTAAAAGGGTCTATGCAATCGTTTCTTTCTTTTCTTGCTGACGGATGGCTGCAACTGTCTTGGTGGCAGCTCACTCTTGTCATTCTGGCGGTGACGCATGTCACTATTGTGTCAGTTACCGTATTTCTCCACCGCAGTCAGGCGCACCGCGGGCTGGACCTGCACCCTGCGCTGATGCATTTCTTCCGTTTCTGGCTCTGGATGACCACCGGTATGGTCACAAAAGAATGGGTTGCGATTCACCGCAAGCACCACGCCAAATGCGAACGTGAAGGCGATCCCCATTCCCCTGTGGTCTTTGGTCTGGGCCAGGTGTTCTTCCGTGGTGCAGAACTGTACCGTCAGGAAGCCACCAACCCTGAAACCTTGAAGCGTTTCGGTCACGGCACGCCCGATGACTGGCTCGAGCGCAACCTGTACAGCAAATACAGCATGTTAGGTATTACCATCATGTTGGGTATTGATCTGTTCCTGTTCGGTCTGCTGGGTCTGACTGTCTGGGCTATCCAGATGGCCTGGATTCCTTTCTGGGCAGCCGGTGTGGTGAACGGTCTGGGTCACGCTATCGGTTACCGCAACTTTGCCAGCCCTGATACCAGCACCAACGTGTTCCCTTGGGGTATCATCATTGGTGGTGAAGAGCTGCACAACAACCATCACGCTTACGGTACGTCCGCCAAGTTCTCCAGCAAATGGTACGAGTTTGACTTGGGTTGGTGCTATATCTCGGTGTTCAAGGCACTGGGTCTGGCCAAGGTCAAGAAGGTCGCTCCCAAGCTGCGTCTGGAGCCTAGCGTGCCTTCGAATGCTCCGCTGGAAGGCATTAGCCTGGCAACCTTGCAGGGCGTGATTACTCACCGCTACGAAATTCTGGCCCGCTATGCGGACATCATCAAAACCACGGCCTCGGAAGAAATCGCTCGTCTGAAGCCACAAGTGAACAAGGACAACCCGAATTGCTCCTGGTCCCTGCTGGAAAGCTGCAACGACTGGATCGGTCGCGGCGACGACGTTCTGGCTCCCGAGCAGCGCGCTGAACTGGAAACCGTAGCGGCTGGCGATTCCCGCCTGTCCATCCTGGTTCGCATGCAGCGTGAACTGGCTGGTATCTGGGAAAGCTCCAGCGCCTCCAGCGAGCAGTTGCTGTCCGACCTGCGCACCTGGTGCCAGCGCGCTCAGCAAAGTGGTATTGAAAGTCTTGAGCAGTTCGCCTTGCGTCTGCGCCGCTACGCGGCATGATGGATCGCTTAAACCCGGAACAGCGAGCCGCCGTTACTTTACCCTCTGGCCATGCCCTGGTGCTGGCCGGAGCGGGTAGCGGAAAAACCAGTGTACTGACCTCCCGAATGGCCTGGTTAATCCAGACCGGGCAGGTCAGCCCACATGGCCTTGCTGCTGTTACCTTCACCAATAAAGCCGCGCGCGAAATGCTGACGCGGCTTACTTCTTTATTGCCTATCGATACCCGCGGAATGTGGGTCGGGACCTTTCACGGCCTGTGCAATCGCCTGCTGCGCATGCATTACCGTGATGCCGGTCTGGTGCAGACGTTCCAGATTCTGGATACAGCAGATCAGTTGGCCTCCATCAAGCGTATGGTCAAGGCCAATAATGTGGATGACGAGAAATTTCCGCCCAAGGAAATTCAGAAGTTCATCAACGCCTGTAAAGAAGATGGCCAACGTCCTGGCGACCTGGAAGCGCACGACCCTCACCGCCGCCGCCTGATCGAGCTCTATCAGCTTTATCAAGAGCAGTGCGAACGTGAAGGAGTAGTGGACTTTGGCGAGCTGCTGCTGCGTGCCTACGAGCTGTTGTCCCGCAATGCCCCGATTCGCGAGCATTATCAGCGCCGTTTCAAACACATTCTGGTCGACGAGTTTCAGGACACCAACGTGCTGCAGTATCGCTGGTTGCGTCTTTTGGCCGGCGATCAGGCCTGCATGTTTGCCGTGGGCGACGATGACCAGTCCATCTATGCTTTCCGTGGTGCGAATGTGGGCAATATGGCCGACTTCGAGCGCGACTATGCCCGTGGCAATGTGATACGCCTGGAGCAGAACTACCGTTCCTGCGGCCATATTCTGGATTCGGCCAACGCGCTGATCGAGAACAATAGCGGCCGTCTGGGCAAAAATTTATGGACCGATAGTGGCGAAGGCGAGTTAGTACGCATCAGCGAACTGGCCTCGGATGCCCTGGAAGCTCAGTGGATTGTGGACGAAGTCCGCGCCCTGATTGCCGAAGACAAGCCACGCCGTGAAATTGCCATCCTGTATCGCAGCAACGCCCAGTCCCGAGTGATTGAGCACAGACTGTTTTCCCAAGGCTTGCCCTACAAAGTGTATGGCGGCCACCGCTTTTTCGAGCGTCAGGAAATCAAGCACGTACTGGCTTACTTGCGTCTGATGGACAACGCGGATGATGACACCGCTTTCTTGCGCGTCGTGAACTTCCCGACTCGTGGGATTGGTGCTCGCTCTGTGGAGCAACTGGCTGATCTGGCGCGTGAGCGCGGTACCAGCTTGCTGCGTGCCATTCCTTACCTGCAAGGACGTGCGGCTGCCAGCCTGATGCGTTTCTCGAACCTGATTCAGGATATGGCCAGCCAGGCGCAGATCCTGTCCTTACCCGAGCTGATTGAGCACGTTGTCCACGACAGTACCTTGCTGGCCCATTACCAGGCCGACCGCGAAGGTGCCGAGCGACTGGAAAACTTGCAGGAATTGGTCAACGCAGCCACGGTGTTTGTGGGTGAAGAAGGCTTTGCCGAGCTGCCAGCCGGTCGAGTCCCAGAAGCTGTGGCGGGCGAGTCCGAGCAGGCCATGCAGAACCCGGACCAAGCGACTGCCTCCGTGCTGGCTCCCATGTCGCCTTTGGGCTCCTTCCTGACCCATGCTTCTCTGGAGGCCGGGGACAATCAGGCCCAGGCAGGCCAGGACGCCATTCAGCTGATGACGATCCATGCCGCCAAAGGTCTGGAGTTTGATGCGGTCTTCATTACCGGCCTGGAAGAGGGTTTGTTCCCGCATGAGAACAGCTTGTTCGACCCCGGTGGGATCGAGGAAGAGCGTCGCTTGATGTACGTGGCGATTACGCGGGCACGTCAGCGCTTGTACATTACCCTGGCACAAAGCCGCATGCTGCACGGCCAGACGCGTTACGCCATGCGTTCGCGCTTTCTGGAAGAGCTGCCGGAGCAACACATCAAATGGTTGTCGGCCCGCTATACCAGTACACCCGTGCAGTCAGAGGCCAGTTCGGGGGCCTTCCGTCGTGGTCAAAGCTGGGAGTCCAAGGACAAGAGCTATTCAGCCCAGCCTTACGGCGGTCGCAGTCACACCAGCGTGCTGGAAGTGAATGGCCAGACCTTCCGTGTGGGGCAGGGGGTGCATCACAACCGTTTTGGTGAAGGCACCATTATTAATCTGACGGGTCAGGGTGACGATGCCCAGGCCTTGATTCAGTTTCGTGAAGTCGGCAGCAAGACTCTGGCCCTGGCCATTGCCAAACTGGATCCTGTTAGCTAAAAAGCGAAGCAACGACTGAATCAGTCAATCGCAGTTTGAAGGCCCCCGGAAACTCCGGGGGCTTTTTTATGGCCTGCCCTATGTCATGGAAATTTTCAAACAGCCGCAGTTTTTACAGCCGTTTTATTTCAAGCCCTTCATTTTTACTCTCCATCGTGCTCGACGCGGATGCCTCCCAGGAAAAATTTCTCACCTTATTTCACGTTTTGGATAAACACAGAGATTGCAGGGAAACCCTTGTTTCAAGCGACTTTCCCGTTTTTGTCTTCCTTCTTTAAAGCTCTATATGATCGTTATATATAAGGGTTATAGATTCTAGTTATAAAGCTGGTGCCCCCATAAAATCGAAGCCTAAATTAATTACAGATAACAAACACACATGGAGGCGATCATGGAACCTAGCAATCTCTCACGCCGGCGTATGCTTTTGTCGACGGGCGGGGTGATGGCCCTGGCCGGTACAGCAAGCTTGACTCCTTTGTCAGCGGCACTGGCTCAGGAAAAGGCAAAAACGCAGGCCAAGGCCCTGCCAGCCTATGCATCCTGGAAACATGCCGACAGCTTGATCGTGCACAGTGCCAACACTATTGAAACCAAACGCAGCGCTTTTGGCTCGGGTTTGATCACGCCGCTGGATCGCTTGTTCGTGCGTAATAACGTGGCCCCCCCATCCGAGCAGATCGTGGCTGATCCGGACGCCTGGGTACTGTCAATCAAGGGTGTGAAGAACCCGAAAGACATGAGCGTCGCCGAACTGAAACGCCTGGGACTGGTGGCTGTGCCCATGGTGCTGCAGTGTTCGGGTAATGGTCGTGCCTACTTCCCTGAGAAACCCAGCGGCACCAAGTGGACCGTGGGTGCAGCAGGCTGTGTAGTGTTCACGGGCGTGCCTATCAAGGCGGTTCTGGAAGCTACGGGCGGTATGGAAGACGGCGCCAAGTACATGACAGGGACAGGTGGGGAGGAGATCCCGGAAGGTCTGGATCCCAACACCATCATGGTGGAGCGCTCCCTGCCTCTGGAAGCCATTGATGATGCAATTCTTGCCTGGGAGATCAACGGTCAGCCCATCCCCTTGGCTCATGGTGGTCCTTTGCGTCTGATCGTGCCTGGTTATACCGGCGTGAATAACGTGAAATACATTAAGCAACTGGCCTTCAGCAAGGATCAGTCGGCGGCCAGCATTCAGCAAAACAGCTACCGCATGACGCCTGTGGGCGAAAAGACCAATGTGAATCAGGAATCGGTGTGGGAAATGCCGGTGAAATCCTGGATCACCAGCCCGAATGGCGAACCTGGCGAAGATGTGAAGGCTGGCCTGGTGCAGATCCAAGGTCTGGCCTTTGGTGGCATGTCCTCGGCCAAGCAGGTGGAAGTGTCTGTGGATGGTGGCAAGAACTGGGTCAAAGCCAATTTTGTGGGGCCGGATCTGGGCAAATACGCCTGGCGTCAATTTGTAGTGGGTATGGAACTGAAGCCCGGCCAATATGAAATCGCCAGCCGCGCGACCAGTGAAGCCGGAATGGTTCAGCCTGAAGAGCGCACGGCTAATAGCCACGGTTATCTGAACAATAGCTGGCGCGACCATATGCTGCCAGTCACGGTTGTTTAAGCATTGAATGTCGTAAACCGCCCCGATACCTTGGGGCGGGTTTGGAAGGAAATCATGAAGAAATACTTAGCTGTTGCTGCTGCCTGTTTGTTTGGTGTTGCTGGCCAGGCCCAGGCTGATGATCAGGGCAAGGTTCTTTTTACCGGGGGCGCCAAACCCATTGCCTGTGCAGTCTGTCATACCTTGGCCGATGCCGGTTCTGCCGGTGCCATCGGCCCCGATCTGGACGAATTGCAGCCCTCCAAAGAACAGATCCTGAAGGTCATGAAAGAAGGCATGGGTGCCATGCCTTCTTTTGCTCAAACCATGAGTGACGAAGAGCGTGATGCTGTCGCCACCTATGTCAGCTCTGTAGCGGGTCAGTAAGTTCTACCTGCTGTAGCCAGACGCTAGCCGCCTTACCCTTTCTTCTCCTGATCCGGAGGCAGAAATTCGGTAGGCGGCTTTTTGTTGGCATTGTGATGCAGGATGCGGGCGGGGCGACCTTCCTCATCCAGCCAGATCTGGCCGATTCCGGAACCATTCCATACCCGTTCCCCCTGTTTGCGCTGATCCGGCAGACGCGGGCTGATGCTCAGGTCACGGCGTTGCGTAAACCAGTTCAGAGGGGATCGCGGCGAGTAGAGCCAGCGGTTCAGCCGATCCAGCCAGTTCAATAAAGCTTCCGGAAATTCGTTCTTGATGCCGCTGCTGGTGACTTGCCATATATGTGGAATGTGCCCGCTATGGCGTACCTGTACATCGTAGACAAAGGAATAGTGCACATCGCCGGACAGAATCACGTAGTTTCCGGGTGTGCGTGAGTGCCTGAAGATGTTCAGCATGGTGTTGGCAGCCCCTCTGTGGGCCATCCAGTTCTCGGCGTCCACCGTCAGGGCAAAACCCGCGTACGTGCAAATGCTTTGTATGACTTCGATCAGCTTGACGCCAAACATGGGCGTGGGCGACACAATGATGGCGGCGCGCTCATCCAGCAATTCGTGTTGAAGCTCGGTCAAGGATTCCCAATCCATCAGTCCGGACGGGCGACTGGGCAAACGGCGTTTATGCCAGCGGCGCGTGCGTGTATCCAGCACGATCAGCGTAGGCTGGGTGCGCAGCACATAGTCCCATTGGCGAAACTCCAGCAGTTCCTTGATCAACGCATCTTGAGCTTCATGTTCAAGACGCTGATGCTCATCCGGCTGGCTGGTCCAGGCGGTCACCGTATTCAGCACCGACTCAAACACCTCGGGCCGGTTGCCCCAACCCTGACACAACATATAGGCGATCAGGGCATTGCCTACGATCTGCCGTGAAAAAGGATGGCCATAGGCGACGCTTTCCCATTTGGCGGACAAATTCCAGTCATCGGTGATGTCGTGGTCGTCAAAAATCATCAAGGTTTGCACGTGGGCCAGAAGGCGTGCTGCTTGGGGCAGGTCCTGACGGAAACCTTCCAATGCCAGTGCCTCGCGTTGCCAGCGTTGCTGATGCTTGGGCTCCAATTGGGGAGGCTCAGGCTCTGGAATGATTTGCCATGGGATGGGGGACCAAACCAGCAAATACATGGCCATGACTTCGGCCAGCGTGACCAAGTGATTGTGTGCGTTGGCAGTGGTGAAAATCGGTTTTTCCACACCACCAAAAAAGCGCTCGCGCAGATCCTCGTTGGATTTGAAGGCAGGCAGCAAATCCGCACGTCGGTAGTAGCTGGCGGGGTGCCGGTAAAGCGATTCGCTATCCGAGACGACGGCGCCTTCCAGATATTCCCCATACAAGCCTAGCCGCTCAATCAAGGCATGAATGGCCGCCAGCATGGGACCGGCCACATCGTCGGCGTAAACCTGATCTCCGGACAGCATCAGCAAGGCAGGCCGGGCATGGGCCTGGGTAATGTGCTCGCTCAAGACTGTGTCTGCCTGAGCCAAACCATCGCGTGCGGCGTGATGAGGCTTGCGGCAGGAACCAAACATCAGATTGTCAGCGCGGCTGGCCAGCACAAAGCTGGGCTGGGTTTGACCCTGGTGCAGCAGATGGGGAGCCCAATCAGCAATCCCTTGCTCCGGTCCTCCTTCGATTGAGGCGAGCAAATCGTAGTGAACAAGCGTGTCTTGGGGCAGGGCTGTAGTTAGCGGTACATCCAGAAAGTGGATAAAGGCCTGCTTGCCCAACTGTACGATGCGACAGTGCTCGCTACTGAGCGAAATACGCTGGGGAGCGGCACCCTCTGCTTGCAGGACCAGGTCCAGGGTCAAGGCCGAACTGCCAACCAGCCATAGCACCAGGCGTTGGGGATCGAGGCGACGCAAAAGAGGGCCTGCCAGTACAGGCGGCAGTGTGGGGAGATGTGGGGAGAGACTCAAACGGGTGACAGCCAAAATCAGAAAAGATAATGGACAGTGTAGGGCCTATAAAGTTGCAACTCGTACTGCTTAGCTGTCTGCCACTTCCGGGCTGGCAGCCAGAAAAGCGGTAACTTGCGCGTCCAGATCGTCCTCATGCACTACGCGGACTGGAAAGCCGAATTTTTCGCTCAAAGGGGCGACAAAGGCATTCAAGGAAAAGGCCATCAAGGCATTGCTGACAACTACCAGGCTGGCGGCACAGGACACGCTCAGACGGCTGCGGTTGGCCTTGATCCACTGCGAGAATTCCTCCTTGTCCGTGCCTTCCTCTGCACCAGGCAGCTCGCGGGTCAGCAAGACAAAGCGTTGTCCTTGATCCAGCAAGGCTTCCAGTTCCGCTTTCCAATTGGATGGGGCGCTGTTCGAGATCCAGATACGGGGGAATTCCTGTGTAGCAACGTGCATGTGCGGGTCCTGAGAATGTCTGTTTATGATTTGTTTTGAATGCGCTGCTTTGTACCATCAATCAACAGGTTCAGGCCAGTGATAAAACGGCCCGTAAAGTCATCGGAAAAGATTGCCTCACGTGCCTGCCAGTTGCTGGGGTACTTTTCTTGAGCCAATTCTAAAAAAGCCTGTTTGCGTAAAGACAGGTCCAATGTGCTGCCAGGCCCCAGAGCCTGTTCTTCCATGACAAAACCCAGAATGTAGTAAATCAGGCTAAAGCTGGCCTCGGCAGCAAATTGGTTGTCTGCGCCTGCCTGCATGAAAGCGGACAAAAAGGCTTCGCTGGTGCGCAGCACATTGTCGGTGACTACATAGGTACCCGCAAAGACTCGAGCGCCGTCTCGTCTTTGCAACAGGGCCTGCCGGAACTCCAGACCCAGATGCCGAACTTGTTCATCCCAGGCTTGGTTGCTTGGGCTGTGTCGCGCCATGTTTTCTACCAACGCGTCAGCCATGCCATCAATCAAGGCTTGCTTGGCATTGAAATGCCAATACAGCGAGGGGGCCTGGATATTCAGGGCCTGAGCCAGTTTGCGCAAAGTCAGGCCTTCCAGCCCCTCCTGGTCCAGCAAGTCCAGCGCTGTCTGGATGATGTGTTCACGTTGAATACGGGGCGCTTTTGTTGCCATGTTCTCTCCGATATTTGCAACCTAACGCTGTTAGTGTATCATTCGCTCATAGACTAACGGTGTTAGGTTTTGATTTTTGATTGAGCAGGGATACGGTTATGAGCACCTCAACAACTTCAACGGAACGCAAAGCGCTGGGCCTGCGGCTGGCTCCTTGGCTGGGCTGCCTGGCCATGATTGGGCTGCTGATTCTGGCGACCACGCAGTGGAACGAGTGGACCAGTAGCCGCCGTATACAGAGCACTCAGAATGCTTACGTGAAATCCGACTTTGCGGTGCTCAGTGCCAAGGTTTCGGGCTACGTGAAAGCCTTGCCCTTGGGGGATTATGAGCAGGTCAAGGCGGGGGATCTGATTGCGCAGATTGATCCGGCCGATTACGAGCTGGCCGTGGCGGCAGCGCGGGCGGAACAGTCCAAGGCGCAGGCCCATCTGGACAATCTGGACGGTGAAATTGCACAGCAACAGGCGCGTATTAAAGAGGCGCAAGCCAAGCTGCGCTCCGTGCAGGTGCGCGTGCGGCAATATCGTAATAATCCTTCTCGTCAGGCAAGGCTGGTCAAGGAAGGTGCCTTGTCACGGCAAGGCTATGAAAACGCCCAGGCCGATCTGGATGAGGCAATCAGCCAAGGGGAGGCCGCTACCGCGCAAGTGGAGCTGGCGAAAAACTCCCTGAAGGTTCTGCAGGGGCAGCGTGCGATTCGTACCGCTGATTTGAAATCGGCTGAAGCTGCCTTGGAGTCTGCTCGTCGCAATTTGGGCTATACGCGGATTGTGGCCCCTTTTGACGGGGTCTTGAACAAGCGTCATGTGCAAGTAGGCAGCTTGTTGAACCAGGGCACGCAGATTGTTTCCATCGTCCCCCTGGAGCAGGCCTACGTCATTGCAAACTACAAGGAAACGCAGCTTGCGCATGTGCAGCCTGGGCAGCCGGTGGAGTTGACCGTGGATGGCTTGCCCGGTGGCAGCTGGCGGGGGCGCGTAGTAGAGATTGCACCCATGAGCGGGGCTGAGTCTTCCTTATTGCCTGCCGATAACGCCTCCGGGAATTTCACCAAAGTGGTGCAGCGCATACCGGTGCGTATTGAGTTGGAGCCGGGCCAGGCACAGTTGGAGCGTCTGCGCCCCGGTATGTCGGCACAGGCCAGAATCGACACGGCGGGTTCCCACGTTGCGGCTTATGACATGCCGGGTTTGAAACAGACTCGTCAACTGGCCGTCGTTCGGGCTCAGGAGGGCTGACCATGACGTTCTCCAGGCTGATGGCTAATACGCAAACCGCACGCCCCATCCTGACCGTGATGGCGATCTTCCTGGGCGCGGTCTTGACCACCGTGCAAGGGCGTCTGTTTTCCGCTGCCTTGCCGGACTTGCGCGGCCAGTTTGGCTTGGATGTGCTGGAGGCGGCCTGGTTGGGAACGGCCTTGAATGCGGCGCAGTTGATCTCCATGCCGATTGCGCCGTGGCTGGCAACCGTAATCGGGCCGACCCGGGTACTGCTGGTGCCCAGCCTGCTGTTGGGCTTGGCCGCCTTTTTGATCCCTTTCTTTGCCCATCATTACCCCGTCTTGTTGAGCCTGCACGGACTGGCCGGACTTTGTCTGGGGATTTACCTGCCACTGACGATGTCCCTGGCTTTGCGCAGCTTGCACCCTCGGCTTTGGCTGGCTGTCATGGCAGCGTACAGCTTGCGTGTTTCAACCGGCATGGATGCGGGCTATGGCACGTCCGGTTTTTTACTGGAGGAGTTCAGTTGGCATTGGGTGTATTGGCCCACTGCTTTTGTGGGGCCAGTGATTGCGTTTCTGGCCTGGAAAGCCATGCCGTTGACGCCTATAGATCGCGACCAATTGCAAAACGCCGATTGGGGCGGGATGGCCTTGTTTTGTACGGGTTTGGTGCTGGCCTTTGTCGGGATAGAGTCCGCGGAACGGCTGGGCTGGACTGATTCCGGTCTGGTTGTTTCTGCTCTGCTCGGTGGCGTGGTGCTTGTGGCGGCCGCCATAGGACGTGGCATGCGCAGGCAGAACTCCTTTGCCAGCCTGATGGCTTTGAGCAATCGAAATATCCGTGTGTGCCTGATTATTGCCTGCCTGTTCGGCGTGCTGATGACACCGACGTCTTTGCTGATCCCCAGCTTTCTGACCCAGATGGGGGACTTGAAGCCCCTGCAAGCGGGTGCTGCCACCTGGATTGCGTTTGGGGCTTACCTGGCCTCGACTCCGCTGGCGATCTATCTGGCTCGACGTCTTGAGCCACGCCTGATGATGATTCTCGGCCTAAGCATCATCGCCTTCACCGCCTGGCTGGGAACTCATATTAGCCACGACTGGCGTGTGGAGCAGTTTGTTTCGATCCTGATTTTGCAGTCTGTGGGCGAGAGCACCATGTTGATCGGGTTGATTGCTGCTTTTGTGACCAATCTGAATCCTCAACATGGAGTGGCTTTGGGTGTGTATGTCCCCATTGCTCGTGTCTTTACGCCTGTTGCCGCCGCCACGCTGGTGTCTACCTGGCTGCGCATGGCAGGCGATATCAGCCGCAGCAGTCTGAGTAGCCATCTTGTAGAGGGTGACCCTCTGGTTATGGAGCGGGCTTCGGACGGCGTGGCCGCCTTGGCTCGCGTTCTGGCTCGTGAATCACAGGTCGCTGCACAGATCAGCGCCTACAACCTGGTGTTTTGGTGCAGCTTGCTGGCCTTGTGTCTGGCCGTGCTGCTGCGTTCTTCACCCCCCAATCCCATTGCGCCTCCCTTTGCTCGACCTGTTTAGGTCCTGGCGGAGAGGCGGTTTTTTTAATCAAGGAGATTCATTATGAAATTAGGTTTATGGACAGTGGCTTGCACGGCTTTGATCGCTTCAAGCGCTGCTTGGGCGGCTGACGGAACTGCACAGGTGCAGGGTCAGAGCTACAGCAAAAGTCGCGCCCAGGTTGTGCAGGAACTGGAGCAAGCTCGGGAACAGGGGCTGATCAGCGTGGCTGCGCATGGTTACCCCAAAGTTCCACAAGGCCCGGCTAAAACGCGCGCTCAGGTGGTTCAGGAGTTGCAAGAGGCCCAACAAGCCGGTTTGCTGGATTTTGCAGACGATGAATATCCAGTCCTGCCTGCGGGCAGTGTTCATAAGACGCGTCAGCAGGTTGTGCAGGAGCTGGAACAAGCCAGAAAACAGGGCCGCCTTTTGTATGTAGCCCCATAAGGCTGTCTTGAGCTGCCTTTGCGGTATTTTGTTTAAGGTTTAAAAAGGGACTGAGACTGCCTAACGGCAAGCTCAGTCCCTTTTGCTTTTATGAAATTGCTTTTGCGGGAACGGGTTTCAAACCTGGGCTATAGGATGACGCATCAAACGCAGCGCCACCAGTACAGACAAGCTAACGACCACTGCACTGAACAGATAAATCGCTTCCAGCCCCCAGGTTCCTGCGACTGCGCCCAGGGCAGGGCCGGTGATGCCCAAAGAAATGTCCAGAAAGGCGACATAGGCGCCCATGGCGACACCTCGGCTTTCGGGTGGTGCGCGGCGTACGGCCTCGACACCAAAACCAGGAAAGGCCAGGGAATAGCCCCATCCGGTCAAGGCTGCTCCCAGGTACGCAATCGCAGGGCTGTGGGCACCCCAGATCAGCAAGAGACCCACTGCTTCCACCAGCACGCACAGCAAAGCGACGCGTGCCCCGCCCAGCTTGTCAGGCAGATGACCAAAGAACATGCGCGCAGCAATGAAGGCAAGCCCAAAGGCAGTGAATGCCAGCGAAGCATTGCCCCAGTTGCGATCAGCAAAGAGCAGGGCAATAAAGGCGGTCAGACTGCCAAAACCGACACTGCACAGCAACAAGCCCATACCGGCGCCCCAGACCAATCCCAGGACTTGGTAGAAAGGGGTGCGACGCAGCGCAGTGGGGGCGGTGGCGCGGGTCTTAAGCAGCATCACCAGGGAAATCAAAGGCAACAGCGTGACGGCGACGGCGATACCGTTAAAACCGTACTCCTGGTTCACCACAACACCCAGAGGGGCGCCGACGGCGTAGGCGCCGTACATGGCCACACCCACCCAGGCCATGACTTTGCCTGCATTTTGCGGGCCAACCAGGCCGATGCCCCAGCTCAAGGCACCCGTCACAATCAGGCTTTCACCGCAGCCCAGCAAGATACGGCCAATCACCAGCACCCAGACCGATAGGGTTGGTGTGCTGACAAAGCTCAACGAAGCCAGATAGGCCAGGCCGGACAAGCACATCACCATCAAGCCCAGCATGACGGCGTGCTTGGAGCCTTGTGTATCAGCCAGATTCCCGGCCCAGGCACGGGAGAGCAAAGCGGCTGCGAATTGAACACCGATAACCAGGCCCACGACCAGCGTACTCATCGCCAGCGCATTGTGTACATGCAAGGGCAGTACGGGCAGGGGCAGCCCGATACTTAGAAAACTGACGAACACGGCCAGCGTGATAGGGAGTAGCGTTAGAAAAACATGGGCGGCAGGTGGCGACTGCGCCTTCGAGGTGGCTTGCGCCGAATTGGGTACAGACATGAAACACTCCAAACATGAGTAATTGCTCGATATTTGAGATAATATGAATAATTGCTCACATCGAAAACTCGCATTCGGAGTCCTTATGCAAACGCTCCCTCAAGCCCGTCGTATCCCGCGTCAAAGCCGTTCCCGGGCTTTGGTGGAGGCGATTTTGGAGGCAACGGCTCGCGTTTTGTCCGAGCGTGGCTATGCTGGCACCAATACCAATGTGGTCGCGGAGGTGGCTGGAGTCAGCGTGGGCTCGGTGTATCAGTACTTCCCGAATAAGGACTCACTGATTGCCGCCTTGCATGAACGCCATGCTTTGCAAATGAACCAGGCTATGGAAAGCAGTCTGGCCGATACGCAGTCCCTGGGGTTGCGGGGGCGTTTGAGTGATCTGGTCAAAGCCTGGTTGGCCGCGCATCGGGTGGACCCGGAATTGCATCGGGTACTGGAAAAGGATTTTCCTTTCTTTGATGCGCCAGCCAGCGAGAGCCAGGCTGATCAAAGTATTCGTGACCGCATTCGTCAACTGCTGGAAGAGCACCGTAGCGAGGTTGCCCCGCAGGATCTGGATTTAGCCACCTGGGTAGTAATGCAAAGTCTGGAGTCCCTGATTCATGGTGCGATCATTCCGCCCGGTGTGCCGTATCCACCGGAGCAGGTGGAAGAGGCCATTGTGGACTTGCTGTGTGGATATTTGGGCTGTGCGGGCTGTGGGAATAGGGGTGAAGGGAGCTGAGTTGTCGAGCCGGTCCTCGAGTGAGTTTTGGCTCACATGAGTTTGTTGTTGTTGTTGTTGTTGTTGTTGTTGTTGTTGTTGTTTGCTGGCCGGACTCACCTTGGCTAAACGTATGTGCTGAATGGCATACAGCAAAACGAAGAACGAGATGACATAGCCAAGTTTACGAGTGTATAGATCCTCTGCTCATAGTCCTGGCTCAGATACCCAGGAGTCAGCAAACTCGTAAGGCTTCGATGTGCGTTTTACAGACCATCAAGAGCTTCCAACAAAAAGGCGCCAATCTTTGTAGATATGGCGCCTTCTTTTTCAGGAGTTTACGAGCAGAACGGAGTCGATAGGCCTAGACCTGTCGCCCAATCTCTTCCATCGCTTCCTGAATTTCCAACCATTCTTCTTCCAGCGTTTGATGCGTCTTGGTGAGCTCACCATGTTCGGTCATCAAGGCGGGGCGTTGGTCCTTGTAGCTGTCGGAGTAAAAGTCGGGGTCCTGCATCAAGGTATCCAGTTCCTGCAAACGCAGCTGAGCTTTCTCCATGGCTGACTCCACTTTCTTCAAGCGGCTTTCCAGTGGCTTGCGTTGTTGGGCCTGCCGTTGACGCAGTTCGGCTTCCTGACGGCGTTGCGTCTTGCGGTCTGTGCCTTCGCCACCTGTATCGGCACGGGCTTCCTGGCGAGCTTCCGAGCGCGATTGCGCGCTGCGGGCCAGCAGCCAGTCGCGGTAGTCTTCCAGATCGCCATCAAACTCCTGAACCTGGCCATCGGCCACAATCCAGAAAGAATCAACGGTAGAACGCAACAAATGGCGATCGTGCGATACCAGCAGCACGCTGCCACCGTAATCAGCCAAGGCTGTCGCCAGGGCCTCACGGGTATCCACGTCCAAGTGGTTGGTTGGCTCGTCCAGCAGAAGCAGATTGGGTTTTTGCCAGACAATCAGGGACAGAGCCAGACGCGCCTTTTCACCCCCGGAGAAGGGGGCGGTCAGGCTGGTGACCATATCACCGCTGAAACCGAAGGAGCCCAGGTAATTACGCAGTTCCTGCTCGCGGACATCCGGAGCTAGACGCGCCAGATGTTGCAGGGGAGTGGAGTCCGGGTCAATGGAGTCCAACTGGTGCTGGGCAAAGTAGCCGATCACCAGACCTTTGGATTCCAGGCGTTCGCCTTTGATAGGTTCCAGCTTGCCAGCCAGGGTTTTGACCAGTGTGGATTTACCCGCACCGTTCATCCCCAAAATACCCACACGGGCACCGCCGCGCACCATCAGACGGACCTGGCTCAAAATGGCTTTGTCCTGACCGGGGTAACCCAGATCGGCTTGATCCAATGTCAGCAAGGGGTCGGGTGTGTATTCGGGCGAGGGCAGGCGAATGGAAACGCTTGAGTCGTCGCGCAAGAGCGTCACGGTCTGCATGCGGGCCAAAGCCTTGACGCGGCTTTGTGCCTGCTTGGCTTTGGTGGCCTGGGCCTTGAAGCGATCAATAAAGCTTTGCAGGCGCGCGGCTTCACGGGTTTGACGCTCGTAGGCGATCTGGCTTTGTTGTACGCGCTCGGCACGCTGCACCAGAAAGTCGTTGTAGCCGCCTTTGTAGCGAACCAGCTTGCCTTGATCCACGTGCAGAATCGAACGGGCCACGGCATCCAGAAACTCGGTGTCGTGCGAAATCAGCAGGACCGTGCCGGGATAGGAACCCAACCAGCGTTCCAGCCAGAGCATGGCGTCCAAGTCCAGGTGGTTGGTGGGTTCGTCCAGCAAGAGCAGGTCAGAAGGTGCCATCAGGGCGCGGGCCAGGGACAGGCGCATTTGCCAGCCACCGGAGAACTCGCGCACAGGCAGCATCCACTGATCGGGGCGGAAACCCAGACCGGCCAGCAGTTGCTCGGCACGCGAGGGGGCGGACCAGGCATCGGCTTCGATCAGGGCGTTTTCCAGTTCGGCAATGGCTTGGCCATCGCTGTCGGGCGTATTGGCACGTTTTTCCTGCAAGGCACGCAAGCGCTCGTCGCCATCGATAACAAATTCGCGGGCAGGGCGGTCACGGTCTGGAATGGTTTGGCGCACACTGGCCACTTCCCAGACTTCGGGGATGCTCAGGTCACCCCCGTCCAGATCCAGCTCGCCTTGCAGCAAGGCAAACAGCGAGGATTTACCCGCACCGTTCTTGCCCACAATGCCCAGGCGCTCGCCCGGGTTGACGATGAAATCAGTATTGTCCAGCAGGACTTTGACGCCGCGACGCAGCGTAATTCCAGTTGCGCGTATCACAGAGCCAGTTGCTCCCGGCTTAACAAGAGAATCTGGTCTTCAGCGGTTGCCGTGCTCAGCCAGATCGGCTCCAGCTCCGGGAAAGCGGCGATGAAATTGTCGTACTCATTGCCGATTTCCAATACCAGCACACCTTCGGGTGCCAGGAAGTTGGGGGCAGCTTCCAGAATGCGACGCACCAGATCCATACCATCGTCGCCGCCAGCCAGGGCCAGTTGTGGCTCGTGCTGGTATTCCTTGGGCAGGTTTTGCATGGACTGCTCATTCACATACGGTGGGTTGCAAATGATCAGGTCGTAAGCGCTTGGCGGCAATTGATCCAGCAGATCGCTCTTGTACAAGCTCATGCGATCGTTCAGCTCGAAGGCATCGATGTTTGACTGGGCCACTTCCAGCGCGGCGTCGGACAGATCCACGGCATCGACCTGGGCTTGCGGGAAGGCCAGTGCCGTCAAAATAGCCAAACAGCCCGAGCCAGTGCACAAATCCAGGGCGTTGTAGATGGCATCGGGGTCCGCAATCCAGGGTTGCAATTGCTCTGCCAGCAATTCAGCAATGGGAGAGCGCGGCACGATGGTGTCAGCGGTGACGCGGAAGCGATGGCCTTGCAGCCAGGCTTCGCCAGTCAGGTAGGCGGCGGGCACGCGCTCGTTGCAGCGTCGCGCGACCAGGGCCAGATAGGCAGCGCGCTCGGACTCCAGCACGGTGGCATCCAGATACGGGTCCAGCGTGTCCAGGGGCAAATGCAGGGTGTGCAGCAGCAGATAGGCGGCCTCGTCCCAGGCATTGTCACTGCCGTGGCCAAAGGCCAGCTGACAGCGGTTGAACTGGCTGACAGACCAGCGCAACAAGTCGCGCACGGTGCGCAGTTCCTGCTGGGCTTCCAGCAGGGAGGAATGGTCGATGCAAGGGCTTAACAAAGCAGGGATTCCAATGTACGGCGATAAATGTTTTTAAGAGGCTCAAGATCAGCCACAGCAACGTGTTCATTGATTTGATGGATGCTGGCGTTGAGCGGGCCAAATTCGACCACTTGAGGGCAGATTTTAGCGATAAAGCGGCCATCTGAGGTGCCGCCTGTCGTGGACAGATCGGTTTCCACGCCGGTTTCGGTTTCAATGGCCTTGGCAAGAGCCTGGCTTAGCGGTCCGGCCTCTGTCAGGAAGGGCTCGCCACCCAGTGTCCATTCCAGTTGGAAGTCCACACGATGACGGCGCAGGATGGACTCCACTTCGGCTTGCAGACCGGCGGGTGTCTGCTCGGTGGAGAAGCGGAAGTTGAAATGCACATCCAACTGACCGGGGATCACATTACCCGCGCCAGTGCCGGCATGAATATTGGAAATCTGAAAGCTGGTGGGCGGGAAATCGATATTGCCGGCGTCCCACATGCGGTCTGTCAGTTCGTGCAGCGCAGGGGCGAATACATGCAGCGGGTTGATGGCCAATTGCGGGTACGCCACATGGCCTTGGCGACCCTTTACGATCAAGTGGCCGGACAGGGAGCCGCGACGGCCATTTTTAATGGTGTCACCTAATTGGCGCGAGCAGGTAGGTTCGCCCACGATGCAGTAGTCCAGTTGTTCGCCACGTTCTTTCAGGACACGGCACACATGCACGGTGCCGTCGGTTGCGGGGCCTTCTTCATCCGACGTCAGCAGCAGGGCAATCGAGCCCTTGTGTTCAGGATGGGCCTGGGTAAATTCCTCAACTGCGTGGATGAAGGCCGCAATCGAGGCTTTCATATCCGCCGCACCACGGCCATACAGCTGACCGTCGCGCACGGTGGGCTCAAACGGGGGCGAGTCCCAGGCCGCTTCCGGCCCGGTAGGAACCACGTCTGTGTGACCGGCAAAAACAAACAAGGGCGCCTGGGTGCCACGGCGGGCCCACAGATTGGACACCGGGCCGCTGGGCAGATGTTCCAGGCTAAAGCCCGCTTGCTCCAGCCTTGCGCCCAGCCATTGCTGGCAGTGGGCGTCCTCAGGGGTGACCGAGGGGCGGGCAATCAGGGCTTTGAGGGTGTCTAGTACAGAATTGTCAGTGCTCATGTTCAGGCGCGAAGTAAATCATTAATACTGGTCTTGGCGCGGGTACGGGCATCCACACGCTTGACGATGATGGCGCAGGCCAGGCTGTACAGCCCATCGGCCGAAGGCAGGGAACCAGGGACCACTACCGAACCGGCAGGGACACGGCCCTGGTAAATCTTGCCTGTTTCGCGCTCGTAAATTTTGGTGCTTTGCGACAGGAAGACGCCCATGGCCAGCACCGAGTTCTCTTCTACGATGACCCCTTCCACCACTTCGGAACGGGCACCGATGAAACAGTTGTCCTCAATGATAGTGGGGTTGGCCTGCAGAGGCTCCAATACCCCGCCAATACCGACGCCACCCGACAGGTGAACATGCTTGCCGATCTGGGCGCAGGAACCAACGGTGGCCCAGGTATCCACCATGGTGCCTTCACCGACATAAGCGCCGATGTTCACAAACGAGGGCATCAGCACGACATCGGGGGCTACATAGGCGCCTTGGCGTACCACAGCACCGGGAACGGCGCGAAAGCCTGCCTGGGCAAACGCAGCCTGGTCGTGCTGCTCGAATTTCAGAGGCACCTTGTCATAGAAGGGAGCGGGCTCGCTGGCCATGACGCGGTTTTCGTTGATCCTGAAGGACAGAAGAATCGCTTTCTTGACCCAGTCGTTGACCTGCCACTGTCCGTCGATTTTTTCCGCCACACGCAGGGAACCGTAATCCAGCTTTTCGATCACGGTATGGATGGCCGTGCGCAGTTCAATGCTGTGTTCTTGGGGGGAGAGGGAAGCTCGCTGTTCCCACGCCGATTCGATCAGACTTTGGAGGTCGCTCATAGGCTAGGCTCTGTGAATGCAGGCCGTCTTTGGCAGTATCGGGATACAGAAGGCGCATGATGCGCGGTTTACCACCGCAGCGGCCGAGCTTGAATGGAGGCAACAGGATAACCGAGTCTGCCCCTTCCATGCACGGTTTTGTGGCTTTCTTTGTCGCTTTTGAGGACAGATGCGTGTGGGATGCAGTCTGTCAGCAAGGTCAGGAAGGTGGTGTGTTGGCCAAGTGAACTTCATGTGCAGATGTGAATGCGGAGGTCTGCAATTTCTGTATTGGGTTTTTTCTGTTTACTTTATTTCTGACGTTGTTTTTCTTTTTTCTTGTGGTTCGATAATTATTTTTCTACTTACCCTTGTTTTTCTTACCGCAGCTATTTTGTTTATTTATTATTGCTGCTGCTCAATTCAATCAGCTACGTAATCAAGTATTTCAAGATAATAAAAAATAAGCATGTATTGCCATACAAGCTTTGTGTGAAATTCTTGGGCGAGGCCTGGTTTGCGGGTGTGTGGTGCCTGATCGTATAGCCTGCTTTTTTCTCGCTTGTCTCTGTAGGGCTTATGTAAAAAAGGTTTAACCCTTTTTCGTCCAGGGTCATGAGTCTATCCATGTTGAGAATGAGGTGGCCTGCAGTCATGCGCTTTGATTCGGTTTCTCTTTTTACATTTTATAAAATTTATCGATTTTTTATCTGCCTAGAATGATCGTGAAGTGTTTTTTGCTGCATTCAGTTCTTGTTTTTCATTCAAACGGAGGGCTTATGCGATCGATCCTTTTATGGCTTCTGGGAGTTCCTATCCCTATCATCATTTTGCTGGCTCTGTTTTGGCACTAAGGTGCGTGCGATCACAATCTGAAATAAGGAATCATCATGGCTACAACGCAATTTGGTTCGGATGCAGGTTTGGGGACGCAAGCCGTGGCGGAGTCTTCGCACTCCGCTGTGTCTTGGGGCGCTGTCATCGGGGGCGCGGTTATTGCCGCTGCCATGACGGTGACCTTGCTGGTAGGTGGGACCGGCCTGGGTTTCATGGCGATTTCCCCGTGGAGTAATGACGGGGCCTCAGGCACCACGATGGCTATCGGGACGATTATCTGGCTTTTTGTCACGCAGATCATTGCCTACGGTATTGCGGGCTATGTCACTGGACGTCTGCGTACCAATTGGACAGGTGTTCACGGTGACGAAGTTCATTTCCGCGATACGGCGCATGGTTTTCTGGTCTGGGCCGTGAGTGCGGTTGTCAGCGTCTTCTTGCTGGGCTCGGGTGTCGCCTCGCTGGTCTCGGGTACGGCTCAGGCGGGGGCGAATCTGGCCGGGGCTGGAGTGGGAGCGGCATCGGCCATCGTAGGCCAGGCAGGCAAGGATCAGGCGCAAGGCCCTGGTTTGGGCTATTTCACCGACACCTTGTTACGTCCGGCAGATCCTGCCAATGCACCTGCTCAGACTGGCAACCCGGAACGTGAGGTCAGCCGGATTCTGGCTCGCAGCCTCAAAGAAGGGGAGGTGTCCCAGCAGGATCAGGATTACTTGCTGCGTTTGGTGGCCAACCGTACCGGCTTGACGCCCGAGCAAGCCAAGGAGCGCCTGGACTCCGTGCAAAAGCAAGCCAAGGAAACAGCCGACAAGCTGGAGCAGCAAGCTCGTGAAGCGGCCGATACTGCTCGCAAGGCTGCCGCTGCTTTCGCGCTGTGGGCATTTGCGTCCTTGCTGGTAGGTGCCTTCGTGGCCAGTCTGGCTGCAACGATTGGTGGACGGGCGCGTATCACGCGTTAAGCCCCAGTCATGATGCCAGGCCGCTTATAAGTTGAGGCGGGCAGTGCAGGCCCCTGGATGTCAGAGCTCCGGGGGCCTTTTTGTTTCTGCTTCCATCAAGTTGCTGTCTGGTCAGTTCCTTCAAGGAACACGAATAAAGTTGCTGGGTGCTTGCCCCAAGCGGCGACGAAACATGGTGGAAAAGGCACTGGAGCTGTCGTAACCCAGATCCAGTGCAATCTGTGTGACGGATTGGCCGGCCGACAGCTTGGCCAGAGCCGCCAGCAGACAGGCTTGTTGACGCCATTCACTAAAACTCATGCCGGTTTGTTGCCGGAACAGGCGCGTAAAACTGCGCAGGCTTTTATTGATTTGCCCGGCCCACTGTTCTGGCGTGCTTTGAATATTGGGCTGACTTAAAAAGTCTTTGCAGAGCTGGGCCAGGGATGGGTCTTGAGGGATGGGGGCAAAGAGCGGCATGGTTTGCGCCAAACCGACTTCATGCAGAAGCAGTTGAGCCAAGGCGCCGTCGCGGCCATCTTCCTCGTACAGAGCGGGCAAGGCCAGGGAGGCCAACAACAAGTGATGCAGCAAGGGCGTAATGACCAGCACTTCGCAGTGTGTGCTGCTGCGAGGTGCTGCTTCCGGCTCTATATATAAGCTTCGGGTGCTGGCGCTTTGCATGCGTACGCGATGGCGTTTGCCAGCTGGAATCCACACGCCGCTATAGGGCGGAATCACCCAGGCGCCATCGTCGGTTGCGACTTCCATCAGCCCGGTCATGGCATAGAGCATTTGCGCCCGTCGGTGCACATGAAAGTCCAGCAGCGTGCCCGGCGCGTAGTCCGTGCCAATCGCCAGCAAGGGGCGAGGGGTGGCATCTACGCTATCCAGTCGTACATTGTGCATAAGCAAGCCTCTGGCCGAAACGAAAGTATTGTTGACCGGTTTTAGCATGCCAGCCAAAACAGGGCGACCTATTCTTGGGTTTTGTCATCTGTGTTGATGGGCGGCTATGTATTTTCTATTGCTGTTTTTTGGTTTGCTGGCTGGCGTGACCACCGTGCTGTTTGGCTTCGGTGGTGGTTTTGTGGTGGTTCCCGTGCTGTATTCGGTGCTGATTGGCATGTATGGCGTGGATAGTCAGATGGGGCAGGCCGCCATGCATATTGCGGTGGCCACTTCCACCTGCGTCATGATTTTTGGTGCTGGCCTGTCTACCTGGCGTCACCACAAGGCGGGCACTGTGCCTTGGGGGCAAGTGCGTCCTTTGCTCCTGTTCATCGCCTTGGGGGCGATTCCCGGTGCGGCAGCAGCCATGGCCTTGAGCGGGTCCTGGGTACGTTGGGTTTTTGTGGTGTATCTGGGCCTGACGATTCTGGATAGCCTGTTTCGTTCCGGCTTCACCCAAGAGTCCAGCAATACCATGCGCCCTTTAAGCAAGGCCAGTAGCGCTGGGGCCGGGGTGATTATTGGTGCGATTGCCGCCTTTTTGGGTGTCGGTGGTAGCGTGATCACCGTCCCCCTGATGCGTCGACGCGGTGCCAGCATGACCGCTGCCACGGCCGCAGCCAACCCCTTGTCCTTGCCGATGGCGGTGGTGGGGAGCCTGACTTACGCCATGCTGGCCTGGAATGCCGATTCCTTGGGGGCCTGGCATGCAGGTTATATCGACTTGCGCGCATGCCTGGTGCTGGTGATTGGCTCCTGGCTGGGGATTCGCTTCACCTCGCGCTGGATCGGCAAGATCCCGGACAGCATTCATGCCAAAGCCTATATCGCCTTGTTGGGGCTGGTGTTTTTGGTGATGCTGCTGGTTTAAGCGTTGCAGGGGGGGCCTTGCGCCACCGATCTCTCCAAGCTTGAAGGCTTCACTTTTCCTGTTTTGAAAACTTGTGTTTTTTTGTTGAGTGCGGCGAAATGCAGTGCTTGGTGTGCTGCATTTTTCCCTATACTGAGCAGCACAGCACAAACAGGAGTGGGGCAACATGACAACAGAGATTGCAGTGGTCTTGGGTCTGGCTTTAATCGCGATTGTCTTGTTTGCTACAGAAAAACTCCGAATAGATGCTATCGCCTTGCTGGTGCTCAGCACCTTGGCGATTCTGGGTTTGGTGACTCCCGAGCAGGCCGTGGGTGGTTTCAGCAATCCGGCCACGGTTACCGTCGCGGCCATGTTTGTGCTGGCTGCCGGGCTGCAAAATAGCGGGGCGCTGTCCGGGATTGGGGATTTGCTGAGCAAGGCACGCTCCCCTGTGCAGTTTCTGCTGCTGTTGTTTCTGGTTCTGGCGGTGATTGCTCCTTTCGTGAACAACACGGCGGTGGTAGCGGTATTCATTCCCATCGTCATGGCCGCCTGCGCACGGATAGGCATGTCGGCTTCCAAAGCGCTTATCCCCTTGTCCTATGTCTCGCAAATGGCCGGGGTCTGTACCTTGGTCGGGACCTCTACCAACCTGCTGGTCAATGCCATTGCCCGCGATCTGGGCCATCCCGGTTTCACCATGTTCGAGTTCACCGCCTTGGGGGTGATCTGTATGGCTGTGGGTTGTCTTTATTTGCTGACGATAGGGCGCTGGCTACTGCCCGATGCCCGTGGCGGCGAGTTGGTCGAGCAATATGAGCTGGGAAAATACATTACCGAGCTTCGGGTGATGCCCGATTCTTCCCTGATTGGCCAATCGGTGGGCGATGCCAAGCTGGGCGAGCAATACGGGGTGTTTGTGCTGGAGCTGTTGCGCGGCGATACCAAAGTGTGGGGCCCGCGAGAGCAGAAGATCGAGCAGGACGACGTGCTGTTGGCGCGCGGAGACTGGACCAAGCTGGACGAGCTGCGCAAAGAAGCGGGTCTGGAAGTAGACCCCCAGTTCAAGCTGGAACAACAGTCTTTCGAGCAGGTTGATCAGGTCTTGACCGAGGTCATGATTGCGCCGCGTTCGCGTATCAGTGGTCGTACTTTAGGCAGTTTGGGGGCGGGCTGGCACAAGAACGCCACCGTGCTGGGCATTCATCGCCGTGGTCAGGTCTTGCGTGAGCAATTGCGTGCTGTGCGTTTGCAGGTGGGCGATATCTTGTTGATGTTGACTCCGGCCGCAGAGGCGGCCGATTTGCGGGCTGACAGCAATATCATCGTGTTGTCCGAGCGCGAGGCCGAAAAGGAAATGGGCTGGCGTGCGCCGTTTGCACTGGTCACCATGGCCCTGGTGATTTTGTTGCCTGCCTTGGGCTGGGTGCCTATCAGCATCACCTCCTTGTTCGGTGCCGTGGCCATGACACTGGCCGGTTGTCTGAAAGCAGATGATGTGTACGACGCCATAGACTGGCGCATCATCATCTTGATGGCGGGCTTGCTGCCTTTGGGTATGGCCATGAGCGAGACCGGCGCGGCCCAGTTTCTGGTCGAAAATACCGTTGGTCTGGTGAAGTCCTTTGGACCTTTGACCGTGTTGGCCGTGGTCTACCTGATGGCCCTGATGCTGACGGAGTTCATGAGCAATGCCGCCGCTGCTGTCTTGCTGACACCGATAGGAATGTCCACGGCGAAAATGATGGGCGTCGATCCCACTCCCTTTCTGATTGCCGTTACCTTCGCGGCTTCCACCAGTTTTGCCACGCCTGTGGGTTATCAGACCAACACCATGGTTTATGGCGCAGGCGGCTATCGTTTTGTGGATTTCCTGAAAGTGGGTTTGCCCTTGAATCTGATTTTCTGGGTGTTGGGCGTGTTGTTGATCCCCGTTTTCTGGCCCTTCAATCCGGCTTGAAGCCGCTACTTATACGGCAAGAATAAAAGAAGCCCTGGTCATGGCCTCACCGGCCCCGCAGACCATCCGGATGATGCAGGGACGAGAGGAGCTTGATTACAGGCTTGCGTCACCCGAGGGGCCGGATTGTTCCTTGGGACCTTTCCAGCGATAGCTCAGCAGCAGCACCCACAGGGTGGCCATGCCCAGTCCGTACAACATGGCTCCATAGGAAACAGAAATATCAATACCGCAGACCCGCGAGAAGCGGTCCGCGGTATCGCAGATATTCTTGATCGCCAGTACAAACAAGACGGTGTTGACGGCCATGGCCAGACAAGCGGACACCGCCCGTTCTGCCCAGATCAGACTGGCAACGGCCAGAATGGATAAGGGCATCAAGGAGTTGAGCACACTGGTATGCTAGGCTGAATACGCCTGGGAGGAGTTGAGCAAACTTTCGTTGACGTGCGCAAAGGGAAAGAGCCACAACACAATCAAAGCAGCGCACAGGAAAAAAATCAGTTTCCTGGTGGTGATGTTGAACACGATTAAAAGTAAAAGTTTGCTTTATGAGGATTTCGAGTGTAACTGAACTGTTTTATGCTTAAAGACAAGTTGTGTAAATTTCTCGGCACAATTTGCGACAATTTTGTTACTTGAATATGACATAAACAGAAGAATTTTCGAATTTAATCACGTTTTCGTGACAAATTGACGAAGTCTATTCCAATCGTCCACCTGAGGTAAATTGGAGTCTGGATTGTATGATGGCTATCTGGATGAACACTGCAGGAGTAACAAGGATGAAACGTTCCGTATGGTGCTTGAGTGCTGTATTAAGTGTGATGGCCTTGCCCGCCTGGGCTGATAACCCGGCTTGCCAGTATCGGGCTGCCGAAATTCAGAACCAGATCAACTATGCTCGCCAGCATGGCAATGTTCATCGAGAGCGTGGCCTGGAGCGCGCCTTGGCCAATGTGCAGATGCATTGCCGGGACGCGGATTTGCTGCGTGATGTACAGGAAGATATCCGCGAGCAGGAAGAGGATATCCAGGAGCGCCTGGATGAAATCGCCGAGAAACGGGCTGAAGGGCGACAAGACAAGGTGGAAAAGCTGGAGAAAAAACTGGAACGTGATCGTGCCAAATTGGCACAACTGCAAGATGAATTGAAAGAATTGCAGGCTCTGGGTGCTCAGTAAAAAGCGTCACCGCAAGTCCTGAGTCTTCTCCTGTTCTGGCGATTGATCGCGTTAAAAAAGCCGGAGTCAGAAATAAATACGTGCTCCCACTGGGGGCACGTTCTTTTGAATCTGAAAGGACTGCTTATAATCACAGGTGCAGTCGGCGCAATGATGTAAGCCGACCAAGCATAAAACAAGAGTGGTATGAGCAGAAAAAGTACAGGTCGTAGCGTTAAAAAAACCAGTAGTAGAAAAAAGACAGGGCAGGCAAACCCGTCCCGATTTCTGAAGTCCGTCCTTGCCGCGGCCCTGACCAGTTTCGGGATTGCAACGGCCTGGCTTCATCCCCAAGGGCTGAACTGGCAAAGTCTTGAACCGTTTCTGGTGTCTTTGGGTTGGCCAGGCGCGACGCAGCAGGATAGTGTGCCTGTCCCGGCCTCGGTCGAGGGGTATGTTCAAACCTCTTTTGCACATTGCCCCCAGTTCTTTCCCGGCTCGCGACCTGTCGTGCCCATGGCTTACACGCAAAGAGAGTTGTGCTTCAGCTCTTTTGCGATTTTGCATAGCGGCCAAACCAAGACGCCGGTGTTTGTCGTCCAGCGTCTGAATCGTCAGCAGATTCAGTCCGCCAAAGGCTTGAAGCGCACGGATCGTTTTTATGCTGAAGGCCGTTTGCCGCAGGCAGAGCGGGCCGAGCTGAATGACTATCGAGGCTCGGGCTTTTCGCGCGGGCATATGGCTCCGGCAGGGGATATGGCGTCGGAGCAGAGCATGGCGCAGAGCTTTTCTCTGGCCAATATGGTGCCGCAAAATCAGGTTCACAACGCCGGCCCCTGGAACAAGATCGAAGCCGATACCCGTAAATATGTGGCGCGTGCCGCAGGCAATGTGTATGTGTTCACCGGACCTGTGTACGAGCGCAATGCCGTGACGATAGGTTCCAGCCAGGTTGCCGTTCCCAGTCATTTGTTCAAGCTGGTGTATGACGCCACCACAGGACGCTCCTGGGTACATTGGCAGGCTAACCAAGCTTCCACTCGTGTTGGACCACCCATCAGCTACGAGGAGTTTGTAAGACGGACAGGCTTGCACTTGCTGCCTGACACCAGTCTTAAAAGATCGGGTTGAAGCAGACACCTTGGCGTGTGGGCACTAGCCCGTTTTATTTATTGAGTATGGCGTGGACTTGATCTTCAGAAAAATACACGCTGTCCCCGACCTCGAAAACGTGGTAACTGATGTTCTGCTCGCTGACGACGCCCCTGAAATACGCCTTGGGGGTGGCTGGCAGTTGGGTGATACGAACACTGATGTAGCGCTCGCTGGTGTAAGAAACCAGCTGTACATGCATACCTTGCTTCAAATCCAGGGCGCCTGGGAAACGGTCCAGATCGTCATGGCTGACTACAACTCGAAATGCAGTGGGCCTGTGAATGACATAGGCTTCTTTCAGCTGGAGATGTAGAGTCAGGATCTGTTGTGCTTGTGTGCTGATTTGCGCGCCCGGATGTCGGACTTCCTGCTCCAGTTCGGGATTGGGCGTCAGATTCAAGATTTGGGCCAATAGCAAAAATTGTTCGTGAGTCATAAATTGCAAATTATCAGGAAAGGGAATCGACGGGCTTTGGAGGCTCAGGGTACAGTGTTCCTATTGTCCGCGATCGGTTCTGATTTCGATTCGCGGTAATTGCAATAAAGATTTTTTGTAGGGAAAACACAATGATGGTTCGACGTCTGATTCAAAGTTGCGCGGTGCTCGGTCTGGCCGCTTTGATGGCAGCTTGTTCCTCCGCGAAGCCCGGTGGTGGCCCCGTGTCAAAACTCTTTAATGAATGCACCTGGGACCGTGAATCCTGCATGCACGAGGGCCGTTACGAAGCCGGAGAAAGCGAGTATGCCGAGCGTGAGGCTCGAGATTTGAACCGTCAGTCCGCCGCACGTTTGCGCCGTAGCGGTCTGTAAAAGGGAGTTCTCACGGCAGTGCCGGAGTTGTTCAGCCAAACGAGGTGCTGGCCGTGATTCGTGATGTGTTAGAGCGCCGGCAAACCGCTATTTATTGTGTGGCGATGTTGCTGGCCGCCTGGATGGCCAGTGTCTGGGTGATGCCAGCTAGTCTGGTCGACTGGATCAATCCAGCGCTGGCTTTCATGTTGTATGTCACCTTTGTGCAGGTGCCTATTGCCCAGTTAGGCAAAGCGCTGACCCAGCTGCGCTTTCTGGCCGTTTTGCTTCTGGCCAATTTTCTCCTGATACCTCTATTGGTCTTTGCGCTGGTGCCCTTGCTGCCAGACCACACCATGTTGCGCCTGGGCGTGTTGTTGGTCTTGCTGGCTCCTTGCATTGATTACGTCGTGACCTTTGCTCAATTAGGTCGTGCCGACGCCCGCGCACTTCTAGCCGCTACGCCGGTACTGCTGCTTGTGCAAATGCTGCTCCTGCCCTTGTTTTTGAAATTGGCCTTGGGGGAACAGTTCGGTTTGTACATCAAAGCCGGGCCGTTTCTGAATGCTTTCTTTTACCTGATTCTGATTCCGCTGTTGCTGGCGGGGGCCACCCAGTATCTTGCGGGTAAAAGCCGTAGTTGGACGCAGATAAAAACGGGTTTGGGCTTGGCCCCCGTTCCAGCCACTGCTTTGGTCTTGTTCATCGTCGTGGCGGCTGTTCTGCGACAACTGGAGCCTGCACTGGATGTCTTGTGGCGAGTGTTGCCGGTGTATGCGCTGTTTGCCATTCTGGCTCCTGTCATCGGCTGGGCGCTGGCACGGCAAGCGCGGCTGGCCGTTCCGTTGCGACGTGCGGTGGCTTTCAGCAGTGCAACTCGCAATTCTTTGGTGGTGCTGCCTCTGGCTTTGGCGATTCCGGGGGCTTTGCCGTTGTTGCCAGCCATCATTTTGACGCAGACTTTGGTGGAACTACTGGCACAGTTGGCTTATGTGCGTGTGCTGGCTCGCTGGGGCCAAAACGAACAGGCTTGAGCGGGCTCTTGAGCAGGCACGCTGTTTATTGTTTGGTCAGTTGCCAGACCTCATTTGTAGCGGCCTTGCCCAGGCTTCGATGATTTTTTAACTCATTGATTAAAAGGGACTTTGTTTGGTCCTGGGCTGAGTCTGCTTCCAAAATGGAGAAGGGGGCGTTTGTCTGCTAATGCCTGTGCAAACCGCTCGCTTTTCAGCCAGAATTTTCACTGGAAAACCGCCGCAAAATTGCGCGTTTTTTTCTTATAGAGCTTATAAAAAAAATCACATGGCAATTGTGTAGCCAAGCTCTATGATCTGCTCCGCCTCAGCCTTGAGTGCAACATCATGTTGCGGGCATGTTCTGTGTCCGCCTTCTATTACTTAGGATATCTTCAAAATGCTAGTTGCCGCTTTTCTGGCGTTTGCAGGCCTGTGCCTGTTCGTTAATGGTGTTCGTCTCTTTTACTCTGAAGGTCATCATGCTGGCAGGCTGGTGGATGCCAAAGATGCTGCTATCGTCAACTTGTTCACGGCCGTACTGGGATTCATCTGCATGTCCCATATCTTGAACCCCGCCAATAGCACCGTGTACTCTCCCTTGTCGGCCATTTATCTGGGCCTGTTTGCTTTGACCTATTTTTGGGTAGGGGTGAACGCGTTTACAGGAAGTGATGGGCGTGCCTTGGGCTGGTATTCCCTGGTGGTCGCCTGCATCGCTGTTCCCGCCGCCCTTACAAATATGAGCGTAGCCGAGCGGATTTTTGACTACTGGCAAGTCCTGAGCTGGTTGTCTTGGGCAGGGCTCTGGTTCATGTTCTTCTTGCTGCTGGTGCTGAATAAACCCATTGCCCGCCTGACTGGGCTGGTGTCTGCCGTGCAAGGGGTGCTGACAGCCTTGCTCCCCGCGCTGCTGTATTTCTGGGGCGTGATCTAAGAGAGTAGGGCGTTTCTTGGAAAGTAAAAAAGGCCTGGTGTGAAAACTGGGCCTTTTTGCTGCCTGATGCCTTCTGGCATAGTGAAGTAAGGGTCGGTTTTCGCTGATTTCCAACCCTGATGCGCTGCGTGTTCAGCCTGGATTTCACACAAACCGCGCGATCAGATTTCCCCCGCTCTTTTCTTCCGCTTCTGATTGTGTCGTCCGGCATCAAGCAGCACAGCACCCGCGCCTGACAGGGATAACTGATCCCCCGGGTTTCTAAGGGGGCAGTCCGTCATGGACAAACACCCACAGCCTATACAGCCATCCAGCTCATCGCGTAGCTGTGTCAGGCTGAGAATCCGCTCATTCAACATATCCCGCCAGCTCGTGGACAAGGTGGCCCAGTCCTTTGCGTTCAGTGGCCGGCCAGTAGGTAATTCATCCAAGGCTGTTTTGATGGTAGCCAGTCGAATGCCGGCGCGCTGTGCAATTTTGATGACCGCAATTTTCCGTAGAACATCCCGGTGATAGCGGCGCTGGTTACCATCGCTACGCCAGCCATGAATGAGACCTTTGGTTTCGTAGTGATGCACGGTTGCAATGGTGACCCCGCTGCGGCGGGCGACTTCACCCACGGACAGAGGGATGCTGGTATCGATTCTCATGGTTTTTGGATCTCTTGACCTCATCTATACATGAGGTTTTATAAAAGACCACTCTTGCCTATGCAAGCTTTTCAAGCGGCAGGGCTACTTTTAAAAGAATGAGTCGAGATCTTATGAAGAATCAGCAAGCTTGCGCGCGTAGCGGGCAAGGGGTACAGACCGGGTGGGGCGCTTTGTTGTCGGGGGCCAATGCCATGCGTGCCCTCGTCCTGGCCGGTGGAGTGGTATTGCATGCCGTCAATGTCTACATTGTGACCACCATTTTGCCCACGGTTGTGCGGGATATTGGTGGGCTGGATTTATATGCCTGGAATACGACCCTGTTTGTCGTGGCGTCTATTCTGGGTTCGGCTCTGTCACCCAAGTTGCTGGCCTTGACGGGTCCTAAAGGCAGCTATGCCGTCGCGGCCTTGATCTTTGCGGTGGGGGCGCTTGTTTGCGCGCTGGCGCCGAATATGTCCCTTTTGCTGTTCGGGCGCTTCGTCCAGGGGATTGGCGGTGGTTTTCTCTTTGCTCTGGCGTACGCCATGATTCGTCTGGTTTTTGCAGAGCCCTTGTGGCCTCGAGCCATGGCGTTGGTATCAGCGATGTGGGGCGTGGCAACGTTGGCCGGGCCGGCAGTCGGTGGCGTGTTTGCGCAGTGGGGAATGTGGCGTGCGGCTTTTGGATCGGTCGCCTTGATTGCCGTACTTTTTGCCGCTTTGGCATTAGTAGTCCTCCCCAAACGCGAGCAACATGCCGCGGCGGTGAGCAAGGTGGCTATTCCTGTGATTCAACTGCTGTTGTTGACGCTGGCGGTGTTGGCGATCTCTGCCGGTAGTACCTCGGCAGATGTACTGCAAAATGCGCTTGGCCTGGGCTTGGCGGGGGGGTTGGCCGTCGCTTTGCTGGTAGTGGAAAAACGTTCGTCTACCAAGTTGCTGCCATCGGGGGCGTTTCAGTTCAGATCTGCAATTGCCAAACTCTATGCCTTGATGTCCTTGTTAGTGCTGACGGTGACCAGTGGTGAAGTTTTTGCACCGCTTTTTCTGCAAGTCTTGCATCAACAGTCCCCGTTAGTAGCGGGGTACTTCACGGCGCTGATGGGGGCGGGCTGGACGGTAGGGGCAATTATCAGCTCGGGCCTGGGGGAAAAAGCCATTGCGCGGGCGATCATGGCTGGGCCTATCCTGGGACTGCTGGGTATGGTGGGGCTTGTTGTTTTACTGCCAGATACCAGTACGGGTTCCGTCCTGGCTCTGGCACCGATTTGTCTGGCTCTGGCCTTGATAGGCGTGGGAGTAGGGGTAGCTTGGCCCCATTTGCTGGTGCGGGTTTTCAAGGCAGTGCCAGCCCAAGAGCAGGAACTGGCGGGGGCATCGATTACAACCATTCAGCTCTTTGCAACGGCAAGCGGAGCAGCCTTGGCTGGAATGATTGCCAATGCGGGTGGACTCATTGATCCCGGTGGCGTGGAGGGAACGCGTCAAGCGGCTTATTATTTATTTGGAATTTTTGCTGTGGCACCGCTGTTAGGGATAGGAGTGGCAAGGAACTGTCGGGCGTGAATGCTGTCTGATTAATTATGAGCCAGCTAATTTGTTCAGCATTCTGCTAGGGTTAATACTAGAGCGTCCATTAATTAGCTCTTATTGATATAAGATTTAGTGCAATTGAAGCCTGGTTCTATATTTTTAATTTTCATGAAGGAGGTTGCCTTGTGAATAGTGCCCCCTTTACTAATCAGGTATCCAAACCCGATCCGCAGCCTAAGCCCATGCGCTGGCCTAGCGATTTTCCGGGTAAACACGATCGGCAGGAATAAGCTCCGGATTTAATCGGGAAGCCGCCTTCAAGGGCGGCTTTTTTGTGTCTGCGCTTCAAGGCTTTCTTTTGTGGGGCTCGGAAATGAGGGGGTGGGGGGAATCTTTCGGGCTTGATAGTAGGAATATCAGGTGACGTGCCCGTTGCTCTTGCTGCTTCACTAAGCTGTTTGTTGTGGCCCAGCCATCTCTGTGCCGACTTTCTCTTTATGCAGGGCATGGTTTTTGTCTTGTCTGGCTGGCCGTGTTGAAGTCCTCCCCTGAGACTCCCTGACGACAAGATCCCTTCCTCTTGGGCCGGTTTCAAACCGACTTTGACCTACGTCTATAGAACGATGTCCATACTCCCTTTCAGCTCATCAATGTAGCATAAAGTAACAAATATTCTTCGGTTTATTGGTCTTTAAGGCAAATTTATGACCTCTTTATGCATGAAAAATGTAGTTATCGAGTAAAAAACAGGAATAAATGTTATTTATTGTCAAATGTGACTAGATAATATAATTACTTGCGAATGATTGTCATTATTGATTTTTTATAAAGGAAAGATGGGGATGAATCGCAATCCAAAGCCAAGCCCAAATCCGGCTCCCAGCCCAAGTCCTGATCCGGCTCCCAAGCCCGAGCCGCAACCCATGCGCTGGCCCAGTGACTTTCCTGGAAAGCACGATCGCTACAACTGATGTTTAAGTAGAGGTGTTCAGGAGAAAAGCACAGTGCCCAGCGGGGGGCTTGCGATTCTGCCCCCCCCGGCACGTGCTTTTTCTCAGCTGTCTCGAGGTCGATTTCAGTAAATACCGTTGGATTTATCAGATCTATATAGCGCAGCTTTGGTGGGCTGTTACCTGAAAATAACTTTGTTAGCGCGGACAAGCTTTAACTAATGATTGTGAGAATGGGCTAGCTTCCGTACGCAACCATACAAGACGTGCAGCGAGTTGATTGAGTGGCAATTATTAGCGGCCAAACAATTACAAGGGAACCAAATCAATAGACGCACTCGCAGTCATGTGCATCGCTCACAGCATTGAACTGGACTCAATACCTAGGCGATGTGGCTATTTTTGTTTTTTTGAGGAATTCGTGGGGCCTTTATGGGGCCTACGATGTTGAATACTTGAAAACAGGCTATTAAAAGCTGTTAGGGTATGAAAGTTAAGCCGTTGATTTTGCTTAAAATTGATTTTTCTGAATCAACGGTTTTCATGCTCTGGTGCGAACGGAGAGACTCGAACTCTCACACCTCTCGGCGCCAGAACCTAAATCTGGTGCGTCTACCAATTCCGCCACGTTCGCAGCACGAAAGAAGTAGATTCTAGCTTGGATTTTCATCCTCGGCAAGTGCTTGCTCCGTATGAAAAACAAATAGATTAGGCGCCATCTTGTACTGGCCCCCAGGTGCTTTTGTACTGCTTTGTTTTACTTGCGTTTTGGGTTCTTGGCGATCAGGCCGCGTGCTTGCCAGTCGGCTTGTTGTTCGGCGCTGATCCCCAGGTTATCCAGGATTTCCTGGGTGTCCTGGCCCAGGTGCGGAGCAGGGCGGTAGATGGCGCCAGGGGTGTGGCTCAGCTTGGGAACGATGCCGGGTACTTTAAGCGGTGTGCCGTCTGGAAGACTGCTGTCCAGCAGCATGTCACGGGCCTGATAGTGGGGATCTGCTGCGATATCGGCAATGTCATAAACCCGCCCTGCGGGAACGCCAGCCTGGTCCAGAATTTCCAGTACCTTGTCCAGTTCCAGAGCGCTGGCCCAGTGGCCAATGGCGGCATCGATCACGCCTGCATTTCGGGCGCGACCATCATTGTGCGCGTAGTCGGGATTGTCAGCCATATCAGCGCGCCCAATGGCGTTCATCAAGCGCTTGAAAATGCTGTCGCCATTGCCGGCGATCAAGGCGTACTTGCCATCCTTGCAGACGTAGGCATTGCTGGGCGTAATGCCGGGCAGGCTGCTGCCGGCAGGCTCCCGAATGGCGCCGAAGGCGGAGTATTCGGGCAACAGACTTTCCATCATGTTGAACACGGATTCATACAGGGCCACGTCAATATATTGACCTTCGCCCTTGTTCTGTTCACGCTGGCGCAGGGCCATCATGATGCCGATGACACCATGCAAGGCTGCCAGAGAGTCTCCAATGGACACGCCAACCCGTACCGGCGGCCGTCCGGCCTCACCGCTAAGGTGGCGCAAGCCGCCCATGGCCTCGCCAATCACGCCGAAACCGGGCTTGTCCTTGTAAGGGCCGGTCTGGCCGTAGCCCGATACACGCAACATGATCAGACCGGGGTTGATGGCTTTCAGGTCTTCCCAGCCTAGCCCCCATTCTTCCAGGGCGCCGGGGCGGAAGTTCTCGATCAGAATGTCACATTCTTTTACCAGTGCGCGCACCACGTCCTGACACTCCGCCTGTCGCAGATCCAGGGCCAGAGACTTCTTGTTACGGGATTGCACCTCCCACCAGACCGAGTTACCGTCATGCAGCAAACGCCATTTACGCAAGGGGTCACCGCCTTTGGGGGATTCGATCTTGATGACGTCCGCGCCAAATTCGCCCAGGATCTTGGCGGCAAAGGGGCCGGCGATCAATTGGCCCAGTTCCAGGACCCGGATGCCGCCTAAAGGGGAGTTCATGTGCATATCAGTCTTGCGTAGGGAAGGTAAAGTAAGGGATCATAGTCCGGCACGGCTGTATTGTCTTGACAGGAAATTATGATTCAAAATACGTTTGTTTGGATTTACCGTGCCAGTTTCCGGTAAAATGCCGGATTACTCTTATCAATTACTCAATTTAATATAGGTCTTCAATGCAGCCCGAGGTTGAAATTCTGTCCGGCTTGGAGCGCCGAGTCGATGTGGTCGTTTCGGTGGCCGACGTAGAAAAACAAGTCCAGGCCCAGCTCAAGCGTGTGGCTCGTACGGCCAAGGTACAGGGCTTCCGTCCCGGTAAAGCGCCTTTGTCCGTTGTCGAGCGCAGTCACGGCCCTGGTATCCGTTACGACGCCATCAACGAAGAAATCGGCAAAGCCCTGGACAAAGTGATCCAGGACTCCAAATTGCGCGTAGCCGGCACTCCTAATCTGGAAGCCAAAGAAGGCGAGCCTGCTGAAGGCACCATGGCCTTTACCGCAACTTTCGAAGTTTACCCAGAAGTGGCTCTGCCTGATCTGTCCAAACTGGAAATCAAGCGTGCCAACACGCCTGTGACCGACGAAGACATCCAGCGCACCGTAGATGTGCTGCGCAAGCAACGCGCCAACTACGAATCCAGCGCTGATCGCCAAGCACAGGAAGATGACCGCATCACTCTGGACTTTGTGGGCACCATTGACGGCGTCGCCTTTGAAGGCGGTAGCGCTGAAGGTTTCCAGTACCTGCAAGGTCGTGGCCGCATGCTGCCCGAGTTCGAGACTGCCGTTGCCGGCATGAAAGCAGGCGAAACCAAAACCTTCCCTCTGGAATTCCCTGCCGACTACACCGGCAAGGAAGTGGCTGGCAAAACTGCCGAATTCAAGATCACCGTGACAGACGTGGCCCAGCCTGTTCTGCCCGAGCTGGATGCTGAGTTTGCCAAGTCCCTGGGTCAGGCTGAAGGTGATGTGGACGCTTTGCTGGCCGACATTCGTGCCAACATCGAACGCGAAATCAAGGCTCGTGTGCACGCCCGTAACAAATCCGCTGTGATGGACGCCTTGCTGTCTGCCAGCGAATTTGACGTGCCTAACGCTCTGGTGGACAACGACGTGGAAGGTCGCATCGCTTCGGCTCGCGCCGAACTGAAAGAGCGCGGCGTGCCTGACGCAGACAAGATGCCTATCCCTGCCGAGGCCTTCAAGGAAGAATCCACTCGCCGCGTGCGTCTGGGTCTGCTGGTCTCCGAACTGGTCAAGGCTGCTGAACTGCAAGCCAAGCCCGAACAGGTTCGTGCCCGCATCGAAGAATTTGCCCAGAACTACGAACAGCCCGCCCAAGTGGTGGCCTACTACTTGTCCGATCGCCAGCGTCGCGCCGAGATTGAGGCAGTGGTACTCGAAGATAACGTCGTCGAGCACGTACTGTCCCAGGCCAAGGTGTCCGACGAGGAGGTGGCGTTCGACCAAATCATGGGAACCAACTAATGTCGTCAACCTTTGTCGACTTCTACGCCTCAATGCATGGGGGGCAATCCGTTGCCCCTACGGGTTTGGGCTACGTGCCTATCGTGATCGAGCAGTCCGGTCGTGGTGAGCGGTCTTACGACATCTACTCCCGCCTGCTGCGCGAGCGCATCATCTTTCTGGTGGGCCCGGTTCATGACAACTCGGCCAACCTGATTGTGGCCCAGCTGCTGTTTCTGGAGTCGGAAAATCCTGAAAAGGATATTTCGCTCTACATCAACTCGCCCGGTGGTTCGGTCTATGCAGGCCTGGCCATCTACGACACGATGCAGTTCGTCAAGCCGGAAGTCTCGACATTGTGTACCGGCATGGCTGCCAGCATGGGCGCTTTCTTGCTGTCTTCGGGCGTCAAGGGCAAGCGTCTTGCCTTGCCTAACTCGCGCATCATGATCCATCAGCCTTCGGGCGGTGCGCGAGGCCAGGCTTCCGATATCCAGATTCAGGCCAAGGAAATCCTGAGCCTGCGTGAACGCTTGAACAAGATCCTGGCCGAAAACTGCGGCCAGCCTGTCGAGCGTATCGAGCTGGATACCGAGCGTGACAACTTCATGGCAGCTGAAGACGCTGTGGCCTATGGCCTGATCGACAAGGTGATGAACACTCGTGACGAGTAATCATCTGTCCCTACAGGGATCGATCTGACGCAGTACTATGGCTGTTCGGGGGCGGGACTTGTTCCCGTCCTTTTACCATCCTGAAGTGAAATTTAAATTTATGTCCGAAAAGAAATCGGCCGACGAGAAAGTTCTGCATTGCTCGTTTTGCAATAAAAGCCAGCATGAGGTCAAGAAACTGATCGCTGGACCTTCGTCCGTGTTCATCTGCGACGAATGTATTGATCTGTGTACCGATATCATTCGTGACGAAGCTGCGGGCGCCACTCCTGATGGTGAACGTAAAGAATTGCCCACCCCCCAGGAAATCAAAGAGTTTCTGGATGGGTATGTCATTGGCCAGGAAATGCCCAAGCGCACCTTGGCCGTAGCGGTGTACAACCACTACAAGCGAATTCGTAGCGGCAAGGCAGGCCGTGACGATGTGGAACTGTCCAAAAGTAATATTTTGCTGATCGGGCCTACGGGTTCGGGCAAAACGCTGCTGGCTCAAACACTGGCCCGCATGCTGGATGTGCCTTTTGTGATGGCAGACGCCACCACACTGACCGAAGCCGGTTACGTGGGTGAGGACGTCGAGAACATCGTTCAAAAACTGCTGCAAAACTGCGATTACGATGTGGAAAAAGCGCAGCGCGCCATTATCTACATCGATGAAATCGATAAAATTTCCCGCAAGTCGGATAACCCTTCGATCACCCGCGACGTGTCGGGCGAGGGCGTGCAACAGGCGCTGCTCAAGCTGATCGAAGGTACAGTCGCTTCGGTGCCTCCGCAAGGTGGTCGCAAGCACCCGAACCAGGACTTTGTGCAGGTGGATACCACCAGCATTCTGTTCATCGTGGGCGGTGCTTTTGATGGCCTTGAAAAGGTGATTCGCGACCGTACAGAAAAATCCGGTATCGGTTTTTCTGCTTCCGTGAAAGCCAAGTCCGAACGAGGCGTGGGTGAGCTATTCTCTGAGGCCGAGCCCGAGGATCTGATCAAGTTTGGTCTGATTCCCGAGCTGGTGGGGCGTTTGCCTGTGGTCGCCACTCTGGAAGAGCTGCACGAAGACGCACTGATCCGCATTTTGACCGAGCCGCGCAATGCCTTGGTCAAGCAGTTCCAGAAGCTGCTGAGCATGGAAGGCGTAGAGCTGGAAGTTCAGCCCGAAGCCCTGCGTGCGGTGGCCCAGCGTGCCATCAAGCGTCGTACCGGCGCTCGTGGCCTGCGCAGTATTGTCGAGCAAGCGCTGCTGGACACCATGTACGAACTGCCTTCGCGTAAAGACGTCAGCAAAGTGGTGCTGACCAAGGACGCCATTGTCGGAAAGAGTAAACCCGAATTGATTTTGGGTCGTCCTTTGTCCGATAGTGAAGCCAGTGACACTGAGTCGCCCTTGAAAAACGCAGTAGCTTAGAGATATCTCCTCGTTTGTGCACTGTCTGGCTTTGGTCGGACAGGCGCAGGCGGGACAGGGCGACAGGCGAAGGTAAAGAGAAAGGAGTGGACCTATGAAGACCACCAGGCATAAGGGCTTGTCTCTCTTTAACTCTGTAAAGTTCTGTTCTAATGTTCGTTCGGCCTACTTGAAATATCAAAATTCGCCACAATCTGAGCTACAACAGGTTAAACCGTGAAAGGGAAGCCCAGGCTTCCCTTTTGCGTCTAAGGACATTTATAGGAAATGACTATGTCTGCGAGCCAGATTCTTTCTACGGAACCTATTGAGCTGCCGCTGCTTCCCTTGCGCGATGTAGTGGTGTTCCCTCACATGGTGATTCCGCTTTTTGTTGGCCGGCCTCGCTCGATCAAAGCCCTTGAGCTGGCAATGGAGTCCGGCAACAACATTATGTTGGTGGCGCAAAAGTCCGCAGGCAAGGACGATCCCGCTCCCGAGGATCTCTACGAAATTGCGTGTGCGGCCAGTATTTTGCAAATGCTCAAGCTGCCCGACGGCACGGTAAAAGTGCTGGTGGAAGGCTTGCAGCGCGCTCGAATCACCCAGGTACAGGATGCCGAAACCCACTTCATGGCCTCGGTGGTCGAAGTGCCCGGCGACTCCGGTGATGCTGCTGAAACCGAAGCCCTGCGTCGTGCGGTGCTGGGTCAGTTCGAGCAGTACGTCAAACTGAATAAAAAAATCCCTCAGGAAATTCTGACTTCCCTGACCGGGATTGACGATGCTGGCCGTCTGGCCGATACCATCGCCGCTCATTTGCCTTTGAAGCTGGAACAAAAGCAGGGCATGCTGGAAACGCCCAAGGCTTTGGAGCGTCTGGAAAGCCTGCTGTCGCAACTGGAAGGCGAAATTGACATCTTGCAGGTCGAGAAGCGCATTCGCGGCCGTGTGAAAAAGCAGATGGAAAAGAGCCAGCGCGACTACTATCTGAACGAGCAGGTCAAGGCGATTCAGAAAGAGCTGGGCGAAGGCGAAGACGGCGCTGATGTTGAAGAGCTGGAAAAACGCATCGAGCAGGCTCAATTGAGCAAGGAAGCGCTCAAGAAAGCCGAATCGGAAATGAAGAAGCTCAAGCTGATGTCGCCGATGTCAGCCGAAGCAACCGTGGTGCGTAACTACATTGAAACGCTGGTTGGCCTGCCTTGGCGCAAAAAGAGCCGTATCAACAACTCCTTGAGCAATGCCGAGGAAGTGTTGGATGCGGATCACTTTGGTCTGGAAAAGGTCAAGGAACGTATTGTCGAGTACCTGGCGGTTCAGCAACGTGTCGACAAACTGAAGGCTCCAATCCTGTGTTTGGTTGGCCCTCCAGGCGTGGGTAAAACCTCGCTGGGACAGTCCATTGCCAAGGCAACGAACCGCAAGTTCATTCGTATGGCTTTGGGTGGTGTACGTGACGAGGCCGAGATTCGCGGTCACCGTCGTACCTACATCGGCTCCATGCCGGGCAAGGTGGTTCAGAACATGAGCAAGGTGGGTGTACGTAACCCGCTGTTCCTGCTGGACGAGATCGACAAGATGGGCGCGGATTTCCGTGGCGACCCATCCTCGGCACTGCTGGAAGTTCTGGACCCTGAACAAAACCACACCTTCCAGGATCACTACCTGGAAGTGGACTATGACTTGTCCGATGTGATGTTCGTGGCAACCAGCAACACCTTGAACATTCCACCGGCCCTGCTGGACCGTATGGAAGTGATTCGTCTGTCGGGTTACACCGAAGATGAGAAGGTGCGTATTGCTTTCGATTACCTCTTGCCCAAGCTGATGAAGAACAACGGCTTGCGCGATGGCGAGCTGGAAGTGACTGAAGATGCCGTGCGCGACATCGTGCGTTACTACACCCGTGAAGCGGGTGTACGTTCCCTGGAACGTGAAATCAGCAAGATCTGCCGCAAGGTTGTTCGCAAGCTGTTGGTGGCCAATCCACAAGCCGGTACGCGTGCAGCTCGCAACAAGACACTGACCCAGGAAACCTTGGTCGTGAATGCGGCGAATCTGAACGATTACCTGGGCGTACGTCGTTTCTCCTTCGGCCTGGCCGAAAAAGAGAACAAGGTTGGCCTGGTGACGGGTCTGGCCTGGACCGAGGTGGGCGGTGAATTGCTGACCATCGAAGTCGCGGATATGCCCGGTAAAGGCAATGTGCTGCGCACCGGCTCGATTGGCGATGTGATGAAAGAATCGGTCGAAGCGGCTCGTACGGTTGTGCGTTCGCGTGCTCAGAAGTGGGGCATTGCCAATAGCGTGTTTGAAAAGCGTGACCTGCACGTGCACTTTCCAGAAGGCGCTACGCCCAAGGATGGTCCATCGGCCGGTATCGCCATTACGACCGCTATCGTGTCCAGCCTGACGGGTATTCCGGTTCGTGCTGATGTGGCCATGACGGGTGAAATCACCTTGCGCGGCGAAGTTTTGCCTATCGGCGGCTTGAAAGAGAAGCTGTTGGCAGCGCAACGCGGCGGCATCAAAACCGTGATGATCCCGGAAGAAAACATCAAGGACCTGGCCGATATTCCAGATAACGTGAAAAACACGTTGGAGATCATCCCGGTGCGTTGGATTGACCGTGTACTGGAAGTGGCCCTGCAAGACGCTGTAACGCCCCTGAGCGACGAAGAAGTAGCTCGCCTGGCCGCTGAGGCCTTGGCAGCCACGCGTGCTGCTGGGGCGGGTTCCGAGTCCTTCAAGCACTAAGCATCAGCAGTAGTCAGCAAGCAGTGAAACAGGCTGCCTTGGGTTCAAGGTAGCCTGTTTACATTTTGGCCAGACTGATCGTGCGTTTGAAGTCAGTCATAGTGACTGCAACGAGAGCCAGACTTTTGGGTGATGATGGTGACGCGGGTGGTGATACAAGCTTGCGCGAGAGGTTTACGTTTGTTCAATTCGTGCTGTAGGCATGTAGGTACGTAGGGGCTAGGTATGGCTATACCCGCGATTGCAGTCATGACAGCAACTGCAGACATACCGCGAAAATCATGGTCAAAGTGACTATCGCCGTTAATCTGTTCAAACCTGTATAGCGAGCATGCACTCGGACCAATAAAAAACCCCATGTACCGTTTGGTGCATGGGGTTTTTCTCTTATCAGAAGCACCAACCTTACAAAACAGCTCTGGTGGCCTAGAGAGGGACAGCTTAATGCAGCGGGCTGGTGCGAATCAGACCGACAGCAATGCCCTCCAAAGACAGGGAATCCGGGTCGGTGACGATGATGGGTTCAAAGTCCGGGTTCTCGGGCAAGAGGACCACTTGATTGCTGGAGCGCGACAGGCGCTTGACGGTGACATCGTCGCCAATGCGCACCACCACGATCTGCCCATTACGCGCTTCACTGGCTTTCTTGACGGCCAGCAGGTCGCCGTCAAAAATGCCCGCGTCTTTCATGCTCAGGCCGCGTACGCGCAGCAGGTAATCAGGCGTTTGGGTGAATAGGGTAGGGGCGACGCCAATCTCGCGCTCGATATGCTCGGTGGCCAAAATAGGGCTACCGGCAGCCACGCGACCAATAATGGGCAGCAAGAGGGCGTCAGCCAGATTGGCCAATGCGTTGCTGCTGGGAGCAGCACTTTCGCGGGTATCCGTACCGAGCAGGCGTATGCCGCGCGAGGCGCCGGCAGTCAGCTCGATAGCGCCTTTGCGGGCCAGAGCTTTCAAATGATCTTCGGCCGCATTGGCGGATTTGAAACCCAGCACCTGAGCAATCTCTGCTCGAGTGGGAGGGAAACCCGTCCGTTCGATTTCAGAACGAATGATGTCCAGCACTTGTTGTTGGCGTGCAGTGAGCTTGGCGGTCATAGTATTGTCTGCTGAATATATATACAGTAAAGATTGTGCGTTACAGTTGGCGTTTTTGCAAGCGGTGAGGGCCCTAAAGGCTTAATTTTTGACCCTTCGGGCTGCTCAGGCTGACTGGGGCCAATCCTTGCGGTCCAGGGTGTACAGCACATGGGGGGCGAGTTTGTGGCCCGCCGCTACACCGGGGTGATCAAAGGTACCAGCTTGCTCTGTCATGCCCAGGCGTTGCATGACGGTCTGCGAAGGCAAGTTCAATTGAGCGGTGTACGCCACAATTTGATCCAGGCCCAGTTCGTCAAAACCAAAGTCCATGCAGGCTCGTGCCGCTTCGGTGGCATAGCCCTTGCCCCAGTACTCAGGCAGCAAACGCCAAAGAACTTCCACGCAAGGCTGAAAGTACAGATCGGCGGTAGGGCGGTTCAAGCCCACCATGCCAATGAAGGCCCCGTTTTCTTTCAGCTCGACTGCCCAGGGACCCCAACCATGTTCGTCGATCAGGTTTTGGCTGCGCTGGGCGATGGCATCGCTTTGCTCACGGTCCAGGGTGGCCGGATAAAAACGCAGAGCGTGGGGATCGCTGTTCAAGCGGAAAAAGGGCTCCAGGTCGGAAGCTTTCCAGGGGCGCAGGAGTAGGCGTTCGGTGTTCAGGGAAATCGTGTCTGTCATGGTAGTGCTCCAAGGGCTGGAACGACAACGCCCTTCCGAAGAAGGGCGTTGGGGCTGTACTGAGGGACAGCTTACTTCAGGACTTGAGCGATGGCCTTGGCCACGACGTCAATATTCTGGCTGTTCAATGCAGCAACGCAAATACGGCCGCTGCTGACAGCGTAAATGCCGTGTTCCTGGCGCAGGCGTTCGACTTGCTCGGCAGTCAGGCCGGAGTAGGAGAACATGCCGCGCTGTTGCAGCACGAAGTCAAAGTTTTGGGTAGCGCCGTGCTCTTTCAGCTTGGCAACCAGTTGGGCGCGCATTTCGCGGATGCGATCACGCATGCCGGCCAGTTCAGTCGCCCAAGTGTGGAACAGTTCAGGCGAGTTCAGTACTGTGGCCACAACCTTGCCACCGTGTGTGGGTGGGTTGGAGTAGTTGGTGCGAATCACACGCTTGACCTGGCTCAGTACGCGGGAAGTTTCGTCCTTGCTGGAAGTAACCAGGGTCAGGGCGCCAACGCGCTCGCCGTACAGCGAGAAGGACTTGGAGAACGAGGAGCTGATGAACATGGACAGGCCTAGCTTGGCAAACAGACGCACTACGCTGGCGTCTTCTTCCAGACCGGCGCCAAAGCCTTGGTAAGCGATGTCCAGGAAAGGAACCAGTTGACGTTCTTTGATCAGCTCGGCGATCTGGGCCCATTGTTCCATGCTGGGGTCCACGCCGGTCGGGTTGTGGCAGCAAGCGTGCAGGACCACGATGGACTGGGCCGGCATGGCGCGCAGCGAGGCGATCATGCCGTCAAAGTTCAGGCCATGCGTAGCGGCATCGTAGTAAGCGTAGGTGTTGACCTTGAAGCCGGCGCGCTCGAACAGGGCGCGGTGGTTTTCCCAGCTTGGATCGCTGATGTAAACCTCGGACTGGGGCAGCAGTTGCTGCAGGAAGTCAGCACCGATTTTCAGCGCACCGGTACCGCCCAGGGATTGCACGGTCAAGGCGCGGCCTTCGGCAATGATGGGGGAGTCGGCACCCAGCAACAGGGTTTGAGCACCCAGATTGTAGGTATTGATCCCTTCAATAGGCAGGTAGCTGCGCGCGGCGGCTTTGCTCATCATGGCTTCCTCAGCCTTTTGAACAGCCTGCAAAATCGGGATACGCCCTTGATCGTCGTAGTAAACACCGACCCCCAGATTAACTTTGCCGCTGCGTTCGTCGGCATTGTATTGTTCGTTCAAACCCAAAATAGGGTCGCGTGGAGCCAGTTCGACGGTTTCGAAGAGCGATGTCATGATGATATGGGGGCGTTAGTGCAGAAAGGTAGAAAAACAAAGCATTAATGTGATAATACGGGCTTACCCTAAAGTGTGTCTAGCATGAAATTTGAGCCTGCCTTTCAAGAATTTCCGGGGAGTTCCTTCAAACTTTTCCAACCTTATTTGCCTGCTGGCGACCAGCCTGCGGCGATTGAGCAGTTGGTTGAGGGGATTGATGATGGCTTGATGTACCAGACCCTTTTGGGGGTAACGGGCTCGGGCAAGACCTATACGATGGCGAACATTATTGCTCGCACCGGGCGTCCGGCCATTGTTCTGGCGCCCAATAAAACCCTGGCGGCGCAGTTGTACGCCGAGATGCGCGAGTTCTTTCCACGCAACGCTGTGGAGTACTTCGTGTCTTACTACGATTACTACCAGCCCGAGGCCTATGTGCCATCGCGCGATCTGTTTATTGAAAAGGACTCGTCCATCAATGAACACATCGAGCAGATGCGTTTGTCGGCCACCAAAAGCCTGCTGGAGCGGCCAGACACCATTATTGTGGGCACTGTGTCCTGCATTTACGGTATCGGTAATCCCGGCGACTATCATGCGATGGTGCTGACCTTGCGCAAGGGCGACCGTATTGCCCGGCAGGAGCTGCTGGCGCGTCTGGTCGCCATGCAGTACGAGCGCAACGACCTGGATTTCCAGCGGGGTGTGTTCCGCGCTCGTGGTGAAGTGGTCGATATCTTCCCGGCAGAAAACGCGGAGCTGGCCTTGCGAGTCAGCCTGTTTGATGACGAGATTGAAGAGCTGGAGTTGTTCGATCCGCTGACAGGCAAGGTCGTGCAGAAGCTGAACCGCTTTACCGTGTTCCCTAGCTCGCATTATGTGACGCCACGCGAAACCGTGTTGAGGGCGATTGAAACCATCAAGCTCGAACTGCGCGAGCGTCTGGAATTTCTGACACGGGAAGGGCATTTGGTTGAAGCTCAACGCCTGGAGCAGCGCACCCGTTTTGATCTGGAAATGCTGCAGGAGCTGGGCTTTTGCAAAGGCATCGAGAACTACTCTCGCCACTTGTCAGGAGCAGCGCCTGGCGATCCGCCGCCGACACTGATCGACTACCTGCCGCGTAACTCCCTGATGTTTATCGATGAAAGCCACGTCACTATCGGGCAGTTGGGCGCCATGTATCGCGGTGACCGCTCGCGTAAAGAAACCCTGGTGCAGTTCGGTTTCCGCCTGCCTTCGGCCATGGATAACCGGCCTTTGAAACTGGAAGAGTTCGAACGCCGTATGCCGCAAACCGTGTTCGTGTCGGCTACTCCCGCTGCCTACGAGCAAGAGCATGCAGACAATGTGGTTGAACAGGTGGTGCGACCTACCGGACTGGTGGACCCGGAAATCGAGGTGCGCCCGGCTACCACGCAGGTCGATGACTTGCTGGGTGAAATCAAGCTGCGTACTGCGCAGGAAGACCGTGTATTGGTGACGACGCTGACCAAGCGCATGTCAGAGGATCTGACCGAATACTTGTCAGAGAACGGTATTCGCGTGCGCTACTTGCACTCGGACATTGATACGGTGGAACGGGCCGAGATCATCCGGGATCTGCGTCTGGGCGTCTTCGATGTGCTGGTCGGGATCAACCTGCTGCGTGAGGGGCTGGATTTGCCCGAAGTGTCTCTGGTGGCGATTCTTGATGCGGACAAGGAAGGCTTCCTGCGTTCGGAGCGCAGCCTGATTCAAACCATAGGTCGGGCAGCGCGTAACCTGAACGGTAAAGCCATTCTGTATGCCGACAGAATGACGGACTCCATGCACCGCGCTATCGAAGAAACCGAGCGCCGTCGTGCCAAGCAGATCGCCTTTAACGAAGAGCACGGTATTACGCCGCGCGGCGTGAACAAGGCCGTCCGTGAGTTGATTGATGGTGTTGTTGCCTCGGATCCAACTGCCAGCTTGCGCGAGGATGTGCCGGACGAGTTGATTCGCGACGAGAAGGCCGCTGCACGCGAGATCAAGCGTCTGGAAAAAGAGATGATGGACCACGCCCGCAACCTGGAGTTCGAGCAAGCGGCAGCCGCGCGCGACAAGTTGCAAAGACTGAAGGCCAAACTGCTGATGGCTTGATGATTGTTGTGTATTTGCAACTAAAGCTGGACGAAAGCTCAGAAAAAACACCGTTCTGCTACCGGCTTTCATCACTCGGGTGTATTGCTTGATTTATCTCATCTCGAGAAAGTGGTGTATCCGCTAAGCAAAGGTTGCTGCGCCTTTGGTTTATTCCAAACTTCAAGCAGCTGCGACCGGTTCTTATTGGCAGCTCCCAAACGATACGGATTTGCTGTTTTCAAGGCGATTTTCGGGGTCTGTTTTCACCCCGGTTTCATCTTGCCTTATTTGGGGTTTTCCCGCAGACTTTGACGCATTATGAGTAAGGTTCTGTTTGTCTGTACAGGGAATATTTGCCGCTCCCCCAGCGCCGAAGGTGTCTTGCGCCAACTGGTCGACCAGGCCAGTTTGTCGGAGGCTATTTTGGTGGATTCAGCCGCCACGCATGGCTTTCATGTTGGCGAGCATCCTGACACACGCGCACAGATAGCCGCTCGTAAACGCGGTTATGACATCTCTACCTATCAGGCCCGACAGGTCCAGCGCGAGGACTTTCGCAACTTCGACCTTATCTTGAGCATGGACTGGGAAAACCACGCTGCCTTGCAGCAAATGTGTCCTCCCATTTATCGTCACAAGCTCATGCTGCTGATGCGCTTTGCCACTGACTATGAAGCGGCTACCGTGCCCGATCCTGATTATGGCGGCCAGGATGGCTTTAATAAGGTCATGGACTATATCGAAGATGCCTGCCAGGGCGTGTTCGAACTGGTTCGCAAGCGCGTCCCCAATTACCGTGCTGCCTGAGTGGCTACATAACACTTCAGTATAAGTGTAAAAACACACGCTCAAGCACGGTAGTTTCCCCTGTATTTGCTATACTGGACCAAATTGGTCGGATTTGCCGTTGGCAGTCCGGCCGCTTTCGCCTTTGGCAAGGAAACTATCATGCGTTTGACGACAAAAGGGCGTTTCGCCGTAACCGCGATGATCGATCTTGCGCTGCGCCAGCAAAGTGGACCGGTGACGCTCGCAGGCATCAGCCAGCGACAGGGTATCTCGCTCTCGTATCTTGAACAGTTGTTTGGCAAGTTGCGCCGCCATGAACTGGTCGATAGTGTGCGTGGTCCGGGTGGTGGCTATACGCTTGCGCGTCTGGCTCGCCACATCACCGTTGCTGACATTGTGTTTGCGGTCGATGAGCCCGTTGATGCCACCCAATGCGGTGGCAAGGGTAATTGCAAGCAGGGCACAAACGGGCAGAAAGGCGAGTGCATGACTCACGAGCTTTGGGCGACGCTTAGTCGTAAAATGGTCGATTATCTGGATTCTGTCTCGCTACAGGACTTGGTTGATCAGCAGCGTCTGCGTCAGCTCAAGTTGGCCGCTCAGGAAGCCGGCCAGCCAGAAGAATGTACTTTGTAGTGGGCAAGATCCGCTACTGACCCGGAGTTTTGTATGAGTCGCGCTCAGCGTATCTATATGGATTATGCCGCCACTACACCGGTAGACCCGCGTGTGGCCGACAGCATGATTCCCTGGTTGACGGAACGATTTGGCAATCCGGCCTCCAGCAGCCATCCCTATGGGTGGGATGCGGAAGAGGCCGTGGACCAGGCGCGCCGTCAGGTTGCCGCTTTGGTAGGGGCAGAGCCGCGTGAAATTGTCTGGACCTCCGGTGCTACCGAAGCCATCAATCTGGCGTTAAAAGGTGCCGCGCAGTTTTATCAGTCCAAGGGCCGCCATATTATTACCGTCCGTACGGAACACAAGGCCGTGCTGGATACCTGTCTGGCCTTGCAGGACGAAGGGTTTGAAGTCACCTTTCTGGATGTCCTGCCCAGTGGTCTGATTGATCCTCAGGCGTTTGAACAAGCCATTCGTCCCGACACCATCCTGGCCTCGGTCATGTTGGTGAATAACGAAATTGGCGTGATTCAAGATGTGCAGGCCCTGGGGGCAATGTGCCGGGAGCACAAGGTGCTGTTCCATGTGGACGCCGCCCAGGCTACCGGCAAGGTGGCGATCAATCTGCAGGAATGGCCGGTGGATTTGATGTCCATGTCTGCCCACAAGACTTATGGTCCCAAGGGAATCGGTGCCTTGTATATCCGTCGTAAACCGGCGGTGCGCCTGAAAGCGCAGATTCACGGTGGCGGCCACGAACGCGGGTTTCGCTCCGGTACGCTGGCCACTCATCAGATCGTGGGCATGGGGCGTGCTTTTGAACTGGCTGCGCAGGAAATGGACCTAGACAATCAGCGCATCACCGCGCTGCGAGATCGTCTATGGGCCGGCCTGCAGTCTATCCCTGATCTGTTCCTGAATGGCACCTTGGATCAGCGCGTGCCCCACAACCTGAACATCAGCGTGGATCACATCGAGGGCGAAGCTCTGATGATGGCTCTGACAGATTTGGCAGTGTCCAGTGGCTCGGCCTGTACCTCGGCCAGCCTGGAACCGTCCTACGTATTGACGGCTCTGGGTCGTAGTGATCAGTTGGCGCACAGTTCCCTGCGCTTGAGTCTGGGCCGTTTCACGACCGAGCAGGATATTGATGACACGATTGCGGCCATCCGTCGTGTGGTTGAACAATTGCGGGCCATCTCTCCCTTGTGGAGCGAGCCTGCTTCGGAGCAGTTCGCGCAATGATATATAGTGACGCTGTCATGGAGCATTTCCTGCACCCGCGTCATGTGGGTGTCATGAACAGCAGTGATGCTGACGTAGGTACAGGGGAAGCGGGAAGTCACGAAACCGGGGCCTTGATTCGCATCCAGCTCAAGGTATCGGAGCAGGGCCAGATTCAGGATAGCTGTTTCAAGGCTTATGGCTGTGGCTGTACCATCGCTTCCGCCTCGTTTGCGACACAGTGGCTGCAAGGCCGCAGTCTGGAGCAGGCAGCTCAGTTCTCGTCTACAGATGTGCAGCAAGCGCTGGAATTGCCGCCGGTCAAAGTGCATTGTGCTTTGTTGGCCCAGGAGGCGGTTCAGGCCGCTATTGCCTCGGTACAGAACAAAGGCGCGTTTTAGTTGTCCAAGCCTGAAGGCTGAATATTCTTTCAGGTTTATAGAAAGGAAAAGATTATGTCTATTTCTCTTACTCAGCCCGCCGCAGAACATATCCAGCGTCATTTGAAAAAACGCGGGGGCGGTTTGGGGCTACGTTTGGGTGTACGTCTGACCGGTTGCTCGGGTCTGGCCTACAAGCTGGATTTTGTTGATGAGCCGGTTGAAGGCGATCAACTGTTTGAAGAGCACGGCGTTAAACTGTTTGTTGATCCCAAAAGCCTGCCCTTTATTGACGGCACGCGTCTGGATTATGGCCGTGATGGCCTCAATGAAGGTTTCAAGTTCATCAATCCAAACGAGAAAGCCTCCTGCGGGTGTGGCGAATCGTTTACCGTGTAGGAACTCATGTCATTACGTTTCGGTTTGGCGGCCAATCAATTGCACCATGATTCGGCAGATGCGGCTTTGTTTCAGTGGTTGCGGCGCTCAGCCAGCGGTATTCGCGAATTGGAAGTTGAGCTTTACACGGTCGGTCGTACCTGTAATGCCATCGAGCGGTCGGGCCTGCTGGAAGGCTATGGCGGCCTGGTTCGCTATCCCTATGGTCGTGATGGCGGTTTGATGAAGCTGGTGGCCCGGGTCACGCAAAGCCCGGATGGTACACCGCCTTTTGATGGCGCCATTTACCTGATTGACCCGGTAGACCCTTCCTCCATTTTTCCGGAAGCACTGGCGCTCAAGCGCCAATGCATCACGCATGGCCGTCCTTTCATTTCTACCTTGATGGGTGCAATTGAATGGATTGAAGTGGAGCGTGTCAGCCGCGGTTTGTGGCCCGATTCCAGCTGCAAACGTATTTTTGACTTCCCTAATCAAACCTTGGCCATGATTGCGCACGATGCACTCAAGGATAAGATGATTGAGTTTGCCGACAAGCACTTTGATCTGCTGTCTCGCTTTGGTCAACGCGTGGGAACCGGGACGACAAGCCGCTTGTTGAATGAGCTGGCCTGGTCTAAAGGCTGGCCCAAGGACACTCCCTGGATTCAGTCTTACCTGAGTGGTCCTTTGGGTGGCGATGCGCAAATTGCCGAGCTGGTGCTGGAAAATCGTTGTCAACGCGTCATCTTCTTTGAAGACCCGCACGTTGCGCGTCAGCACGAGGCTGACATCCAGCTGCTGGAGCGTGCGGTGCGCGTGGTGGCAGACAAGGCTTCGTGTTTTTCTTCGCCTGAGGTAGCTCATAAATGGGCACAGGCGGTGATGCGTTTGCCGGTGGATTAATTGCCTGCAAATCGTACTCGCAGCACAGGTGCAACACGGTGAAGCTATGAACCTGGATTCGCAATAAAAAGAGGACGCTTTCGAGCGTCCTTTTTTGTTTCGGCATGACGTGTTGCTGAGCAAGTTGTCAGACTGCGCGAAAGTCGTTGATAGCTGCTTTAGCAGCGGTCGGGACGGGGGCTGCTTGATTCGCGCATGGGGGCTCTCTAGACTACAGTTCGTGATTGGCAAGCACTGCAAACACAATGTCGCCCGATCAATGGGGCAGTCTGTGGATACTGGAGGTAGGCTTGAATCGACGCATGATCTTGAAAGTGACCGGCGCGGGTATCGCCGCCCGGCTTGGTGTTCCTGTTTCTTCTCTGGGTGCTATGTTTGCCACGGCTCCGGCACGTGCGCAGCAGGCCGATACGTTTCCCTCCGGGCCTGTGCGTATTGTTGTTCCGGTGAATCCGGGTGGCAACGCTGACCGTATCGCACGGATGCTCGCGCAAAATCTTGCCAAATTGTGGCAACAAACGGTGATCGTGGATAATGTGCCCGGCGCTCACACCAGCCTTGGCGTCAACCGGGTAGTTCGTGCAGCCCCAAACGGGCATACCCTCTTGTCTAGCGGCGATCAGCTTGCGATCAACGCTGCCCTCGGTCGCAAGCTGCCCTATAGCGAGACGGAGGTCCGTGGTGTGACCCGCACTATTGTTAATTCGCAGGTGCTGGTGGTGCGTCCCGGTCTGGGCGTTAAGCACTTTGATGACTACGTGGCACTTCTTAAACGTCAGCCTGGCGAAGTATCTGCAGCGCTGCCGATTGGTTACGGCAGTATTTATCATCTGGCCGTCGAGATGCTTAACCAGCGTTTGGGTACGCAAACCAATAACATTCCCTACGCGGGAGGGGCCCCCGCTATGTTGGACATACTGGGCGGGCATGTTGACGGAGCACTTATTGATATCTCTGGAACAATCCAGAACATTCAGAAGCGTGAGCTCATCCCTCTGGCGGTGACCTCGCCGGAGCGCTCGAAGGTTTTACCGGATGTTCCTACTTTTCATGAGTTGGGTGTTTCTGATTTCGTGATCGAAAGCTGGCAGGGCGTCTTTGTGCCACGTGCCACGCCCGATGAGGTGGTTGCCGTGCTGAATCGCGATATCACGGCTGTACTGCGTTCACGCGAATTTGCTGAGCCATTGGAGGAGCAGGGCTTTGTGATCGCGCCTGATTCGGCTGAGTCTCTGGATCAGATCGTGGCACGTGATATTGCCCTGTTTCGTAAAGTGGCGGCAACTGCTGGCATCAAGCCCGAATGAAGTCTGCCCTTACAAGTGTAGGGCTGGCTAATGATGAGATTGGAGCGGGGGTTTGTTCAGGGACCGGGAAGAATAGCTGCGTATCTGCGTATCTGCGTATCTGCGTATCTGTGTATGTGTATGTGTATGTGTATGCGGGGTCGAGGATGCATAAAAAAACGCGCGGTCTTGACCGCGCGTTTTTCTGTCTTGAGACTGATTAGTCCTCGCGACGCAGGTGCGGGAACAGGATTACGTCACGGATAGCAGGGCTATCGGTCAGCAACATGACCAGTCGGTCGATACCGATACCGCAGCCGCCTGTAGGGGGCATGCCGTATTCCAGCGCACGGATGTAGTCCGCGTCATAGAACATGGCCTCTTCGTCGCCAGCGTCCTTGGCCTGAACCTGGGCCTGGAAACGTGCGGCTTGGTCTTCAGGATCGTTCAACTCCGAGAAACCATTGGCAATTTCGCGACCAGTAATGAACAGCTCAAAGCGCTCGGTAATGCCTTCCTGGGTGTCCGAAGCGCGTGCCAGTGGCGACACTTCCACGGGGTAGTCCACGATGAAGGTAGGGTGCCACAGCTTGGATTCTGCAGTTTCTTCAAACAGAGCCAGTTGCAAGGCACCCAGGCCGGCATCACGCAGTGGCGGCGAGTTCACGTCCACTTTCAGGCGAGCCAGTTCGGTACGCAAGAACTGGATGTCTTCCAGTTGCTCGATCTGGTAGGAAGGAGCGTACTTCATGATGGCGCCGGTAATGGTCAGGCGATCAAAAGGCAGGCTCAGATCCAGTTCGCGTTCCTGGTACTGCAGGGTAGCGGTACCACGGGCGCTGATCGCGGCTTCGCGTATCAGGTTTTCGGTGAAGTCCATCAGCCACTGGTAATCCGTGTAGGCTGCGTAGAACTCCATCATGGTGAATTCGGGGTTGTGACGAGGGCTGACGCCTTCGTTACGGAAGTTGCGGTTGATCTCGAACACGCGCTCGAAACCGCCCACGATCAAACGCTTCAGGTACAGCTCGGGAGCAATACGCAGGTACATTTCCATGTCCAGCGCATTGTGGTGGGTCACAAAGGGTTTGGCCGATGCGCCACCCGGAATGGGGTGCAGCATGGGGGTTTCCACTTCCAGGAAGTTGGCCTGGGCCATGTGCTGGCGCAGGCTGCTCATGACCTTGCTGCGGGCCAGGAAGGTTTGACGGGTGTCTTCACCCATGATCAGGTCTACGTAGCGCTGACGGTACTTCAATTCCTGGTCAGCCAGACCGTGGAATTTGTCGGGCAGGGGGCGCAGGGACTTGGCCAGCAGGCGCACGCTGGAAGCATGTACGGACAGCTCGCCCTTATTGGTTTTGAAGACTGTGCCTTCCACGGCCAGGATGTCACCGATATCCCAGCCCTTGAATTCCGCGTAGTTTTCTTCGCCCAGTGCGGCTTTGTCCAGGTAGATCTGGATGCGGCCGGAAGCATCTTGCAGTGTGGCAAAACTGGCTTTACCCATGACACGCTTGAGCATCATGCGGCCAGCTACTTTCACGACTTTATTGGTTGCAGCCAGGGCATCCTTGTCCTGCTCGCCGTACTGGCTGTGCAGCTCGGCAGCGTGCGCGTCAGGGCGGAAATCGTTGGGGTAGGCGATGCCGTTTTCGCGCAGGCGGTCCAGTTTGGAACGACGCTCGGCGATCAGGCGGTTTTCGTCTACGACGGGTGCGGAAGTGTCTAGCGGTTCAGTCATTGTGTCAGTACTTATTCGTAGTGGCGGATGTCATCCAGGACGTGCTGGCCAAAATCCGGGCTGTTCAGGTGGCGCAAAATGCGCTCGGCTGTATCGTCCGGGCTGCTTAGCTGACCTTGTTGATGCAGGTCGATAAAGCGGCTCAGGTTCGGGAACTGGTCGCGGGATTGGCTACGGATATGGCCTTGCATATCGGTATCGACCACGCCAGGGGCCAGAGAGCAAACGGCCAGCTCGGGATTCTCCAGCTTCAGGGTTTGCGTATAAAAATCCAGTGCTGCCTTGCTGCAGCCGTACACGGCCCAGCCCGAGACGGGTTTGCGGCCAGCACCAGAGGATATATTGAGCACCTGGCGTTGGGCATCCTTGGGGGCGCCTTGCAAGAAGGCGGCGGTCAGGCTCATGACACTGGCGACATTCAATTGCAGCGCCTGTGTAATGGCCTGGGCATCGAGCAGGTGGCTGGCCTGCCCAACGGGATCAACCGTGCCCGCATTATTAATGAGGACGTAGCGTTGAGCCTGTGTCTGGCTGATCAAGGCTTGCAGAGCCTTGGCAGCCTGTTGTGCGCCTTCCGCGCTGGCCAGATCCACTTGCAGATGTTGATGAGCCCCTTGGGGCGCATCCAGTTGCAGTTCGCTGCGGGCCAAAGTGATCAACTGATGGCCAGCGGCCAGTGCCTGACGTGCCAGGGACAAGCCCAGACCGCGAGAGGCACCGCTTAGAACAGTCAGCGTGGAAGTGTGCATATTAAATACCTTGTTTCAGGCTGGCTTGAATAAAGGCATCCAGGTCGCCATCCAGAATCTTCTGGGTATTGGAGCTTTCGTAGTTGGTACGCAAGTCCTTGATGCGGCTTTGGTCCAGCACGTAGGAACGGATCTGGTGACCCCAACCCACATCGCTCTTGGAGTCTTCCAGTTTCTGCTGCTCGGCCATGCGGTTGCGCATTTCCAGCTCGTACAGGCGGGATTTCAGCATCTGCATGGCTTCGGCACGGTTACGGTGCTGCGAGCGGTCGTTCTGACACTGCACCACAATGCCGCTGGGTTCGTGCGTGATACGAACGGCCGAGTCGGTTTTGTTAATGTGCTGACCACCGGCACCACTGGCGCGGTAAGTGTCGATACGCAAGTCGGCCGGGTTGATTTCGACTTCAAAGGAGTCGTCGATTTCCGGGTAGACGAACACGCTGGTGAAAGACGTGTGGCGGCCGTTGGAGGAGTCAAAGGGACTTTTGCGAACCAGACGGTGCACGCCGGTTTCAGTGCGCAGAAAACCGTAGGCGTAATCGCCTTCAATCTTGATGGAGGCCGATTTGATACCCGCCACGTCGCCGTCAGACTGTTCCAGGATCTCAGCCTTGAAGCCCTTGTGTTCGGCATAACGCACATACATGCGTAGCAGCATGGAGGCCCAGTCCTGGGCTTCGGTACCACCCGCACCGGCCTGAATATCCATAAAGCAATTCAGCGGGTCGGCAGGGTTGGAGAACATGCGGCGGAATTCCAGCTCTTCAATACGGCTGGCCATGGCGGCACAATCTTCTTCGATGGCGGCGATAGTGGCATCGTCATCGTCCATCGCGGCAAGCTCAAACAGGTCCTGCGAATCTTTCAAACCCGTGTGCAAGGCGTCCAGCACATGCACCACGTTTTCCAGACTTTTCTTTTCGCGGCCCAGATCCTGAGCGTGCTGAGGATCGTTCCAGACGTTGGGATCCTCGAGTTCGGCATTGACTACGTGCAAACGATGAGCTTTGTCATCGTAGTCAAAGATACCTCCGTAAGGCATTTTCCCGCTCCGAATAATCGGCAAGGCGGGCTTCCAGTTGATTAAGTCGTTCCGATTCCATGATTCAGCGGCTTTCCTATATTTGATGTGCCACCCACGCCAGCCAGCAAGGCGGCGCGCGGCAAACTTCCGATTTTACCCTTATCGGAGGTCTATGGCACGTATTGGCCGCTCAGGAACCGGACATTGTGCACGTGGCTGTGCGATAGGCGGACACGGATCGGTAAGAAGGCTGCGTGGGGGCGGCGGGCAGGGCGGGAGCATCGGGCTGGGAAAGATCGCTATCCAGGCTGAAATGCGCCACCACCTGGGCCAGCAAAGTGGTTTGCTCCAGCTGCTCCTGAGCGGTGTGGGCGCTGTGTTCAAGCAGTTGGCGGTTGGACTGGCCTTGCTGGTCCAGGCGCGTCATGACCTGGTTCACGTAGTCGATATGCGTCGCCTGCTCCTGAGAGGCTTGGGCAATATCGGCCACAATGCTGCGCATTTCATTGACCTTGTGTTGTGTGTTGGCCATGACTTGCGCCATACCTCGGGCGGCAGCCGAGCTTTGCTCGGTTTGTTCGACTGAGCTGGAAATCAGGGTGGAAATCTGTTGCAAGGCGTCGGTGGAGCGCAAAGCCAGGTTGCGCACTTCGGCAGCAACAACCGCAAAGCCATGACCATGGACTCCGGCGCGGGCGGCTTCCACCGCGGCATTCAGGGCCAGGATATTGGTCTGGAAGGCAATGTTGCGGATCAGTTTGGTGATCTCGCTCATTTTGTTCGAGCTGTCGGCAATTGCGTCGATGGTATCGAGCAGGCTGTGTACCGCTTGATTGCCCTGGGCCACCTGGCTGGAGGTGTCTTGCGCCAGATGATCGGCGGTTTGGGCCTGCTCCGCGTTCTGGCGCACGGTGTCAGCCAGTTGATTCATGGCCTTGACGGTCTGATTCAGTTCGGCGGATTGATCCAGAATTTGCTCGCTCAGGTTCTGGCTACCCAGCACAATGGCATGCGAGCCGTCGCGTATCAGGCCGGTTTGTTCGCGGATCTGATGCACTACGGTTTGTACGCCCTGGCCGATGCCATTGAGTGCTGTAAGCAAGGTCCCGAACTCATCATGGCGACGCACGCTGAGCTGCGCATTGAGCTTGCCCTGGGCCAGTTCCTTGGCCAGATTAGCCCCTTGATCCAGCGGCTGCTTGATGGAGCGATACAAGAGGCGTAGCGCAATGGTGCTGGCCATGAAGAACAGGGCCAGTGCCGCTAATGCCAGGCTGAACGCACGGTCGCTGCTACGACCAGCCAGATCCAGGGAACTGTCCAGGCGCTCGCTGAACTGGTGCTCGAACTGATCCAGTGTGTTGGTGATTTGGGCCGAGGCTTGAATGTATTGCTGGCTGAACACCAGCACTTTGGCCATCAAGGCATTGGGCAGGGCGATACGGATAGCGCCGTTGCCATCTTCAAACTGGCCGCTGGCGGTTTGAATGGCTTCGGACTGAACCTGGCTGAGTGCCAGGGTCTGTTCATAAGCAGAGCGCAGCAGGTCCTGTTCAGCCGGCTCCAGCTCCAGATCCCTGAAGCGGTCCAGCATCGCCAGGGCGACGCCGTCCTGATCCGGCTGGACACCGGTAAACACCGCCAGGAGGTGGCGGAAGTTTTCCTGAAATTCGATCTGCTCGCTGGAGACAAACGCGATGGCCTGACGGCTGAGCAATTCGCTGATGCGTTTGAAGTCTTTGCTAAGCGCCGTCGTTTGATGGCGCTGGGCTTCCAGATGCTTGCGCTGTTCGATGCTGCTGCTCAAATGTTGCAGGGCAATCAGCATCAGGATTAGAAACAGGCTCAGAATTGCAAAATAGGCGATGAAGCCAGTTTTGAGCGTCAGTAATTTTTTCAAGGCGACTCCCACAAGATGTGGGGTGCGCCCGAGCGCTGATGGCTCTTGTCGCACCCCTGTCAGGCGCGCCTATCTTTGCATCTAATTGTGACAGGGGTGTGGCGATATGTCTTAACGGCGGTGGGGAGTGCGACGAGGGGCAGAGGTCGGCGCGCCAATACGCTTGGGCAGGTGGCGGAAGATAATGCGACCTTTGCTCAGGTCGTAGGGCGACATTTCCAGGGTGACGCTGTCGCCAGCCAGAATACGGATATGGTGCTTGCGCATTTTACCGCCGGTGTAGGCGATAACGGCGTGACCGTTGTCCAGGGTGACACGAAAGCGCGAGTCAGGCAGGATTTCGGTGACGGAACCTTGCATTTCAAGTAGCTCTTCTTTGGCCATAAATCGGGACTCCTTTAAAAATAATAATTCCCGTCT